>NZ_JBFAZZ010000006.1:0-429213 GCF_040689425.1 Actinoplanes sp. NPDC051475
TCCCACCAGACACAAAAGCATCTGGCCGGGTAAATCATAATTGGCACTGGCTTATCAAGCACCCTGTTGAGTTCTCAAAGAACAACCACACACCGTTGAAAGAACCGCATTTCCGCGGCCCGTTCTCCGGGGCACTCGCTCAACTTTACTCGCGCTGTTTCCCACCGTCAAATCCGGGGTATTTCACGCAAGTCCCCGATCAATCCCACCGAATCGGAGCCGCGCACGACTCTATCCGATGCTCAATCCTGGGGGTTTGGCAGGACGTCCGCTTGCCGCGTCCGTTTCCCTGCCGACTCGAAGAACCTTACCCGGTCGGCTTCGCGGCTCCAAATCGGCCCCCCGAAGGGGAATCCGCGGCCCCCGAAGGGGCCCGGTCCGCACCACCCGGTCCAGCGCCCGACGGCAGACCATGCCGGTGCTGGGTTCTTCCTGCCCGAGGAGCAATCCCCACGGGCAGGTAGAAAGGTACGTCGGGCGCCGAACGAGCGTCAAATCCGCAGAAGTAGACCTGGGTCACACCCGTTCGATACCGGCGAACGTCCGCTTGCCCTTGCGCAGCACGAGGAAGCGCCCCTGCAGCAGCGCGGACTCCGGGACCACGGCCTCCGGGTCGGTGACCCGCTCATTGTTGACGTACGCGCCGCCCTCGGCGATCGTCCGCCGCGCCTCTCCCCCGCTCTTCACGAGGCCCGCGTGCTGCAGGAGCGCGGTGGCGGTCGGGAGCTCACCCCGTACCTGTGTCAGGCCTGCCTCGGAAAGGGCGGCCCGCAGCGTTTCCGCCGAGAGCTCGGCCAGCGATCCTCGGCCGAACAGCGCCTGACTGGCGGCCACGGCCTGGCGCGCCTCCTCCTCGCCGTGCACCAACGCGGTGATCTCGAAGGCGAGTTCCCGTTGCGCGAGCCGGGCCTGGGGCCGGTCGGCGGTCGCCTTCTCCAGCTCCTCGATCTCCTCCCGGGACTTGAAGCTGAAGTAGCGCAGGTACTGGGAGACGTCGCGGTCGTCGGCGTTCACCCAGAACTGGTAGAACGCGTACGGCGAGGTCATGGCCGGGTCGAGCCAGACCGCTCCGCCCTCGCTCTTGCCGAACTTCGTGCCGTCGGCCTTGAGCACCAGCGGGGTGGTGAAGGCGTTGACCGGGCCGGCGCCGCGCCGGCGGACGAAATCGACGCCGGCGGTGATGTTGCCCCATTGGTCCGACCCGCCGAACTGCAGTTGGCACCCGTGGCGGACGTGCAGCTCGTAGAAGTCGTTCGCTTGCAGCAACTGGTAGCTGAATTCGGTGAAGCTGATGCCGCTCTCGAGGCGGTTGCGCACCACGTCCCGGGCCAGCATCTTGTTGACCGGGAAATGCTTGCCGACGTCGCGCAGGAAGTCGACCGCCGACAGCTCGCCGGTCCATTCGAGGTTGTTCACCGCGACCGCGGCGTTGGCACCCGAGAAGCTGACGAACGGGGCGAGCTGCTCGCGGATGCGCATCACCCAGCCCGCGGTGACCTCGCTGGAGTTGAGGACCCGCTCGGCCGACTTGCCGCTCGGATCGCCGATCTGTCCGGTGGCCCCGCCGACCAGCAGCAGCGGGCGGTGGCCGGCGAGCTGGAGGCGGCGGGCCGTGACGACCTGCATCAGGTGGCCGACGTGCAGGGAGGCCGCGGTGGGGTCGAAGCCCACATAGAACGTCATCGAGCCGCCGTCGAGGTGCTTGCGCAGCTCGTCGGGGTCGGTCGAGTCCTGGATGAGTCCGCGCCACTGCATGTCGTCAACGAGAGTCACACCGCGATTGTCCTGCATCCCCCGGCGGCCGTGACATCGGGTTTCGCTGCCTGGGGTGGCAGGCTGTGCTGATGAGTCGTCTCGGATCCGCCGTATCCCCCGTCGAGATGTCCAAGAAGAAGGCCGCCGACAGGCTGGAGGCGGCCCAGCAGCGGCTGCTGCGGCTCCGCCTGCTCCTCGGCGGCCAGCTGGGCGGGCACAAGATCGGCCCGCCGCTCTGCGTCCTGTTCGAGGGCTGGGACGCCTCCGGCAAGGGCGGCGCCATCAAGCGCCTCGTCTCCCCGCTCGACCCCCGGCATGTCCGCGTCTCGCAGTTCGCGGCGCCGACGTACGACGAGAAGCGGCACCACTTCCTGCAACGGTTCTGGGCGGTGCTGCCGGGCTGGGGCGGGATGACGGTTCTCGACCGCTCCTGGTACGGCCGGGTGCTGGTCGAACGGGTCGAGGGCTTCGCGACCCCCGAGCAGTGGTCCCGGGCGTACGACGAGATCGTGGAGTTCGAACGTACCCTCACCGCCGAGGGCATGATCCTCATCAAGTTCTGGATGCACGTGTCAGAGGACGAGCAGCTGCGCCGGTTCGAGAGCCGGGCGGCCGACCCGTTGCGCGCATGGAAGCTCACCGACGAGGACTGGCGCAACCGGGAGCGCCGCGGCGACTACGAGGCCGCCGTCGAAGAGATGATCGAGAAGACGGATCGGGCGCGGGGGAGGTGGCTGGTCGTGCCGGGCGACAGCAAGCACTATGCGCGGGTCGCCGTGGCCGAGCACGTCTGCCACGTCGTCGAACAGGAGCTCACCCAGCGCGGCTACGACGTCCACGAGGCCGACTGACCGACCTGCTCAAAGGGCTAGCGGCCTCAGGCCTCGTAGGGCGGAAGGTCGAGCACCCGGCGGATCTCCTCCTGCACCTTCTCCGCCGCGGGCCGGGCGTCCACGTCGTGCACGACCTCCTTGCGCCGGAACAGTTCGAGGACGGGGCGCGTCTTCTCGTGGTAGTCGCGCAGCCGGGCGGCGAGTGCCTCCGGGGTGTCGTCCTCGCGGACGATGAGTTGGGTGCCGCAGATGTCGCAGCGGCCCTCGACCTTCGGGCGGTCGGCGATCAGGTTGTAGTCCATTCCGCAGCCCGGGCAGAGCCGGCGGCTCAGGACGCGGCGGCGCACCTCGTCGTCCGGCAGCTCGAGGTGGATGACGCCGTCGATGTCGTAGCTCTCCATGAAGAACTCGGCCTGGCGCCCGTTGCGGGGGAAGCCGTCGATGATGAAGCCGAAGTTCCAGTCGTGCTGGTCGAGGCGGTCGCGGACCACCGACTCGACGAGGTCGTCGCCGACGAGGTCGCCGGCGCTCATCGTGCGCCGGACCTGGGCGCCGAGCTTGGTGTGGTGCTGCACGTGCCAGCGGAAGATGTCGCCGACGCTGATGTGGACGAGGTCGAGGCCGGTCTCGAGCAGCTCGCTCTGGGTGCCCTTGCCGCTGCCCTGCACGCCCATGATCACGTACTTGCGCATGGTGTCGTCCTTCCCTCAGGCGGCGGAGCCGACACGCAGCGGACCCGGCGCCTGGCGGCCGTCGAGGCCGGTGGGATCAATGCTCCAGCCCGCGGCGACACGCAGCACGTCGTGCTCGGAGACCAGCACCGTCGTCGAGGCGGGGAGGTCGCCGTCCTCCAGGAGGCGGATCAGCTCGTCGTCGAGGGACCCGGGCTCGGGTTCGTCGCCCGGCAACCTCGCGGGCAGGCCGGCGGCGAGTTCCACCGGGTCCGGGTCGCCGTACCAGGAGGTGACGTCGCCGGTCTGTCCTACGTAGCCGAAGGCTCGGATCAGCGAACCGTCGTCGGCGCGCTGCCAGCGGTGGGTCTCGGTGACGCGATGGGTGGCGAAGAACTGGACCTCGGTGTGCAGCTGCTTCGACAGCGCGGCGAGGTCCAGGGGGACGTCGGGGCGCATCAGGTGGCGGCCCGCGACGAGCACCCAAGGGCTGCCCCCGGCGCCGGGCAGCGGCGGGGTCACCGCGACGCGATCGTCGGTGAGGTGCGCCAGGTCGATGCCGTCGCGCCAGCGCACCTCGCCGAGGTCACCCAGGCCCAGGGCAGCCAGCACCTCGGCCGGGTCGCCGTCGCGGACGGCCAGCCACGCCTGCTTGCCGCCGAAACCGACCATTACGTCCGTATCCATGGCACCCACGGTAGTGGTCAACTGCCGCCGGGCGCGGGTTATGCCCAGCCGTGGTCGTCCCGCAGCGCCGCCGCCACCCGGTCGAAGCGCGCGCGGTCGAGGATCGCGCCCTCGCGGCGGATGCCGTCCTCGTCGACCTCCAGCACCCGGTCCAGCCGGACCCAGCTGGGCCGCGAGTCGCGGTCCCAGTCCCCGGGGCCCAGGCCGAGCCAGTTGCGCCGGCCGTCCCGCTCGCTCTGGCTGGAGAGCATCAGGCCGAGCAGGGTACGGCCGTCGCGGCCCACCACCAGCACCGGGCGGTCCTTGCCCCGGCTGGCGTCCTCCTCGTACTCCACCCAGGTCCAGACGATCTCGCCCGGATCGGCGTCGCCGTCGAGGTTCGGCGCGTACTCCAGCCGGCGGCCCCGGCTGGCGGTCGGGACCTGGCGCGGTGCCGGCCGGGGCGCAGGCCGGGGCGCCGGGGCGCGGCTGCCCGCGATGCGGCGCAACGTTCCGGCGATGCCCTTGAGGAGTCTGCTCACGCCCGGCACTGTAGCCGCCTACGCCGGGCGGTAGGCGACCTCGGGGTTCAGCAGTGTCGTCCAGGACGGATGCCACGCCGCCGCGCGCGCCCCGACCTCGCGGCGGAGGTTGCCGCGCCACGGTCCGGAGATGCCGTCGTCCGCCCACCAGGAGGGCCAGGCGTCGTAGCGGCGGTCCACGGAGACCGTGCCCGCGGTCGTCTCGACACGCAGGAAGAGCCAGCTCCCGCAGGTGTCGTCCGCCTCGGCCGCGCGCAGCCGACGGACGAGCTCGCTGAGCTCGCGGAAGGCGTCGAAGCGGCCCTCGCCGGGCAGGTCCGCGGGCGGGTGTTCGCCCGGCTGGGCGGTGAGGCCGGCGTCGTCGGCGTACACCAGCAGCGAACAGCGGCCGTCGCCCGCCGGGGCACGGCCGCGCAACCAGGTCACCAGCGCGCCCAGTTCGCCGGTCGGGACGGGCACCGGGCGGGTGCGTTCGGTCTCCTCCCGCATCGCCGTCCAGATCAGCCGGTCGTGCTCGGCCTCGCTGAGCTTGCGGATCAGGCGGCCGGCGGGTCGGCGGCCGGGCGGAAGCACGGGTACGGCGGTGCCCGGCAGCAGACCGGCGCGGGCGGCCACGGCCAGGGCGGCGGGCAGGTCGGCGGACACCCCGGTCAGCCGGCCCACGAGGTCGTGCAGGGCCTCCGGGCCGAAGCCGGCGAGCAACCGGTCCGCCGCCTCGGCGACGGCGGCGCGCTCCGCGGGGGTGTCGACGCCGTGCCCGCCCCGTACGAACACGAACTCCTCGAGCTCGCGGTGGGCGGCCCGCTCGCCGAGGACCGGGCCGGCCGTCGAATCCAGGCCGTCCTCCACGTCGTCCGGATAAGAGACCCGCTGCCACGCGGCCGTGCCGTCGTACCAGAGCACGTAACCGAGCTGGTCCTGTGCCGCGAGCCGGGCCAGCTCCTCCCAGGGAAGCCAGGCCGGGGCGCCCGCGAGCAGGTCCAGCGGCGGATCGAGGTCGGTGGTCGCGCTGTAGTCGCGGTCGTAGCCCCACAGGACCGCCCGGTCGCCCTCGACGAGCGCGAGGTGACTCCAGCTGCCGCCGCCGTCGTCGTGGTGGGCGCCGGCGGGTCCCACGGTCCAGCTGTCCTCGCGGCCGAGGGCGGTGAGCGCCGCGGCCAGAGTGGCCCACCGGCGCCAGAGCGGGCCGGGCGCGGGCAGGTCGACGGTGGTGATCACCGCCTCAGGCTATTGGTCCTTGAGCGAACGGATGAACGCCCGCCACGTGTCGCGGGGAAAGATCAGCGCCGGTCCGTGCGGGTTCTTGCTGTCCCGGACGGCGACGATGTCCGGCAGGTTGTCGGCGACCTCGACGCAGTCACCCCCGTTGCTGCCGCTGCGGGTGCTCTTGTGCCATCGGGCGCCGGTCAGGTCAGCCATCGCTCTCCTTGATGATCGTGCCGAGGAAATCGTCGGAGGCACGCTGGCCGAGGGCCGCGCGTTCCAGCTCACGCCAGATGCCGCTATAAGTCTCCACTTCACGGGCCTTGTCGAGGTAGAGGGCGCCGGTCAGATTCTCGCTGTAGATCGTCGTCGGTTCGGGAGCGGCCGCCCCGAGGGTGGGGAAGTCGAGAATGGTGAACGAACCGGCGCTGGACGCGCTGTGCGGGCCCACCGAGAAAGGCAGTACGCGCACGCTCACCCCGGGCCGCTGCGAGATGTTGACCAGGTGCGCCAGCTGCTTCTGCATGCCGAGCGTGTCGGCGATCGTCCGGCGCAGTACGCCCTCGTCGATGATCACCTCGAGCTGCGGCGGGCGGGGGCTGTGCCGGCGCAGCAGCTCCTGGCGCTCCAGGCGTACGGCCACCGCGTTCTGCACCCCGGCCTCGTCGAGGTCGGCGCGCTTGCGGAAGACCCACTCGGCGTACTCGCGGTTCTGCAGGAGGCCCGGGATGACGCTCGGCGCGTAGTGTCGCAGCCGCTCGGCGGCCGTCTCCATGCCGACGTAGAGCTCGAACCACCCCGGGACCACGTCGCCGTACGCGTGCCACCAGCCCTTCGCCTTGGACTCCCGCGCCAGCCCGACCAGGACCTCGGTGATCTGGTCGTTGGCACCGTAGAACGAGCACATGGCCAGCACGTCGTGCTTGCGCAGCGACACCTCGCCGTTCTCGATGCGGTACATCCGGGCGCGGGAGAACTCCAGTTCCTCCGCCGCCGCCATGAGGGAGATGCCCGCCTGCTCACGCAGCTGTTTCATGAGCCGACCGGCCTGGCGCCGGGGGACGGTGGAGCCTGTGTCGGTGGTCACGGCCGCCTCCAGTGTCGGGAAATATGCAGATGTGCCGAACGAGACGACCGAATCGGTCTGAGCGAGACACTGAGAATTCGATCTCGGAAATCTCGCCCCGATCCATTGATGCCCGAGAGTAGGTCACGCAGGCTCCTGTGTGTAGTCCCTGCATCGCTACCGGTGATGACGGGATTCGACGGGAGGGGTGCGTGATGGCGGTCGACGCCGGAGGGGATCCACGGCCAGCGATGGCCTCGCCGCCCGGACGGGCCGGGCCCTGATGCTCGTGCCGCGGACCGACCACCTGCCGGCCCGCCCGTCCTGGGAGTGCCTGGTGTGCGCACGGCCATGGCCGTGCGGCGACGCCAAGGCCGAATTGGCGGTGCAGTACGCCCGCTTCCCGTCCGGCCTGGCGATCTACATGGCCTCGACGATGTACGACGCCGTCGAGGACCTCACGGCCCGGGGCGAGCCGACCCCTGCCGACCTCTACGAACGCTTCCTGTCCTGGGCCTCGTAGCCGTCGTCACGGCAGCCGCAACGCCATGCCGATCGAGTCCGGCGCCGTCTCGGCGAAGCCGTGCCGGGCGTACAGGCGGCGGCCGGGCGGGTCGGCGAGCAGGTTCACGTACGCCCCGGGCGGCGCCTTGGCGCGGATCCGGTCGAGCAGGACGGTCAGCACCGCGTCGCCGAGGCCGCGGCGCTGGTGCTGCGGCGACACCGCCATGTCGACCACGTGGAAGTACCAGCCGCCGTCGCCGATGACCCGGCCCATGCCCGCCGCCAGGCCGCTCTCCAGGTGCACGACGTGGCACGCGTACCAGCTCCCGGGCAGGGCGGCGACCGCCTGCGCACGGGATCTGGGGGACAGCCCCGCAGCACGGCGCAGCGCCAGGTACTCGTCGACCGGCGGCGGCCCGTCGAGCAGGCGGTATCCCTCTCCCAGGTCCACCACGTGATCTTAGGTCTTCGTGTGTCGATCCTTAAGCGCTCCTGAGGTACGGCCCACCGCCCGGCTCCGGCGGCCATAGTCGTCAGGCGCCGCGCCCGCGGCCGCCGAGCCGTGCACGCCGCGGCCGTCCGACGAGAGCTTGAGGTGACCGAGTCCGTGGCCATGTCCGCTGCCCATCAGTTCCGGTACACGCTGGCGGCGGGTGCCACCGCCGTCGTGATCGGCGTCGGGTTCACGGTCGTCGGGCTCCACCGGCACGACTCCGAACCGGCCGCCGAGCGGGCGTCCGCGGACGCGCCGCTGGTCACCGAACCGCCGGCCGACCTGGACGGCGCGGGCACCGGGACGGACCTGCTGCTCGACGAGGCGGCGACCGCCTCTCTGCCGCCCTCGGGGGCGCCGTCGCGCCCCGCGACCAAGCCCGCACCGGCCGTCACCACGACGCCTCCCAAGGCGAAGCCGAAGCCGAAGCCCGCGGCGACGAAGCGGCCCACCACCCGGGCGCCCCGGCCCACCAGCGGCAACCCGCCGGCGACGAGCGGCTCGATCCTCGACCGGGTGCTCGCCCACATCAACGCCGCCCGCGGCGACGAGGGCCTGCCGGCGTACACGCTGGACGACTCGCTGTCGAAGGCCTCGGCCATCCACAACCAGCTGATGATCGACGGCTGCGGGCTGTCCCACCAGTGCGCGGGCGAGACCGGCATCGGCGACCGGTTCAGCGCGCAGGGCGTGAGCTGGCGCTCCGCGGGCGAGAACATCGGCTTCGGCTCCGCGGGCGGCAGCGACGCCCAGATCGTCGAGGCCGCCGACGGGCTCACCGACAGCATGCTCGCCGAGGTCCCGCCGGACGACGGCCACCGCAAGAACCTGCTCAGCAAGAGCTTCAAGCACATCGGCCTGAGCGTGGTCCGCGACAGCAAGGGAGTCGTGTGGATGACCCAGGACTTCGTGGGATGACCGGCGCGAGCGGACCCGCGCGGCGCCGGCGACGCCGCCGCCTCGAGTTCGGGCCGACCCGGCCCATCGGCCCGTACCGCCCGGGCGGCTGCTGCGGGCCGGTGAAGCGCCGCCGCCCGAAAGGGCCGACGCGGCCGACCAGCTGACCCTGTGCTTCGCTGGTGGCGTGACGTACCCCTGGCTCGAGCTCCCCGCGGACAAGGTCGACGAGGCGGCACGGCAGCTGCTCGGATGGCGCCTGACGGCGAACGGCGTGACCGTACGGCTGACCGAGGTCGAGGCGTACAGCGGGCTCGGCAGGGATCCGGCCAGCCACGCGCACCGCGGGGTGACGAACCGCAACGAGGTCATGTTCGGCCCCGCCGGCGTGCTGTACGTCTACCAGATCTACGGCGTGCACTTCTGCGCCAACGTCGTGTGCGGCGAGCCGGGCGTGGCGTCCGCGGTGCTGCTGCGCGCCGGGGAGGTCGTCGACGGGCTGGAGCACGCGCGGGAGCGCCGGCGTACCGCCCGGGACCGTGACCTCGCCGCCGGCCCGGCGAAGCTCATGCAGGTCCTGGGGATCGACCGCCGGGCCAACGGCACCTCGGTCGTGGACGGCACCGGCCCGGCGACGCTGCGCGAGCCGGACGGGCCGGTCGGGCCGGTCGAGGCCGGGCCGCGGGTCGGGGTGACCGCCGCGCACGACGTGCCGTGGCGGTTCTGGATCGCGGGCGATCCGACCGTGAGTGCGTACCGGCGGCACGTTCCGCGCAAAAAGCCGGAACGGCCCGTGCGGGAGGGTTCCGGGCGCTAACGTCCGGGTCGGTGATCTCTCGTCGGTTGTTGCTGCTGCTGGACGTCCTGTGCCTGGCCGGCGTCCTCTGGTGCGCTGCGCTGATCGCCGGACTGCTGCTCGGCAAGGGCGTCGTCTCCACCGGCCTCGCGGTCACGATCGCCGCCGCGCTGGTGCTGCCGGGCTTCACCGCCGGGATCATCACGAACCGGCGGGCGTTGCGGGGTCGGCGGCCGCAGAGCTGGTTCATCCGGGAGGTGTGGGCGCCCCCGGTCGACCTGCCGCGGTGGGCGCTGATCGCGGCCGGGATCGTGCTGCTGGCCTTCTGGATCGCCGGGATCAGTGCCCTGGCCGGGCCCCGCGCGGCCGACGAGCAGCGGTTCGCGCTGGGGGTCCTCGGCGGGGTCGGCACGGGTGGCACGGCGATGGCTGCCGCCACGCTGATCCGCCGGCGCCGCGGATATTGACAACTAGTTATATAGCCGTGTTTCTATTGGTGCCATCCAGTGACAACGTTGTCACGCCTGTTCCGCAGGAAGGGACGGCACCCCCATGCTCCGTACCCTCGCCGCGGCGGTTGTCCTCACCGCCGCAGCCCTCTCCGTTCCGCAGGCGGCGACCGCCGCGGACCTGAACCTCACCCAGTACGTCAACCCGTTCGTCGGCACCGACGACAGCAACTCCCCCAACCCGGTCGCCGGCGGCGCCGGCGGCAGCACCTTCCCCGGCGCCACCGTGCCGTTCGGGATGGTGCAGTTCAGCCCGGACACGCCCACCGGGTCCCCCTCGGGCTACCGCGACCGGGACCGCACCGTCGAGTCGTTCAGCCTGACCCACTTCAACGGCGCCGGCTGCCCCAACAACGAGGACATCCCGATCCTGCCGGTCACCGGAAACCTCGGCTCCTCCCCCGGCTCGGCCTGGACCAGCTACGCATCGGCGTACACGAAGTCCAACGAGACCGCCTCGCCCGGCTATTACAAGAACCGGCTCGACAAGTACGGCGTGGACGCGGAGCTGAGCGCCACCACGCGGACCGGCGCGCTGCGGCTGGCGTACCCGGCGAGCACCACCGCGCGGGTCCTGATCAACGCGAGCCGGTCCGCCACCGGTGACCGCGACGGCAACGTCACCATCAGCGGCAACCGCGTCTGGGGTGAACACACCGCGGGCGGCTTCTGCGGCGGCAAGACGTTCAAGATGTACTACTCGATCCTGTTCGACCGCACGCCCACCGGCTTCGGGACGTTCAAGGGCGGCACGGTCACGGCCGGATCCACGACCACGAGCGGCACCCAGACCGGCGCGTACGTCACCTTCGACACCACCTCGAACGCGGTCGTCAACGCCACCGTCGGCATCTCGTTCGTCAGCGTGGCCAACGCGCAGAACAACGCCACCGCCGAGGCCGCGAGCTTCGCGACCGTACGCGCCAACGCGAACAGCGCCTGGAACACCGCGCTGAACCGCATCCAGGCCACCGGCGGCTCCGGCACCGACCTGCAGAAGTTCTACACGGCGCTCTACCACGTGCTGCAGAACCCGAACGTCTCGAGCGACACCAACGGCCAGTACCGCGGGTTCGACGGCGCCGTGCACACCGCATCGCACCCGGTCTACCAGAACTACTCCGGCTGGGACATCTACCGGTCGTGGGCCTCGCTGGTGGCGCTCATCGCCCCGGACGTCATGAGCGACATCGTCAAGTCGATGGTCCTCGACGGACAGCAGGGCGGCCTGCTGCCGAAGTGGTCGCACCAGACCGTGGAGGACTTCGTCATGCCCGGCGACCCCGGGCCGATCATCGTGGGCAGCGCGTACGCGTTCGGCGTCCGCGGCTTCGACACCGCGGCCGCGCTGGCGCTGATGAAGAAGAGCGCCACCGGCGGCAGCACGCAGGGCGTCGTCCTGCGGGGCAACGAGGGCGCGTACGAGGCGAGCCAGTTCATCCCCGGCAACCCGTCGGAGACCCTCGAGTACGCGTCCTCCGACTTCGCCATCGCGCAGTTCGCCAAGGCGGTGGGCGACACCGCGGGCTACAACACGTACAGCGCGCACTCGCAGTACTGGCGCAGCCTGTTCAACGGCGAGTCGTCGTACATCCACACGCGCGACAGCGGCGGGGGCTGGCGGCAACCGCTGAACCCGGCGCAGGAGAGCCCGTACGTCGAGGGCAACGCCGCCCAGTACACCTGGATGGTCCCGCACAACCTCGGCGCGCTCGTGACCCTCATGGGCGGCCCGGCCACCGCGGCGCAGCGCCTCGACCATCACTTCACCGAGCTCAACGGCGGGCTCGTGCGGCCGTACTTCTACATCGGCAACGAGCCCGAGCACAACGTGCCGTGGACGTACAACGCGGCCCGCAAGCCCGCGGGGGCCAGCGACGCGGTCCGCCGCGTGATGGCCGAGTCCTTCACCACCGGCGCCGGCGGCCTGCCCGGCAACGACGACCTCGGCGCCACCTCGGCCTGGTACGTCTGGTCGGCGCTGGGCTTCTACCCGGTCACCCCGGGCGCGGACACGCTCGCGGTGCACGGCGCACTGTTCCCGAACGTGCTGATCCAGCGCGCGCCGGGCAACATCACGATCACCGGCGGCAGCGCCGCCAACCGCTACGTGCAGAGCCTCTCGGTGGACGGCACCGCGACCAGTCACAGCTATTTCCGGTACGGCGACATCGCCGGCGGCGGCACCATCGCCTTCACGCAGGGCGGCAGCCCGTCGGCGTGGGGGACGGGCGCGGGCGACGTACCCCCGAGTTTCGGTGACGGCCGCGCCCAGCCGGCGGCCGAACCCGACCTGGGGGCGAACCTGGCCCTGGGCCGGCCGGTGACCGGCTCGGCGTCCTGCAACAGCGCGGAGTCCCCGGTCAAGGCCGTCGACGGCGCGATCGCGGGCAACAGCAAGTTCTGCTCGGGTACGGCGCCGCAGCAGCTCCAGGTCGACCTCGGCTCGGCGCGCACGGTGAGTTCCTTCGTCGTCAAGCACGCGGGGCTCGGCGGCGAGCAGACCGGCTGGAACACCGGCGCGTACACGATCTCGACCAGCACTGACGGCACCACCTGGAGCACCGCGGTCACCGTGACCGGCTCGAAGGCCAGCCGGACCTACACGCCGATCCCGGCCCGCAGCGCCCGCTACGTACGGTTCGAGACGAGCCAACCGGCCAACGACGGCAGCGGCACGGCACGGATCTACGAACTTGAGGTGTACGGCAGCAGCAGCGCACCCACCGACCTCGCGCTGCGCCGCCCGGCCACCGCCGACTCGTCCTGCGGGGCGAACGAGGGCGCGGACAAGGCGTTCAACGGCAGCTGGCTCGGCGGCTGGGCCGACAAGTGGTGCTCGCAGGGCGCCACCAAGTGGGTGCAGGCCGACCTCGGCAGCCGCCAGCACATCGCCACGGTGGTCATCCGACACGCCGGCGCCGGCGGCGAGTACCCGGCATGGAACACGCGCGACTTCGACGTCCAGACCTCGGACGACGGGTCGTCGTGGACCACCCGGACCCAGGTGCGCGGCAATACGGCGGACAACACATCCACAACGGTGAACTTCGATGCCCGGTACCTTCGTATATCCGTGGTGACACCCGCCTCCGACGGGAGCACCGCGGCGCGGATCTACGAGGTGCTCGTGAACTAGGGGGCGACAGTCCCCGGGGTGGGGGTCGGGTCCCGCGATCCCCACCCCGGGCCCGGTCAGGACGGCGCGGACTCCTTGCGGATCTTCGAGGAGCCCGTGCCGACCGACCAGCCGGTCACCCACTGCGCCGCCGTGTCCTTCTTCGTCCGGTCGGCGAGGTGGTACCAGTCCATCCGGCAGCGATCGGTGGTGACCTCCAGGACGCCGAAGCCGTGCCCGTCCGTCTCCACCCACTTGACGTGCGCGTTCGTCGCCCGGATCAGGTCGGCGGCCAACCGGCTCAGCGGCCCGCCGGGCGGGGTGCCGAGGTAGTCGTCGATGTTGTCGCTGGTAACCGACGGCACCACGAACTCGGCGGCGGCGGGGTTGCGCGTACCGGTGTCCTTCGTGGTCAGCTCGTTGGCCCAGGAGGTGTGGATGTCGCCCGTGATGAACACGACGTCGCGGGTGTGCGCCGCGCGCAGGGCGTCGACGAGCCGCTCGCGGTCGGCGTTGTAGCCGTCCCACTGGTCCGGGTTGACGATCACGCCGTTGTCCGGGATCCCGAGCAGGTCACCCAGCGGCCCGAGCAGCCAGGCCGGCAGGGTGGCCAGGTCCAGCCTCGAGATCATCACCGGGTTGCCGACCAGCTTCCACTTCGCGGTGCTGCCGACCAGCCCGTCGGTGAGCCACCGCAGCTGGTCGCCGCCGGCGATGGTGCGATCCGGGTCGTCGATGTCGTCGCCGTCGACGCCGCCGACCTGCTTCGACCGGTACGTCCGCAGGTCCAGCATGGACAGCTCGACGAGGTTGCCGTAGCGCAGCCTCCGGTAGATGTGACCGTCGGAGCCCAGCCGTACGGGCATCCACTCCGCATAGGCCTGCCGCGACGCCGCCTTGCGGGCCCCGAAGTCGCCCTCGGTGGCCGGGGTGTGGTTCTCGGCGCCGTCGCTCCACATGTCGTTGGCGACCTCGTGGTCGTCCCAGGTGATGATCCAGGGCACCGAGGCGTGCAGCGCCTGCAAATCCGGGTCCGTCTTGTGCAGGGCGTGCCGGATGCGGTAGTCCGCGAGGCTGACGGTCTCGTGCTCCGGCTTGGTGGGGCGCACCACCACGCCGCGGGCGCCGAACTCGCCGGTGCCGTACTCGTAGATGTAGTCACCCAGGTGCACCACCAGGTTGAGATCCCCGCGCTCGGCCAGGTGCCGGTACGCGGCGAAGTAGCCGGCCTCCCAGCTGGCGCACGAGACGACGCCCATCCGCAGCCGGCTGATCGCGGCGTCGGCGGTGGGCGCGGTCATCGTGCGTCCCGCCGGCGACCAGGCACCCTCGTAGCCGAAGCGGAACCAGTACGTGGTGGCCGGCGTCAGCCCGGCCACGTCGACCTTGACGGTGTGGTCGCGGGCGGGACCGGTACGCACCTCGCCGGCCTGCACGACGCTCGCGAAATCGGCGTCGGCGGCGATCTGCCAGGTGACCGTGACGTCCGGCCCCGCACCGGAGCCCGGCACCGAGTCGGCGGTCGGGGTGACCCGGGTCCAGAGGAGGATGCCTCCGGGCAGCGGATCGCCGGAGGCGACACCGTGCTGGAAGACACCGGGGGCGGCTTGGGCCTCGCCGGGCAGGGTGGCGGCGGCGACGAGACCGGCGCCGGCGGAGAGGCCGGCGAGGCGCAGGAGGGTGCGGCGGTCGACCGCACCCTCGGCGCTGGGAATGACAGTCATGCAGCTCTATCTATCAGAGCGCGCGGCTGTCGTGACCCCGATCGGACAGATATTCGACCCTGGTTCACATAGGGATCATTCGGAGATCGCGTCGATGAGGTCGCCGACCGGGCGGTCCGGCAGGGCGCGGGCGACGTCGGCGACCGCGACGATGCCGACCAACTGGTGACCGTCGATGACCGGGAGGCGCCGCACCTTGTGCTGCGCCATCGTGCGCAGGACCTCGGCGGCGTCGTCGTCCGCGCCGACCGTCACCGGCTTGCCCTCGCCGAGCTCGCCGGCGGTGATGTCGGCCGGGTTGCGGTCCCGGGCCAGCGCCTTCACCACGATGTCGCGGTCGGTCACCATGCCCTTGAGCCGGTTGTCCTCGCCGCAGATCGGCAGGGAACCGACGCCCAGGTCGGCCATCTTGTGGGCGGCCTCGGCCAGGGACTCCTTCTCGCCGATGCAGGTGACGTCGGGGGTCATGATCTCGCGTGCGGTGGGCATGAGAACTCTCCCTTCCTTGACGTGTGTCGAACTCGTACCCGCTTCAGACCGTGGCAATCGTGTATGCGACCTCGTCCACGAGTTCCCGGGCAAGGAATCCGGTCCGCCCGTAGCGAGGGGCGAGCCGTTGGCCGCTGACCGCGTGCGCGAACGCACCCCAGCAGGCTGACTGCGCGGGATCGGCACCCCGGCCGAGCAGCCCGGCCACGATCCCGGCGCGCACGTCACCGCTGCCGGAGGTGCCCAGGCCGGCGTCGCCACTCTCCTCGCGCCAGGCTCGGCCGTCGGGGGCGGCGATGTGGCCGTACAGCGAGACGGTGCACTCGTAGCGGTGCGCCAGCTCTGCCGCCTCCGCGGCCAGGTCGTCGCGGGGGTCGCGGCCCAGCAGGTGCCCGGCCTCCACCACGTTCGGGGTGAGGACCACCCGCTGCGAACGCCCGGACAGCAGGTCGCGCTCCTGGCTCAGGGCGCCCAGGGCGTACGCGTCGAGCACCACCGCCGCCTCCTTGCCGGCCGCGTCGAGGAGCCGGTGCAGCAGCCGCCCGGTCTCCTCGACGTCGTCCAGGCCGGGCCCGATCGCCAGCACATCCGCCTCCGCGGCAAGCTCGAGCAGGTGCCCGGGCACGTCGCCGGAGACCGACCCGCGGTCCGTCTCGGGCAGGCCCACGACCTTCGCCTCGGGCACGGCGATGCTCAGCGCGGTCGCCGTCGACCCGGTCACGGCCAGCTGCAGCCGCCCGGCGCCGGCCCGCAGCGCGGCCACCCCGGCGAGCAGGACGCCGCCGGGCGTGAACCGGGAACCGCCGACGACGAGTACGGTGCCGCGGGACTCCTTGTCGCCCTGGGGATCCGGCAGCGGCCACTCCCGTAACAGCCGCGGGGTGATCACCTGCTCGTCAGACCGGTTCGGCATCGACGGCCTCCTGCTTCGTCGCCGGCGCGCCCTCGCGGTGCAGGTGCACCACCTCGTTGAACATCTCCGGCCGCATCGCGTCGCCCTGGCGCCGCCAGGCACTGATCGCGCAGTTCGCCACCGTGGTCGCGTGCGCGATCTCCATGACCTCGGCCTCGCTGAGCCGTTCGGCCAGATAGCGTACGAGCAGATGGGTGGCCTCGTGGGCGAACAGCAGCACCCGCCCGCCGGGGTGATCCTCGCGGAGCTCCCGCAGCAGCGACCGCAGCCGCAGCAGCACGTCGGCCCACGACTCGCCGCCGGGCGGCCGGTAGTAGAACTTGCCGAGCCGCGCCCGGCGGGCGAACTCCTGCGGCAGGCGGGCCTGCACGCCGCGCCCGGTCAGCAGGTCCAGGACCCCGAGCTCCCGGTCCCGCAGCCGCTCGTCCACCACCACCGGGATCCCGCTGCCCTCGAGCGCCAGCTCCGCCGTCTGCCGGGTGCGCAGGTACGGCGACACCACGGCGATCCCGGGCTGCTCGTCGCCGGGCAGCCCGGCAAGCCATTTGCCGACCGCTTCCGCCTGCTCCCGTCCGGTATCCGACAGCGGGACGTCCGCGTCACGCTCGGGGATCTCGATCGCCTCGAGGCCGCCGGTCTCCGCCGCCTCGGCGATCACGTTGCCCGTGCTCTGACCGTGCCGGACGACCGCCAGCCACTGCAGTTGCTCCATGGCGGGCTCTTTACCCCTTCCGGCGTACGCTACGCGGCCCTCGCCCGTTCCAACCTTTGGGAGAGCCGGGGGAAAACTCCCTAAAGTCGACCCAGTTAGTAGACAAGGCAGGGATTCTCGCCGAGACTCGAGCGATGGATCTCACCCTGGCGCTCGCCGGACTCGGCGTCGGCATCGTGGTCGGACTCACCGGCATGGGCGGCGGAGCCCTCATGACGCCCATCCTCGTGCTGGTCTTCGGCATCCCCCCGGTGGCCGCCGTCTCCAGCGACCTCGCCGCGAGCGCCGTGATGAAGCCCTTCGGCGGCTGGGTGCACGCCCGGCGCGGCACCGTCAACTGGAAGCTCGTCGGCTGGCTGTGCGCCGGCAGCGTGCCCAGTGCCTTCTGCGGGGTCCTGCTGCTGCGCCTGCTCGGCGACGACGAGACCGTGCAGCACACGATCAAGATCTCGCTCGGGGTGGCGCTCCTGCTCGCCGCCGCCGGCCTGCTGCTCAAGGCCTGGGTGGGCCGCCGCCAGCAGGGCGACGGGCCGGCCGTCCCGATCACGGTACGCCCGCTGCCGACGCTCCTGATCGGCGTCGGAGGCGGCCTCATCGTGGGGCTGACCAGCGTCGGATCCGGCTCGCTGATCATCGTGGCGCTGCTCGCGCTCTACCCGAAGCTGCGCGCGAACGACCTCGTCGGCACCGACCTGGTGCAGGCGATTCCCCTGGTGCTGTCGGCGGCCCTGGGGCACGCGTTCTTCGGCGACCTCAAGCTGGACCTGGCCGCCGCCGTCCTGCTCGGCTCGATCCCCGGCGTGCTGATCGGCGCCCGCATCTCGTCCCGCGCGCCGGGCGGGATCGTGCGGACCGCGCTCGTCGTGGTGCTGCTCGCCAGCTCGCTCAAACTCCTGGACGTGCCGACCGCCACGGTCGGCATCGTCACCGGGGCGGCCGTGGTCGCCGCACTCGCTGTGGCGGCAGTGCGGCGAACCCGATCGTCGCGCACCGCGCCCGAGATCCCGGGCCAGGCCCGCCGGGCAGACGAGAACGACAAGGTCCCCGCCTGACCCGGAGGGCGCGACGTCAGCGGGGCACGACCCGCTCGATCGCCCACTCGCGCCAGCCGTCCAGCTTGTCCGAGGCCGTCTGCAGCTGGTCGGCGACCGGTCCGGGCCCGGTCGAGCCCGGCGTCGTCCGCGCGGCCAGCGCGCTGCGCACCGACAGGACTTCGCGGACGGCCGGGTCGAGGTGGTCGCTGACCGTCTTGAGGTCGTCGTCGGTCACGTCCTCGAGCTCGCACTCGCGCGCCGCGCACAGGGCCACCAGCCGGCCGGTGATCTCGTGCGCGTCGCGGAACGCGACACCCTTGCGGACCAGCCAGTCCGCCACCTCCGTGGCGAGGGAGAAGCCGACCGGCGCAGCCGCCGCGAGCCGGTCCACCCGTACCGTCATCGTGGAGATCATCCCCGCGAGCGCCGGCAGCAGCAGCTGAAGGGTGTCGACCGCGTCGAAGACGGGCTCCTTGTCCTCCTGCATGTCGCGGTCGTAGGTGAGCGGCAGGCCCTTGAGCATGGTCAGCACGGCGACCAGGCCACCGATGAGCCGGCCCGCCTTGCCCCGGGCCAGCTCGGCGATGTCGGCGTTCTTCTTCTGCGGCATGATCGAGGAGCCGGTGGCGAACGCGTCGTCGAGGATCACCCAGCCGAACTCGGTGGAGGTCCAGAGCACGACCTCCTCGCCGAGCCGGGACAGGTGCACGCCGATGAGGCTGGTGATGAAGAGGAACTCGGCCACGAAGTCGCGGTCGGCGACGCCGTCCATGGAGTTCTGCACCGGCGCCTTGAAGCCGAGTTCCTTGGCGACCGCCGCCGGGTCCAGCGGCAGCGAGGAGCCGGCCAGCGCGCCCGAGCCGAGCGGGGAGATCGCCGTACGCTCGTCCCAGTCCCGCATCCGCTCCAGGTCGCGCAGCAGCGGCTGGACGTGGGCGAGCAGCCAGTGCCCGAAGCTCACCGGCTGGGCGTGCTGCACGTGGGTCAGCCCCGGCGCCGGGGTGTCGATGTGCCGGCCGGCCTGCTCCATCAGCGCGTCGGCCAGCTCGACCACGGCGGCGGCCACCCCGCGGGCGTGGTCGCGCAGATAGAGGCGCAGGTCCGTGGCGACCTGGTCGTTGCGGGAACGGCCCGCACGCAGCTTGCCGCCGAGCGCGCCGAGGCGCTCCAGCAGGCCGCGTTCCAGCGCGGTGTGCACGTCCTCGTCCTCGACGGTCGGGCGAAACTCCCCCGCCGCGCACGCCGACTCGAGATCGTCGAGGGCGGCCAGCATCTTCCCCAGCTCGTCGGCGTCGAGCAGCCCGGCGCCGGCCAGCACCCGCGCGTGGGCCCGGGAGGCCGCGATGTCGTACGGCGCCAGCCGCCAGTCGAAGTGCACGCTGACACTCAGGCGGGCCAGCGCGTCGGCCGGCCCACCGGCGAACCGGCCACCCCACAGCCTGGTCGGACCCTCGGTCTCCGGCACGGGCTCACTCCTTCGAAAATCGATGGGGGGTCCGACGATAGGGTCGACCCCATGACGCTCGACCTGCACGATGATGTTGTCTCATTGACCCGCGCGCTGTGCGACATACCCTCGGTCAGCGGCGCGGAGGCTGCGATCGCCGACGCGGTCGAGGGCGCCCTGCGCAAGCTCGGGCACCTCGAGGTGCTGCGCGACGGCGACGCGGTGGTGGCGCGTACGCAGCTCGGGCGGGACCGGCGCATCGTGCTCGCCGGGCACCTGGACACGGTGCCCATCAAGGACAACCTGCCCACCTGGACCACCGGGGAGGGCGACGCGGAGCTGCTGTACGGCCGCGGCACCTGCGACATGAAGGCCGGGCTGGCCACCCAGCTGCGCATCGCCGCGACCGTCACCGAGCCGCGGCACGACCTCACGTTCGTCTGTTACGACAACGAGGAGGTCGCCTCGGTCAAGAACGGGCTGGGCCGCCTGGTGCGCAACCACCCCGACTGGCTGGCCGGCGACTTCGCCATCCTCGGCGAGCCGTCGAACGCCGGCGTCGAGGGCGGCTGCCAGGGCACGATGCGGGTGCGGATCACGCTGAAGGGCAGGGCGTCGCATTCGGCGCGGGCGTGGGCGGGCGTCAACGCGATCCACGCCGCCGCCCCCGTGCTGGCGATCCTCACCGCGTACGAGCCGCGGCGGGTGGTGGTCGACGGCCTCGAGTACCGCGAGGGCCTCAACGCGGTCAACGTCCAGGGCGGGATCGCCGGCAACGTGATCCCGGACGAGTGCGTCATCGACATCAACCATCGCTTCGCCCCGGACCGCAGCATGGACGACGCCTACGCCCACCTCCAAGAGGTCTTCGCCGGTTACGAGCTGGAGCTGCGCGACAAGGCGCCGGGTGCGCGCCCCGGCCTGGACCAGCCGGCCGCCGCGGAGTTCGTGGCCGTGGTCGGCCGCGAGCCGGCCGCGAAGTTCGGCTGGACGGACGTGGCGCGCTTCGCCGAGCTGGGCATCCCGGCCGTCAACTACGCGCCGGGCGACCCGCTGCTGGCCCACACCGACAACGAGCACGTGCCCGTCGCGCAGATCCGCGAGTGCGAGCGCGTGCTCACCGCCTGGCTCAGCTGACACGTCAGGGCTTGTCGTTCTGCAAGCCCGCATTTTGGGCGATGGCGCCGGGAATCGCGTACATGTGGGCGAACGCGCGGGCCTGCTCGCCGGTCCACAACGAGGACCCGTAGCCGTAGACGACGCCCTGCCGGGTGGCCGCGTCGAGCAGGCTGTGCGGGCTGCGGCTGCCCAGCGGGATCACGTTGCCCTTGATGAGCTTGACGCGGACGGCGCCGGTGACCCGCTGCTGGCTGCTGTCCAGGAACGCGCGGAAGTCGCCCAGGATCGGGTCGTAGTAGACCGCCTCGTGCAGCAGGTCGCCGTACGTGGTGCCCAACGTGGCCTTGGTGGCCTGCTGGCGGTTGCTGAGGACGAGCCGCTCCAGCTCGCGGTGCGCGGCGATCAGCGTCAGCATGCCGGGCGCCTCGAAGCCGACGCGGGCCAGGTTCCCCACCATCGTCGAGCCCATGTGGATGCCGCGGCCCACGCCGTGCTCGGCGGCCAAAACGTTCAGCGCACGCAGGATCGCGTAGTTCGGTGCGCCGGGGCCCGTACCCTCGATCGGGGTGCCGTCGGGCGTGGTCGCGGAGACCACCTCGCCCTTCTCGAAGGCCAGGATCAGCTCGACGCCGTCGGCCGGCGCGTCCGCGATCGACTTCGTGTACGTCCACGCGTCCTCGGGCAGGTAGTCCCAGGAGCCGTACGTCTCCTTGCCGCCGATCGAGGTGCCGATCAGCCCCTCGTTGATCGAGTACGTGGTCACCTTCTCCGGCGTGTGGAAGCCCCGCTCGAGCAGGTAGTCGCGCTCGTACTCCCGGGTCAGCCGCTCGTCGCGGATCGGGGTGATGATCTCCATCTGCGGCGCCAGGGCGCGGATCACCGAGTCGTAGCGCACGTGGTCGGCGCCGGCGCCGGTGGAGCCGTGGGCGACGGCCTCCGCGCCGTTGTCGATCGCGGCCTGCACGACCTTCTCGGCCTGCACCAGCCGTTCGGCGCCCACGCACGACGGGTAGCCGCCGTTGCGCAGGTAGTTGGCTTTGATCGCGTACGTGATGACGCGGGAGTAGAGCTCCTCGCGCGCGTCGATGACGAAGTGCTCCGCCGCGCCGAGCTCCTCCGCGCGCTTGCGGACCACGTCGGCCTCGCCGCTGTGCAGGCCGCCGGTGTCGATGTTGGCGGTCAGCACCTCCCAGCCCTGCTCCCGCAGGGAGACCAGGGCGTACGACGTGTCGAGGCCGCCGGAGAACGCGAGGACGATCTTGCGCTTGGACATCAGTTTCCTTCGGACGGGTACGGGAGTTCGAGGATCGGCACGTACGACGTCCCGTCCTGCACGAGGTGGCCGGGCTTGAGCACGTAGTACGTGCTTTCCCGGGCCTCGATGGCCTTCTGCATGGCTCGCTGGCGCTCGTAGTCGAACGGGTCGAGCAGGAACGTCGGCTCCGGCTCGGCCTCGGCCGGCGGGACGGTGAAGTCGTTCTCGTAGACGAACGAGCCGGGCGACGTGTGGAAAGGCACCGTCGCCACCAGGATCTGGAGGCGGCCGAACCGGGTGTGCACCCGCAGGGCGGTGTTGTCGTACTGCGTCACGCCGTCGAGCTTCTTGGCCTGGTAGACCGACAGGGCGAGGGCCTTGAGCGCCCGGCCCAGACCGACATTGGTCATCACCGACCACAGTGACCAGCCGACCCAGGTGCCCGGCGCCGCGCTCGGCGCCGCGCAGTAGCCGCCGATCGGGATCGGGCCGTTGTAGTCGCTCTGCTTCACCTTCTCGAAGACCGCCCGCAGGTGCCGCTTGGCGTCGTCGTCGAAGGCGCTGGTCTCCAGCGTCTCGGTGAACTGGGCCTGGGGAAGGGCGGCGATCACCGCGGCCGACGGCATGAGGATCAGGTCGACCATCACCCACTGCGGCATCGGGATGCCCCGGTCGCCGAACGCGATGCCGTTGATCACGTTGAACAGGTTGAGGAACTCGCCGGTGTCCCAGCCCTTGTCCGCGCTGGTGTCGGTGAAGTCGAGCCAGGTGAGCTTGTGGCCGTACGGCGCCTCGTTGAGGAACGGACGCAGCGTGTCGTTCGAGGCCAGGTAGAACTCGAGCCCGTGGGTCTGGAGCTTCTGCATGTTGTCGGCGAAGCCCGGGAAGTGGGCCTCGACGGCGGGCTGCTGCGCGATCACGGCAGGTTCCCTTCGTTGTCCGTACGGCTCCAGGCCGTGAGCTTCTCGGCCAGGCGGGCGCCGGACCCGGTGTCGGGGGCCGGTTCGCGGGCCACCACGAGGATGGTGTCGTCGCCGGCGATCGTGCCGACCACGTCCGGCAGCCCGGACCGGTCCAGGGCGCTGGCCAGGAACTGTGCGGCGCCGGGCGGCACCCGCAGCACGACGAGGTTGCCGCTGACGTCGACCGAGTTCAGCAGCTCGCGCAGGAGCCGGATGAGCCGGGCCGGCGCCTGCTCGACCGGGCGCAGCGCGGGCAGCCCGTCCTCGGGGATGACGTAGACGCCGCCCGCCTTGACGGCACGCAGCTCCTCGAGGTCGCGCGAGAGCGTCGCCTGGGTGACCTGGACGCCGTCGAGGGCCAGCAGCTCGGCGAGCTCCGTCTGCGACCGTACGGCCTTGTCCCGGATCAGGTCGACGATGCGCGCGTGCCGTGCGGCGCGGGTGCCGGGGCCGGTCACAAGGACGCCTCCAGCAGCCAGGCGAGCAGCGCCTTCTGGGCGTGCAGGCGGTTCTCGGCCTGGTCGAAGACCGCGCTCTGCGGGCCGTCCAGCACCTCGTCGGTGATCTCCTCGCCGCGGTGCGCCGGGAGGCAGTGCAGGACGATCGCGCCGGGTGCGGCCGCTGCGAGCAGGTCCTGGTTGATCTGGTACGGCCAGAACGGCGTGAGCCGGTCGATCCCGTCGTCCTCCTGGCCCATGGAGGTCCACGCGTCGGTGGCGAGCACGTCGGCGCCCTTCGCGGCCTCGGACGGGTCCCGCAGCACGCTGACCGACCCGCCGGTGCCGACGGCGATCTCGCCCGCCTCCGCCACGACCGCGGGATCGGGGTCGAATCCGGCCGGGCCGGCGACCCGCACGTGCATGCCCGCGGTGGCGCCGGCCAGCAGGTACGAGTGCGCCATGTTGTTCGCCGCATCCCCCACGTACGCGAGCGTCCGCCCGGCCGTGGCACCCAGCCGCTCCCGGATGGTCTGAAGGTCGGCGAGCAGCTGGCAGGGGTGGAAGCCGTCGGTCAGCGCGTTGACCACGGGAACCTGCACATCGGACGCGAGCTCGGCGAGCCGCTCGTCGCCGGAGGTGCGGAAGACGATCGCCGACACGTAGCGCGAGACGACCCGGCCCGCGTCGGCGAGGGTCTCGCCCCGGCCGAAGTGGGTGGCCTGGGTGTCCACGATCATCGCGTTGCCGCCCAGCTCCGAGATGCCGGTCTCGAACGACAGCCGGGTCCGCAGGCTCACCTTGTCGAAGAAGACCGCGACCGACTTCGGGCCCGCCAGCGGCCGGAAGCGGAACCGCTCGGCCTTCATCGCCGCGGCGAGGTCGAGCACGGCGCTCTGCTCGGCCGGGCTCAGGTCGTCGTCCCGCAGGAAGTGGCGGATCATGAGAGAACCTCCTGGAAGGCGGCGACGAAGGCCTCAGCCTGCTCGCTGGTGAGCACCAGTGGCGGGGCGAGCCGGATCGCGTCCGGCTGGACGGCGTTGACCAGGAAACCCTTGTCCCTCAGCCGGCCGGCCAGGTCGGCGGAGACCGGCTCGGTGAGGACGATGCCGAGCAGCAGGCCCGCGCCGCGGACGCCGGAGACCAGCGGGTGGTCCAGGCCCTCGATGCCGCGGCGGATCAGCTCACCGACCCGCTTGACGTGGTCGAGCAGCCCCTCCCCCGCGATCGTCCGGATGACCGCGAGGCCGGCGGCGCAGCTCACCGGGTTGCCGCCGAACGTGGTGCCGTGCGAGCCGGGGGTGAACAGCTGGGCAGCCCTGCCGAAGGCGAGGCAGGCGCCGATGGGCAGCCCGCCGCCGAGGCCCTTGGCGAGCGTGACGACGTCCGGCTCGACGCCCTCGCTCTGGTGGTGGAACCAGTGCCCGGTGCGGCCGATCCCCGTCTGCACCTCGTCCAGGACCAGCAGCGCGCCCGTACGCGTGCAGATCTCCCGGGCGGCGGCGAGGTAGCCGGGCGGCGGCACGATCACACCCATCTCGCCCTGGATCGGCTCGAGGATGAGCATGGCGGTCTCGTCGGTCACCGCGGCCGCGAGCGCGTCGCTGTCGCCGTACGGGACATGCGTGACGTCTCCCGGCAGCGGCCGGAACGGGTCCGCCTTGGCCGGCTGCCCGGTGAGGGCGAGCGCACCCATCGTGCGGCCGTGGAAGGCGCCCTCGGTGGCGACCACGTGGGTGCGCCCGGTGAGGCGGGACAGCTTGAACGCGGCCTCGTTGGCCTCGGCGCCGGAGTTGCCGAAGACGACCCGGCCGGGGCGCCCGGCGAGCGCGAGCAACAGCTCGGCGAGGGCCACGGGCGGCTCGGCGACATAGAAGTTGGAGACGTGGCCCAGCGTGGAGATCTGCTGGGTGACGGCCTGGACGACCGCCGGGTGGGCGTGGCCGAGCGCGTTGACCGCGATGCCGCCGAGCATGTCGACGTACTGCTTGCCGTCCTCGTCCGTCAGCACCGCGCCCGAGCCGCTCACCAGGCCCAGCGAAGGGGTGCCATAGTTGTTCATCAGGCTCTGCTGCCAGCGTTCGATCAGCGCACTCATGAGGGCACCACCATCGTCCCGAATCCTTCCGAGGTGAAAACTTCGAGCAGCGTCGAGTGCGGGACCCGGCCGTCGACGACGTGCGCCGCGGGCACGCCGCCCTGCACGGCGCGCAGGCAGGCCTCCATCTTGGGGACCATGCCCGACTCCAGGCTCGGCAGCAGCTTCGCCAGCGCGTCCGCGTCGATCTGCGAGGTGAGCGACGACGTGTCCGGCCAGTTCGTGTAGAGGCCCGGCACGTCGGTGAGCACGACCAGCTTGCGGGCGCCGAGCGCGACGGCGAGCGCGGACGCGGCGGTGTCGGCGTTGACGTTGTGCACCACCCCGTCGGCGTCGGGGGCGACGCCGGCGACCACCGGGATGCGCCCGGCGGCGATGAGGTCGTCGACGGCCGAGGTGTCCACCGCGGCGACGTCGCCGACCTGACCGATGTCGAGCGGCTCGCCGTCGATCACGGCGTGCCGGCGGACGGCGGTGAACAGCCGCGCGTCCTCGCCGGAGAGCCCGACCGCGAACGGGCCGTGCTCGTTGATCAGGCCGACGAGCTCCCGCCCGACCTGGCCGACCAGCACCATCCGCACCACGTCCATCGCCTCGGGCGTGGTGACGCGCAGGCCGCCCCGGAACTCGCTCTCGATGCCGAGCTTGGTCAGCATCGCCGAGATCTGCGGGCCGCCGCCGTGCACCACGACCGGCTTGATGCCGGCGTACCGGAGGAAGACCATGTCGGCCGCGAAGGCACGCTGCAGCTCGGGTTCGATCATCGCGTTGCCGCCGTACTTGACGACGACCGTCGAGCCGTGGAAGCGCTCGAGCCACGGCAGCGTCTCGATGAGGACGGCCGCCTTCTCCTGCGGGGTCATGTGCTGTACGCCGAGTTCTCGTGGACGTACGCGTGCGACAGGTCCGTGGTCCAGATCGTCGCGTCCATCTCCCCCTCGTGCAGGTGCACCTGGATGGTGACGTCGCGCCCGCTCAGGTCCACCTTGGAGCGGTCCTCCGCGGCGGCGCCGCCCTTGCACACCCACACGCCGTTGACGCCGACGTCGACGCGGTCGGGCGCGAACGCCGCTTTCGTCGTGCCGACCGCGGCGAGGATCCGGCCCCAGTTCGGGTCGTTGCCGAACATCGCGGTCTTGACCAGGTTGTTGCCGGCCACCGTACGCCCGACCTCGACCGCGTCCGCCTCGCTCGCCGCACCGAGCACCTCGATGGCGATGTGCTTGGTGGCGCCCTCCGCATCGGCGATGAGCTGCTGCGCCAGCGCGTGGCAGGCCTCGGTGACGGCGGCCGTCAGCTCGTCCTGCTCGGGCTGCACGTCGGAGGCGCCGCTGGCCAGCAGGAGCACGGTGTCGTTGGTGGACATGCACCCGTCGGCGTCGATCCGGTCGAAGGTCAGCCGGGTCGCCTCGCGCAGCGCCGTGTCCAGCGCCTCCGAGCCGGCGACCGCGTCGGTGGTGAGCACGACCAGCATCGTGGCCAGCGCAGGCGCCAGCATCCCCGCGCCCTTGGCGATGCCCCCGACGGACCAGCCGTCCCGTTCGACGTGCACGTTCTTCGCGACCGTGTCGGTCGTCATGATCGCCTCGGCGGCCTTCCCGCCGCCGCCGGTGTCCAGCGCCTTGACCGCCGCGGTCACCCCGGGCAGCAGCTTGTCCATCGGCAGCAGCTCACCGATGAGCCCGGTTGAGCACACCGCGACGTCGCCGGCGCCGATGAGCAGCGGCTTCTTCGACCCGCTGCGCAGCGCCGCGGCGGTGTGTTCGGCGGTGGCGTGGGTGTCACGGAAGCCCTGCGTGCCGGTGCACGCGTTGGCGCCGCCGGAGTTGAGCACGACCGCGCGCACCACGCCGCCCTTGAGCACTTGCTGGCTCCAGAGCACGGGCGCGGCCTTGACCCGGTTGGCGGTGAAGACGCCGGCGACCGTGGCGTCGGGACCGTCGTTGACCACGACGGCGACGTCGGCGCCGCCGCTGGCCTTCAGCCCGGCGGCGATACCGGAGGCGCGGAAACCCTTGGGTGAGGTGACGGTCACGGCGTCACCCCGTACGCCGAGAGGCCGGCCGTCTCGGGCAGTCCGAGCATGAGGTTGGCGCACTGCACGGCCTGGGAGGCGGCGCCCTTGCCGAGATTGTCGAGCGCGCTCAGCACGACGATGCGACCCGAGTCGGCGTCCAGCGTCGCCTGCAGGTGGCAGGAATTGGAGCCGAGGGTGGCGGCGGTGTGCGGCCAGGCGCCCTCGGGCAGCACGTGCACGAACGGCTCGTCCGCGTACGCGGCCTGCAACACCTCGCGGGGGTGCGTCCGTCCGATCGGCCTGGCCGTGACGGTGGCGAGAATGCCCCGTGGCATCGGCGCGAGCACGGGCGTCATCGACAGCGAGTCCGCCCCGGACGCCTGCTTGATCTCGGGCACGTGCTGGTGCGCGCCCACCTTGTACGGACTCAGGTCCCCCATCACCTCGCTGCCCAGCAGGTTGACCTTCGCGGCCCGCCCGGCCCCCGAGGTGCCGGAGGCGGCGACGACCACGACGTCGGCGGGATCGGCGACCCCGGCGGCGATGAGCGGCGCGAGCGCCAGGGTGATGGTGGCCGCGTAGCAGCCGGTGTTGGCGACCCGGTGGCTCGCGGCGATGGCGGCCCGCTGCCCCGGCAGTTCGGGCAGCCCGTACGTCCACGTCCCGGCGTGCGCACCGCCGTAGTACCGCTCCCAGGCCGCGGCGTCGGCCAGCCGGAAGTCGGCACCCAGGTCGACGATCTTGACGCCGTCCGGCACCTGCGCGGCGAGCGCCGCCGACTGCCCGTGCGGCAGCGCGAGGAAGACCAGATCGGCGTCGCTCAGCACGTCCGCCTCGGTGGCGACGAGCGGCAGATCCCAACCCACGAGCTGCGGGTGTACGGCCGAGACGGGCATGCCCGCCTGCGTGTGCGCCGTGGCGGCGACGAGGTCGAGCTCGGGGTGCCCGGCGATCAGGCGCAGCAGCTCACCCCCGGCGTACCCACTCGCACCGGCGACAGCGACCCGGATTCCCATACTTACCTCCGCATGACTATGCAGAGAACCGTATAACGGAGGACATCCGGGCGGCAAGCGCATATGCCGCCGGTCACCTTCGCGGGCATCAGGGTCGACGCATGCTGGAGGCAATCGACGAGGACAGCCGGCAGCCGTCGCTGCTGCCCGGCTGGACCCGCGGCCACGTGCTCACCCCACGTCGCCCGCGGCGGCGAGGCGCCGCGCCGGGCCCTGCACTGCGAGCCGCCGTACCCGAGCCAGGAGACCCGCGACGCGGAGATCGAGGCCGGCTCCCGCGGTCGGCCGCGAAGATCCTCGCGGACATCAACGCCTCCGCGGAGGCGGCGCACTGCGCCGGATTGGAGCTCCCCGAGCCGCTGCGGACCCAGCGTGCCGGCCGGCTGGTAGGTGAGGGCCGGGCGGGGTAAGAGGCCGGTATGGCTGACCAGGATCTGCTCCGCATCCGCTCGACCGCGCAGGCCTACGCCGAGGCGGTCCGGGCGACCCAGCGTTTCTTCGACCGGGTGGAGGACCTCGTGGACCCGTCCGTGCAGGCCGAGTACGCGACCCTGGCCGAGCAGGAGAAGCGGGCGGGCCGCGACCGGCTGGATGCGCTGACCTCTGCCGGCGTCGAGGTGCCCAGCGTGGACGACAGCGAGGCCGGCGTCTGAGCGGGCGGGTCGCCGCCGCTTTCATCGAATGGCTTTTGTCCACCGCCGGCGATGACTGACGCTCAGGGCAGGTACGACTTCCGGTCATCCCTGCCGAGTCGGGCGGATGACGATGTCGCCGATTTCGACATCGTCGGCACGTCGATCCGGCCGAACTCGTCGACTGTGCGCGTCACCAACTGGTCGAGGTCTGCGCGGTCGCTCAGCGCGCGGGAGTCGGCCAGGGCACTCTCTACCGGCATTTCCCGACCCGGGCCGACCTGCTCGCGGAGGTCTATCGCGCCGACGTCGACGATCTGGTCGCTACCGCCGGCACACTGCTGGAGCGGCACGATCCGATCACCGCCCTGCAGGCTTGGTTTGATCGGGTCGCGGAGTACGCACAGATCAAGCGCGGCGTGTTCGCCGCGCTAGAGGTGGCGACCTGGGAAGACCTCTCGGTGCGCAGCCTGGGCCCGATCGGCGACGCCATCACTATGTTGCTCGATGCCGGCAGGGCGGCCGGCGAGATCCGGCCTGACGTCGATGCCCGTGACGTCGTCATCCTCATCGGGTACCTGTCCCGTCTGGACGCGGCGGAGTTCGACGCCCGGGCCCGGCACCTGCTGGGAATCGTTCTCGACGGCCTGCGCGACCGCTCCGGCCGCCGTGACGGTGTCGAGTTGCGGCTCGACGGCAAGTTTCACAGACGAAATGGTGGCGCCGAACACTGAATTGCGCCCGAAACGGCGTCGGCCCGCACACGACGCGCACGGCCGTAACGCCGGGCCTTCGACATCGACTGCGATCCTGACGTTGATCGGGACGTGAGCGGTCGCCTCCGGGCACGCTTCCGCGACCCGGGTAGCGCATGCGGGCTCTGCGAGCGTCGGTCGCTGTCACTGGTCTTAGGTTTGACGCGTGAGCCCGTCCGCTGGTGTGCGAGCGGGCCGCCCCCCGGGGAGTGGCCCGCTCGTCGGACGGGTTCAGCGGCGGTGCGTGAACGGCGCCATGATGTGGGTGAATTGGTACGGCTTCTGGGCGACACCGGAGCACTCGTCGGACCCCGCGGTGCCGGGGCACCCGCCGTTGTCGCGGCCCAGGGCCCAGAAGGAGAGTTGGCCGATGTTGTGGCCGATCGCCCACCGGGTGACGGCGCGCGCGTCGGCGAGGGTGAACACCTCGAGGGGTCCGGTTTCGCCGCCGGTGCCGTAGTCGTCAATGCCGATCATCTCGGTGATCCCGACCATGTTCCACAGGTGCGCGGTGGATCGGTGGGGATGCAGTGCGCGAAGCGTGGTGAGCAGGCCATTCGCCGCCGTCTTGGTGTCGGCGGCCATGTCGTGCGGCTGGTCGTCGTAGTAGTCGAAGGTCATGATGTTAACGATGTCGACCCGGGCGCCGTATCTGATCGCGCTGGTCAGCACGTTGACGGCGTTGGGTTCGAGGCCGGCCGGCGTTGTCGGCAGGGTGTAGACGATCTGCAATGGCCGGTGGTGCCGCTGAGCCCACCGCTGTACAAGGTGGATGGCCTGGTTGCGCCGGTCGATGGCCGCGGTGTTGTCCAGCGAGGCGTCTTCGATGTCCATGTCGAGCCGGGTGACGTCGTAGGTCGTGATGACCTTCTGGTACGCGGCGGCGATCCGGGCGACGTCGGTGCAACTGTCGGCGATCTCGGTAGCGGTGCTGTCCGCGCTGTATCCGCCGAACGACGGCACGACGTCACCACCGGTGGCCCGGATCCGGGCAATCTCCGGCCCGAACACGGACCCGGCAATCGGCTTGGCCGGGTCGCCGTTCCACAGGATGTCGCAGGAACCGGTCACCTGCGTCTGCAGGAACGCCATGGTGAGGTAACGCGCCCCCGACGCCTTGCTCACCTCGGCAGGGTTGGCGTCGGTGTACGCCTGGAAGTACGGCGCGAACACGTGCGCGGGGAAAGACCGGTGAGAATCTCCGGCGTACGCGGCACTGGCCGCGGGACCCGCACCGGCGACGATCGCCGTGACAGCGGTGGCGGCGGCGATAAGTCCGCGAGCGAGGGGGCGGGTGAGCGGCATGGTCGGCCTTCCCTACCGTCTATCTGCAATAGTTAAACTGTTTGACGATCAGACCGTAGGATCGACCGCCACCCATGTCAACGGTTGCGGTGGCAGAAGGCGCAGGGCTACGCATCAAGCCCGGTCACGGTTCCGGGGCCTGACCGCATCGCCGCCCGCCGACCTCGACGCGTCGGCGCCGCGTGCACGTAGATCCACGCCGAAGAGAAGAGTTCGGCGGTCGTGGGCGTCGGCGGTCGAACCGCGATCGACCTGTCAATGTCGAGAAGTGCGCCGTACTCACGGCTGGCTTCGCTTCGGCGCGGGGCGGGATCCTGATTCCACCCGTTCGCCGCGTTCCCACGCGTGCACCAGTACCGAGCACCACATCCGGTACGGCGCCCAGGCCGCAGTGATCCGTTCGACCTCGGCGTCGTCCGGCTCGGTGGCCAGTCCGTAGAGGCGGCCGATTCCGGCCCTGGTGATGGCCTCTACCGGTACGGCGTCGGTGCGCCCGGCGCCGCGGAGCACGATGCCGGTGGCGAAGAACGGGCCGACGCCGGGCAGCGTACGCATCTCTGCGATCGCCTCGTCGGCCGGCTGCGCCCGTAGCCGGGCCCGGTCCAGCCGCCCCTGCATCGCGGCGTCCGCGATCGCGTGCAGCTTGGCCACCTTGTCCAGGGCGACGCCGGGAATCGCGGTCAGCTTTCGCAGCCGTTGCGGCGTGGGGAACGCGTGCACGACGGCGCCCGCGATCTCAAACGCCTCGCCGTGCTCGCGGGCGATGCGCTGCCGGATCGCCCGCTGCTGGGTGATCCGGATCCGGTGGCCGATGACGAACGCGCATGCCGCCTCGTACGGCGAGTGGAACAGCACCGGCCGCAGATAGTCCCATTCCCGTTGCAGCGCGCCGAGCACCGGGTCACGGTCGCCGACGGCCGGATAGCCGCTGCCGTCCTCGTCCAGCGACAGGACCGCGAGAGCCTGCTCCCATGCCGCTCGTCCCCCGCCCTGCACCTGACCCTCGACGGTGTTACCTCGTTGGCGCAGCACCACCGCCGCCGAGTGCGTCCAGTCCTCGGCCGGAAAGGCCATCACGATGCCGCCGTCGGTGCTGCGCACCCATCCGCCGAAGTGCCTGCCCTGACGAGCCATGTCGTAAGGCCCTTGAATCATCGTTTCCATGCCCATAGCCTGCGCCGCCATACCGGACACCCGATGTCATGTTTTCCAGTTAATCTTCAGGGATGCGCGCGGATCGTTTGCTGTCCCTGGTCCTGCTCCTGCAGGCCCGGTCCGGCGCATCCGCGCCTGAGCTGGCCGAGCGGCTCGAGGTGTCGGTGCGTACGGTGCTGCGTGACGTGGCGGCGCTGAGCGCGGCCGGCATTCCGGTCTACACCGAGCGTGGCCGCGGCGGCGGCATCCGGCTGCTCGATACCTACCGCGGCGGAGTCGCCCACTTGAGCCAGGCCGAGGGCGCCGGACTCGCGGTCGGCCAGCACCGGCTCGCAGCCGATCTCGGCTTGGGCGACGCCCTCGACATGGCGATCGAGAAGATCGCCGCGGCTGGCGGCCGTGCCCTACGCAGCGGCGTCGAACAGGGCCGGGCCCGCGTGATGGTGGACGTGGACCCGTGGCACCGCTCGGGCGAGGCAGTGCCACTGCTGCCGGCCCTGCACGACGCGGTGATCCAAGGCCGGCGCGTCGAGCTGGACTATCGCGACAGCGAGTCCCGCCACCGCCGGGTGACCGCAGATCCGCTCGGCCTGGTCGCCAAGGCCGGCGTCTGGTATCTGGTGACCACGGAGCCGGCCCTGTTGCGGGTTTCGCGGATCCAGGACTTGACCGTCCGTCCCGACCCGGCGATCCGGCCGGACGGCGTTGACCTGGCCACGACGTGGGCCGAGCTCCGCGAGCGGGTCGAGGTCCGGCCGCGAGACCTTGCGGTGACGATTTCCGTACGCCCGGACGCGCTCGGCCGCGTCCGGCGAGTCCTGGGGATCACCGGCATCGGACCGGTGCTGCACGCCCGGTTCGACGGCGTCGCCCATGCCGTCGGCAGTTTGCTCGGCTTCGGCACCCAGGTTGAGGTACTGGCCCCGCCGCAGGTACGCGCCGGGCTGATCGAGGCCGCCCAGTCGGTGATCCACCTCTACCAGCCCGGCGCAGCCACGCCACGCAGCGAGTAGGTCCGTCACCCAGCTGCGCATGCCGCAGTATGCGCAACGCGGCCACGGCGACGCTGTGCGCGTCGACCGGGTCGGTCTTGCGGCCCTGGCCGGTGGCGAACACGCGGGCTCGGGCGGACAGCTTCGCGGGCACATCGAGGACAGTTTCGCCGTCAGCGACCAGGCGCTGGGCGACGTGCCGGCCGATGCCGCTGCAGCCTTCGACCGCCCAGACGCGGTCGGTGTGTCTGCGGCCGGCGGCGAGCATCGCCTGATAGCCGTCGCGGTCGGTGCCGAAGCGACCTTTGCCGACGGCCTTCTCGCGGTGGTTCATGATCTCGATAGTCGCGGAGCGCTTGTGCGGGTCCACGCCGATGACGACTCGCGCCATGGTTGTTCCTCCCCAGTTCCGACGATGCGTCGGCGGGAGGGCAGCGCTACTTCGAGCTGGGCATACCCCTCTTGAGCCTCTCCGCGCCGCGGTGACCGGCAGGCCGTACGCCAAAAGAGAGTCACACCAAACCGCGGTGGACAGCCGCAGACAGAGCGTTCCGCCGGTCACCTCGACCAAGCCTGGCCGGGCTGCGGTCGTACCACCAGCAAATAAGTAGCCGCTGACCGCGCGGTGGGGGGTGTAGGGCCGCTGCCGCACGACGTGAGCGGATAGCTCCGGTTCCGGTACCCATTGACCGAAAAGCCGATCCCCGCGGACGCCGGTACCGGTTCCGTGCGTGCGACACTTCCGACGCCTGCCGATGTGTTGCAGTTCGCAGACCGTGTCCAGCGGTCGGACCGGAGGAGAATCGTGGCCGCTGCCGACCCGTACCGTGATCCCGCCCTCGGTGTCGAGGAACGGATCGCCGACCTGCTGGGCCGGATGACGCTGCCGGAGAAGGTCGGGCAGATGCTGCAGCTCGACGCGCGGCGCGACCTGAAGGACGCGGTCACCACGCGGCTGGCCGGCTCGATCCTGCACGCCTCCCCGGAGCGGATGCTCGAGGCGATCGACATGGCCGCCGGCACCCGGCTCGGCATCCCGCTGATCACCGCCGAGGACTGCATCCACGGCCACGGCTTCTGGCCCGGCGCCACGGTCTTCCCCACCCAGCTGGCGATGGCGGCGAGCTGGGACGCCGGCCTGGTGGAGCGGGTCGCCCGGATCACCGCGACCGAGGTGTCCGCGACCGGCATCCACTGGACGTTCTCACCGGTGCTGTGCATCGCCCGGGACCTGCGGTGGGGCCGGCTCGACGAGACGTTCGGCGAGGACCCGTTCCTGATCGGCGAGCTCGGCGCGGCGATGGTCCGCGGCTACCAGGGCGACGGGCTGACCGACCCCACCGCCGTCCTCGCGTCCGCGAAGCACTTCGCCGGCTACTCCGAGACCCAGGGTGGCCGCGACGCCAGCGAGGCCGACCTGAGCCCCCGCAAGCTGCGGGCCTGGTTCCTGCCGCCGTTCGAGCGGGTGGCCCGCGAGGGCTGCCGCACCTTCATGCTCGGCTACCAGTCGATCGACGGCGTGCCGATCACCGCGAACAAGTGGCTGCTCAACGACGTCCTGAAGGGCGAGTGGGGCTTCACCGGCACGCTGGTCACCGACTGGGACAACGTCGGGCGCATGGTGTGGGAGCAGAAGGTCTGCGCCGACGACGTGGAGGCCGCGGCCGTCGCGGTCCGCGCCGGCAACGACCTGGTCATGACCACCCCCGCGTTCTTCGAGGGTGCCCAGGGCGCGGTGGAGCGCGGCCTGCTGGCCGAGGAGGAGATCGATGCCGCGGTACGCCGGATCCTGCGGCTGAAGTTCGAACTCGGCCTCTTCGAGAACCCGCGCGCCCCCGACGCCCAGCGGCAGGCGGCGGTCATCGGGCACCCGGACCATGCCGCGCTCAACCTCGAGGTGGCCCGCCGGTCGCTGGTGCTGCTGCGCAACGACGGCACCCTCCCGCTGCCGCCCGGCGCGCCGAAAACCGTCGCGGTCATCGGCCCCAACGCCGACGACCCGCAGTCGCAGCTCGGCGACTGGGCCGGCGCCTCCGGCCAGGTGGACTGGATGCCCGACGGCCAGCCGCGCGAGCTGATCGAGACGGTGCTCGACGGCTTCCGGGCCGTCGCCCCGGCCGGCTGGACCGTCACCACCGCCCGCGGCGCCGACATCGAGCGCCTCGTGCCGGACCCGGCCGGCGAGTTCTACCTGGACGGTCAGCCGCGCCCGCCGATCTCCCAGCCCGCCGAGCCCGACCCCGCGATGATCGCCGAGGCGGTCGCCTGCGCCCGGGCCGCGGACTACGCGGTCGTGGTCGTGGGCGACACCGTGGCGCTGACCGGCGAGAGCAAGTCGACGGCCACCCTCGAACTGCAGGGCGGCCAGGTCGCGCTGCTGGACGCCCTCGCGGCGGCGGACACGCCGACCGTGGTCGTCCTCCTGAACTCCAAGCCCGCCGTGCTGCCGCCGTCCGCGCTGGGCGCCAACGCGATCGTGCAGGCGTTCAACCCCGGCATGCGCGGCGGCCGGGCACTGGCCGAGCTGATCCTCGGCCTGATCGAGCCCAGCGGGCGGATGCCGGTCTCGGCCGCCCGGCACGTCGGCCAGCAGCCGGTCTACTACAACCAGATCCGCGGCCAGCACGGCAACCGGTACGCCGACCTGAGCCAGGACCCGCTGTTCGCCTTCGGCGAGGGCCTGAGCTACACCACGATCGAGTACGCGGACCTGACCATCGCCGAGCCCGACGTGAGCGTGGACGGCACCGTCCGGGCCACCGTACGGCTGACCAACACCGGCACCCGCCCGGCGCTGGAGACCGTGCAGGCGTACATCAGCGACCTCGTCACCAGCGTGACCTGGGCGGCGAAGGAGCTGAAGGCGTACCGGCAGGTGCCCGTGGCACCGGGCGAGAGCGTCACGGTCGAGCTCGAGGTGCCGGCGCGGGACTGCTCGCTGGTGACCGCCGACGGGCGGCGCGTCGTCGAGCCCGGCGACTTCGACCTGCTCGTCGGCCCCGACTCGAGGACGAAGAACCTGCTGCGCGCCCGCTTCCGCCTATCCTGACGCCCCCAACGTCGCCGCCGCGATCCGCCGCATCGTGTAACCGAGCTTCTCGTAGGTACGCACCGCCGCGGCGTTGCCGTGGCCGACCATCAGCGCGACCCGGCCGTACGCGGCGATCAGCTCGTCGGTCACGAAGGCGCACAGTTCGGTGGCCACTCCCCGGCCGCGGGCGTCCGAGCGGGTCGCCACCCCGCCCAGGAAGCCGATCCCCGGCGCCGAGCAGGCGTCGGCCGCCACACCGAGGAGGGCACCCTCGTCGTCGCGGATCCCCGCCCACCGGGTGACACCGGGGGCGCCGGGGCGGGCGTACGAGTGCGGGTGATGGGTGTCGAGGAAGGCCGCGACCTCGGCGTCGTCGACCAGCCATCGGGCTCTTCGACTCCGGATTCCCGTGGGCGAGGTGGCGTCCATCCACCCGAATGCGACGGGCGTGTGCAGAACGGGAAGCTTCGTGATGAGCTCCTCGTCGCCCACCGGCCGGTAGCCGTCAACCTCGGGGCGGATCCGGCGGATCAGCTCGGTCACGTCGGCGACGCTGCCGCGTACGGCGAGGCGGTCGAAGCGGGAGAGGCCGGGGCAGGCCACCGCGGCCGCGTCGCCCAGGGTCCAGGTGCGGACCCCCGTACGCATGCCCTGCGCGGCCCACGCCAGCAGCGGGTCGTCGTCGATCATCACGACCATGATGGCGGGCGCCGGGTTGCTCGCGCCTGGCACCCTCGCCCGGGTGCGGAAACTCCTCCGGAAGACCCTCGTCGCGGGCGCGCTCGCCCTGGCCGCCTCGGTGCTGGCCATGGCCGCGAGCGATCTCTGGGTGCGGGCCGTCGCCCACGGTCACGTGTACGCCGTGAAGGACGTCCCCGCCGCGCCCGTCGCCCTGGTGCTCGGCGCGGAGGTCTACGCGGACGGCAACCCCTCGCCGTTCCTCGCCGCGCGCCTCGAGATCGCCCGGCAGCTGCTGGCCGACGGCAAGGTCCGGGCCATCCTGGTCTCCGGTGACCACCGCGAATGGGCGTACAACGAGCCGGGCGCGATGTTCACCTGGCTGATCGGCCACGGGGTACCGAGTGAGCGGATCGTCCTCGACCACGCGGGCTTCGACACGTACGACTCGTGCGCCCGGGCGAAGCAGGTGTTCGGGGTCGCCGCGGCGATCGTGGTGACGCAGACGTACCACATCGACCGGGCGGTGACACTGTGCCGCAAGCTCGGCATCGACGCCTCGGGGGTCGCCGACGACAGCGTGCGGATCTACACCGAGCCCTGGTACCACAGCGCCGCCCGGGAACGCGGTGCCGTGGTCAAGGCGCTGCTGGATGTGGGATCGGGGCGCGACCCGGTGTTCCTCGGGCCGCACGAGGCCGGCGTCGAGGCCGCAGTGGGATGAGCGCCCGTGGTGTACGGTCCCAGGCGGCCCGCCAGTCCATCGAGGGAGAACGATGCCAGCCCACCTGTCCCGCCGCTCCGCTCTCGGCCTGGGCGCCGCCGCCGCTGCGGCCGCGACCGCCGGCATGAGCTCGCCCGCCGCCGCCGTGGGAGCGGACACGATCAAGTCGGTGTACGAGCAGGAGAAGGCGAAAGCCGGCGGCACGTGGCACTCGCACATCGCCACTGTCGACGACACCGGCGCGATCCAGCCGATCGTCGAGGACGACATCGACCACGTGACGTACGGCTACAGCGTGCAGAAACTCGCCGTCGCCACCGCCGTGATGGACAAGATCGACCGGGGCCAGCTCACCCTCGGCCAAAAGCTGGACCTGCAGGCCGACATCATCCTCGGCGGCAGCGGCATCTACTTCCTGCACACGGTCTGGGGCGACCAGATCACCGTCGCCAACTTCCTCACGGCGATGCTGCTCGTGTCGGACAACACCGCCGTCCGGCTGTGCGGCCTGGTCGTCCCCGCCGCGGAAATCAACGAAATCCTGGCCGCGAAGGGCTTCGTCCACACCCGCGTCGAACCGGTCGCCAACCCCAACCGCTTCTACCTCGGCACCACGACCCCGCGGGAGATGCACGACCTCCTGTGGCGGCTGGCCACCAAGACCCTGCTGTCCCCGTCGTCGTGCTCCTTCCTGCTGAGCATCACCCGCTGGATCAACGGCTACCACGACGGCGTCCGGCGCACGATGTCCTCCGAGGAACGCAGCCGCGTGGCCACCAAGTACGGCGCCGACTTCAACAACCTGGGTGCGTCCCGCCACGAGGCCGGCATCATGTTCGGACCGGACGGCAAGCCGAAGCTGACGTACGCGATGTTCGCGGAGGCCCTCGGCGACCGCGACAACTACGGCTCCACCCACCCGGCGGTCCAGGCGCACGCGGTGATCGGCCGCACCATGCTCGACAATCTTCCGCCGACACCTGCGGCGCTGCGCAAGGCGCCGACGGCCTTCAAACCGGTCAACGGCGGCTGAGCCGCCGCACAACCATCCCGCGGCAGGTCAAGGCAAAAGATCTGACATCGATGAGCGTGGACATCTCGTCCGCGCTGGACAAGCATGCTGAGGTATGACAGATCAGCGCGAACAGCCCCAGCCCTCCAGGCGCGCGTTCCTGTCGGCCTCCGCGGCCGTCGCCGCGACCCCGATGCTCGGCCGTGCCGCGCACGCCGCCGGGCTGCACAGACAGCCACCCGATCGAGACCTCAAGGCGCTCCTGAGGGAGATCGACCCGCACCGCATCGGGGCGATCGTCACCCGCCTGGCGGCCTTCGGCACCCGGCACACACTGTCCAGCCAGGACGATCCCGAGCGGGGCATCGGCGCGGCGCGGGACTGGATCCACGAGCAGCTCCAGCGGTACGCGGCCGCGTCCGGCGGCCGGATGACCGTCGAGCTGCAGTCGTTCATCCAGCCGCCCGGCCCGCGCATCCCCACGCCGACCGTGATCACCAACGTCGTCGCCACCCTGCGGGGCAAGCGCGACCCCGGGCGGGTGTACGTGGTGACCGGCCACTACGACTCCCGTGCCACCGACGTCATGGACGCCACCAGCGACGCACCCGGCGCCGATGATGACGCGTCCGGCGTGGCCGTCGTCATGGAGCTCGCCCGCGTGATGGCGACCCGGCGCACCGAGGCCACTCTCGTCTTCGCCGCCGTGGCGGGAGAGGAACAGGGCCTGTACGGCTCCGACCACCTCGCCCAGCAGTACAAGGACGCGGGGGTGGACGTGCAGGCGATGTTCAGCAACGACATCGTCGGCACCGGCGACGCGCACGACGGGACCGTCGCCGACCCCCGTACCGTGCGGTTGTTCGTCGAGGGAGTGCCCACGTCCGAGACGCCCGCGCAGGCCTCGACCCGGCAGTCGGTCGGGGGCGAGAACGACGGGCCGTCGCGGCAGCTGGGCCGCTTCGTCAAGGACGTGGCGGAGAACCCGCAGACCGGGATGAAGGTCCGCGTGATCTGGCGCCGCGACCGTTACCTCCGTGGCAGTGACCACATCTCCTTCCTGCTCCGCGGCTATCCCGCGGCGCGCCTCACCGAACCGCGGGAGAACTTCGCCCACGAGCACCAGAACGTCCGCGTGGAGAACGGCGTCCAGTACGGCGACCTCGTCGAGTTCTGCGACTTCTTCTACATCGCCCGCGTCGCCCGGGTGAATGCCGCCGCGCTGTGGTCACTCGCCCAGGCCCCGGGCACACCGAAGGGCGTGGTCATCGACACCACGCGGCTCACCAACGAGACGACGCTGCGCTGGCAGCCGTCGACCTCGACCGACCTCGCGTCCTACGAGGTGGTCTGGCGCGAGACGACGGCCCCGGACTGGCAGCACGTCCTGGCGGTGGGCAACGTGGCGACGGTGACGATCGACCTTTCGAAGGACAACGTATTCTTCGGCGTCCGCGCCGTCGACCGGGACGGCCACCGTAGTCCGGTAGCGGCTCCCACACCCGGCTGACTGAGGCTTCCCCTGCTCCGGACGTGCGGAAACCCGGGTGCGCTGGCGCCTGCCTGACCTCAGCGGCCGGGACAGGAACGTCTGCGCCCGCCGAGCGTCCGGCAACCCGGACGACCACACGCCGTCCCCCGCACGGGCCTGGTCAGGCGCCCCACCGCAACCCCATCTCGAGCGGCGTCAGCGGCCGCCGCGACCACCCCTGGGCTCGTTGTCCACAGGCAGGCGCGGATACAACTCCACGGCACACCTGTCCGGCGTAATGTCCCCGGGGCCGGTCCCGCCGTACCCGGGCCGGTGATCGATCCGCACGCCACGACCCTAGGAGGCACGCGTGGCCTACGGCTACGTCGCGACCATGCGCACGAAGACGGGAAACCGCGACGAGGTGGTGCAGCTCCTGCTGAGCGGCACCGACGGCCTCCGCGACGCGGGCTGCCACATGTACGTGGTGAGCGTCTCCGACGACGACACCGAGCTCATCCACGTCACGGAGGTCTGGCAGAGCCGGGAGCATCACGACGCCTCCCTGCAACTGCCCGCGACCAGGGCGGCCATCGCCGAGGCCATGCCCCTGCTCACCGGCGAGTTCACCCGCGAGGAGCTGACCGTCGTCGGTGGGCTGGGCCTGCCGTGACCGCGCCGTTCCCCTCGGGCACGCCCGACGAGCTGGAGCTGTACCTGCGCTGGCTGGCCTTCCTGCGCGGGGCGGTGCTGCGCAAGGCCTCCGGGATCACCGACGAGCAGGCACGCTGGCGCCCCGACGGCAAGCTGCTGCCGCTGGTCGGCATCGTCAACCACCTCACCCACGTGGAGTGGCGCTGGATCGACGGGCAGATGCTCGGCGCCGAGACCGGCAAGGACGAGCAGGAGTACACGCCGGTCGGGCTCGGGATCGGGGATGCGCTCATCGCGTACAGGCGTCGTGCCGAAGCCACGGACGCCGCGGTGCGGTCCATCGCCGATCTGGGCACGCCGTGCCGGTGGGGCGACGGCACCGACCTGCGGTTCGTCCTGCTGCACCTGATCAACGAGACGGCCCGGCACGCGGGCCACGCGGACGCGGTCCGCGAACTGCTCGACGGCACGAAGGGAGAGTGACGCCCGACGGCACGACACGAGAGGGCGACGCCCGACGGTAGGGGCACGGGCCCAGGTGGGAACGTCGCCGCATGCCGAGCGGGAGCTCGCGAAGGTCCGTAGGTTGGAGGCATGCTTCTGACCGTCGTTGCCGACTACGGAACCGGTGATCTCGCTTTCGCGGAGGTGCGGCAGCGGTTCGCCCTGCTGCTTCCCGAAGCCGACGTGTCCGCCATTCCGGTGCCGCCGTTCGACACCGTCAGCGCCGGGTTCTGCGTGGCGCAGTTGGCGTTCGGCGAGGGCCCGGCCGACCGGGTGGTCTATGCCAACGTCGCGCCCCGCCAGGACGAGGACGAGCCGCGCGAGGACAACGCCGGCGAACGGCTGGTGGCGGCCCGGCTCGAGTCCGGCGTACTGGTCGTCGGGGTCGCGGCCGGCGCGAGCCTGTCGTTCCTGGCCGCCGAGGGCGTTCCGCTGCGGGCGGTCAACGTGGCCGACGCCGGCTCGCAGTTCCGGTCGCGCGACGTCTTTCCGGCCGCGGTGGCGGGCCTGGTGCGCGGTGACGACAGCCTGCTCGGCGATCCGGTCACCGTGGCAGCGCCGCCGCAGCGTGCGGTGGTCTACACCGACGGGTACGGCAACCTCAAGACCAGCTGGTACGACGCCCCCGCGGAGGCCGGCACCAAGGTGCGCGTACGGATCGGCAACGCCGAGGCCGAGGCGATGGTCAGCGACGGGGTGTTCACCGTGCCCGCCGGGACGATCTCCTTCGCGCCGGGCAGCTCGGGCTGGCCGAGCGGCACCGGGCAGCGCGCCTGCTACGAACTGTTCGCCCGCGGCGGCAACGCGGCCGAGATCTTCGGCTACCCGCCGTCCGGCGCCCCGGTCGAGGTCCTCCGGTAGAGCTCGACGACTTGCCTAGGCCGGCAGGGTCCGGACGACGGCTGCCAGCTCGGCGGCCAGTGATTGGAAAACGGCGTCGGAGATTTTGTCCTCTTTGCGGAGATCCAACAGTTTCCGAGTGAACTCGCGAAGTTTCTGCCGGGTCTTGCCGGGCTTTCCCTTCGCGAGTCGTTCCGCGGCATCGTCCAGGCGCCGGCCCAGTTCTCGGCCGGCGTCCGGCGACAGCTGCCCGGCGCGGACCGACTCCCGGATGGTCGTTCGCATGCCGGTGATGAGCTCGGCCGGGTTCTGGCTCTGCGGGACGGGTGATCGCGACGGCGAGGGACTGGCCGACGGCGTCGCGGACGGTGCGGCGGCATCGACGGCCGCGGAGGTTGCCACCGCCGGGGCCGGCGCCGCGGCGGGCGGCGGGACCGGCGGCGCGGAGTCGGATGAGGCGCGCAGCACCGTGACGGCGGCGAAGACGGTCATGACGATCGCGCCCGCGACGGCAGCCCACATGAATCGCCGGGAGCGGTCCGCTGCCATGGGTGATCCGCCCGGATGGTGCCGGCGCGTCCCTTCCCGGACGATCGGCATCGGGGCCGTCGGCGCGTAGGGGTCGGCTCCGGGCCGCGGAGGCGTGACTGACATGGCGGCCATCATGCCAGCTCACCCTGCCGGCCGGACCGGCGGAAAGGCTCGGGACAAGAGGCGAGGGCCGACCGGCGGCCGTTCCCGAAAGAACGGCCGCCGGGTGCTGTCAGCAGGGCGCTCAGGCGCCGCGCAGGGTCGCCCCCGTACGCTCGGCCGCCGACGCCACCGCGGTGTCGCGTGCCGCCACGGCTTCCTCGACCGTCAGCGTGCGGTCGGGGGCGCGGAAGGTCAGCTTGTACGCCAGGCTCTTCAGCCCCTCGCCGAGCTGCGCAGACGTGTACACGTCGAAGAGCCGCACCGACTCGAGCAGGTCTCCCGCGCCCGCCACCAGCGCCGCCTCGACCGAGGCCGCCGGGACCGAGGACTTCACCACCAGCGCCACGTCGATGAGGGCCGGCGGGAAGGTGGAGATCTTCGTCGCCTGGGTCACCGGGCGGGCCGGGACGGCGTCCAGGTCGAGCTCCATCGCGCAGGTGCGCTTGGGGAGCTCGAGGGCCGACAGGACGGCCGGGTGCAGCTCGCCCGCGTGGCCGACGACCGTGCCGTCCACCGAGATCGCGGCGCAGCGGCCCGGGTGCCACGGCGCGTGGTCGGCCGCCTCGACCGTGATGCGGTCCGGGGTCATGCCCGCCGCCGAGAGGGCGATGCGGGCCGCCTCGACGGCGTCCGACCAGGTGGCGGGCCGGCCCGCGCCCCACCAGCCGGCCGGGGTCACGTCGCCGGTGAGCGCCGCCGCGAGGTGCCACGGCTGGTCGGGCACGATGGCGTTCGCCGCGGTCCAGTCCTCGTCGGACGGGCCGTGGTCCACGCCCAGGGGCGGCGGGGCCGTGGCGGCCAGGTGCGGCAGGAACACCGTACCCGTCTCGTAGAGCGCCAGGTCGCGCTCGCCGCGGCCGAGGTTGCGCTTCAGCGTGGCGAGCAGGGGCGGCAGCAGCGACGTGCGCAGCAGCGGCTCCTGCTCCGACAGCGGGTTGGTCACCTTGACCGCGCTGCGGCGGGGGTCGTCCGCGGGCAGGCCGAGCAGGTCGGCGGAGGCCGGGGCGACGAACGGGTACGACAGCACCTCGACGTACCCGTTCTCGGCCAGTGCCCGGCCGACCGTGCGGCGGCGTACCTGCTGCTCGGTGAGGCCGCGGCCGCCGCGGGCCGGGGGCAGCACGCTCGGGATCGCGTCGTAGCCGCCGAGCCGGGCCACCTCCTCGACCAGGTCGATGCCGGCCAGCAGGTCCGGGCGCCAGGTCGGCGGCGTCACCTCGAGCGGCTCCGCGCCGGTGACCGTGCAGCCCACCTGGCCCAGCAGCTCGATGATCCGCTCGGTCTCGTACGCCACGCCGATGCGGCGGGTCGCCAGGTCGCTCGGCAGGTGCACGGGCACCGGCGGCACCACGTGGTCGATGTCGAGCACCCGCGGGTCGACCGTGCCGCCCGCGTGGGCGGTGAGCAGTTCCACCGCCCGCTGCAACGCGACCAGCGGCAGCTGCGGGTCGACGCCGCGCTCCCAGCGCTTGGCCGCCTCGCTGAACAGCTTGTGCCGGCGCGCCGTGCGCCCGACCATCACCGGGTCCCAGTGGGCGGCCTCGAGCAGGACGTCCACCGTGTCCGGCTGCACCTCGCTGGTCTCACCGCCCATGACCGCGGCGAGCGAGATCGGGCCGGAGTCGTCGCAGATCACCATGTCCTCGGCGTCGAGCACGCGCGCGACGCCGTCCAGGGTGGTCAGCTTCTCCCCCGGGCGGGCCCGGCGCACGACCAGCCCGCCGCGCAGCAGGTTGAGGTCGAACACGTGCATGGGCTGGCCCGTCTCGAGCATCACGTAGTTGGTGATGTCGACCGCGAGCGAGATCGTCCGGACGCCGGCCGCGATGAGGCGGCGCTGCATCCACTCCGGGGACGGCGCCGACGGGTCGATGCCGCGGACGACCCGCGCGGCGAAGCGGTCGCAGCCGACCGTGTCCTCGATGCGGACGTCGTACGGCGGCTCGGCGGTCACGGCCGCGAACGGCGCCCGGCCCGGGTCGGTGTACGCCGCGGCGTACGCGTAGGCCAGCTCCCGGGCGATGCCCCGCACGCTCATCTGGTAGCCGCGGTCCGGGGTGATCTCGACCTCGACGATGACGTCGGCGAGCCCCACCACCGGGCGCGCGTCCGTGCCGGGCGTCGTCGAGTCCGGCGGCAGCACGATGATGCCGTCGTGATCGCCGCTGAGCCCGAGTTCGGCCGCGGCGCAGATCATGCCGTGGGACTCGCGCCCGTACGTCTTGCGTGCGCCGATCGCGAAGCCGCCGGGCAGCTCACCGCCGGGCAGGATCACCACGACGAGGTCGCCCACGGCGAAGTTGCGGGCGCCGCAGACGATCTCCTGCGGGGCCGGCTTGCCGACGTCGACGCGGCAGAAGCGGATCGGCTTCTTGAAACCGGTCAGCTCCTCGATCTCCAGCACCCGCCCGGCGACCAGGTCGCCCTTGATCGTGGCGGCCTGGTCGACGATGGACTCGACCTCGATGCCGAGGTCGACCAGCTTGCGCTCGAGCTCGGCGGCGTCGGCGGCCGCCGGCAGCTCGACGTACTCGCGCAGCCAGGACAGGGACAGCTTCATGATCAGACCGCCATACCGAAGTTGCGGGTGAACCGGACGTCACCCTCCACCATGTCGTGCATGTCGCTCACGCCGTTGCGGAACATCAGCGTGCGCTCGACGCCCATGCCGAACGCGAAGCCGGAGTAGCGCTCGGGGTCTATGCCGCAGGCGGTCAGCACCCGCGGGTTGACCATGCCGCAGCCGCCCCACTCGACCCAGCGCGGGCCGTCGCGGTGCTGGGCGAACCACACGTCGAACTCGGCGGACGGCTCGGTGAACGGGAAGTAGTGCGGTCGCCACCGGGTACGCGCGTCCGGGCCGAACATCGCCCGGGCGAAGTGGTCGAGCGTCCCCTTGAGGTGGGCCATGGTGATGCCCTCGTCGACGACGAGCCCCTCGAGCTGGTGGAACACCGGGCTGTGGGTGGCGTCGAGATCGTCGGTGCGGTAGACCCGGCCGGGGCAGACGACGGCGATCGGCGGCTCGTGCGCCAGCATCGTGCGCACCTGGCCGGGCGACGTGTGGGTACGCATGACCAGGCCGGGCAGGTCCACGTAGAACGTGTCCATCAGCCCGCGCGCGGGGTGGTCCGGGCCGATGTTGAGCGCGTCGAAGTTGGCCCACTCCAGCTCGAGCTCGGGGCCGTCGACGACGTCGTAGCCCATGCCGACGAACAGGTCGCTCATGTGCTCCATGAGCGTGGTCAGCGGGTGCCGGGCGCCGCGCGGGTGCCGGTCCCAGGGCAGGGTGACGTCGACGCGCTCCTCGACCAGCACCCGGGCGGCCCGTTCGAGCTCCAGCTCGGCGAGGCGGGCGTCGAACGCGCCCTGGATGGACTGCCGGGCCACGTTGACGCGCTTGCCGGCGTCGGATTTCGCGGCCGGCGGCAGCGAACCGATCTCGCGGCGGGCCAGCGACACGGGCGAGCGGTCGCCGAGGTGCGCGGGCTTCAGGGCGCCGAGCGCGTCGAGGTCACCGGCCGCGGCGAACGCCTTCCCGGCCTCGGCGACGGCAGCCTCGAGGGCCTCGGGGGCGAGCAGGGCGGCCTGCTTCGGGTCGTACGGATCGTTGCGGTAGGACATGGTCGGGCGAACTCCCTCACACCGGATGAGCCATCGGGCAGTGTACGGAGGCGCGGCTGGGCCGCAGCCCGCCGGTCAGGGAGTTTGAGCGAAAGAGTCAGCCCACGCGCCCGCGACCAGCGGGCTGGGTAAACATCCGACTCATGACGGTCTCCTAGGGGAGCGCTGCGCTCTCGCCGAAGCATACAAGCAGACCGCCGCGGCGGCAGCCAGGTTAAGGCTCTCCGCCCCGCCGTAGATCGGTACGCGCACCCGCCGGTCGGCGGACTTCAGCAGGTCGTCGGGCAGCCCGTGGGCCTCGGAACCGAACAGCCAGGCGGTGGGCCGCGCGAGCGAGCCGTCGTCGAGCAGCTCGTCCAGATCGGCGTCGCCGTAGCCGGTGGTCGCGAGCACCTGCATCCCGGCGGCGCGCAGCTCGGCGGCGACCGTGAGGGGTGCGCGCACCACGTCCACGTTGAACAGGCTTCCGGCGGAGGACCGCACACATTTCCCGTTGTACGGGTCCACGGCGTCGCCGGCGAACACGACCGCACCGGCTCCGGCGGCGTCGGCCGTGCGCAGCACCGTACCCGCGTTGCCCGGATCGCGGATCTCCACCGCGACCGCGACCAGCCGGGGTTGCTTGGCCAGCGCCCCGGCCAGCGGCACGTCGACCTGCTCGCAGACCGCCACCAGGCCCTGCGGCTGCACCGTCTCGGCGAGGGCGGCCAGCCCCTCCTCGGTCACCGGCGACACCAGCGGCGCCTGCATCGCGAGGTCGCCGTGCCGGGTGAGGGCGGTGTCCGTACCGAAAAGCTCCAGGACGACCCCCGCGGCCAGGGCCGAACGCACAGCCTGCGGACCTTCGGCCAGGAAACGGCCGGTCTGGTCGCGGTCGCGGCGGCGTTGCAGGCGCCGGGCCGCGACGACCCTGGGGGTACGGGGGGTGAAGGTCACGCTTCCTCCGGCCGGGCAGTCACGCTTTTTCCTCCAGGGAACAGCATCAGGGCGCCTCCCGGACGAACCGGAAGACGCCCCGAGACGACTTGCGTCAAAAAGGACTTGCTCAGGCAGCCTGGGCGGCGGCGCCACCCGTGCCCTCGGCCGCGACGGCGGCGCGAGCGATCTCCACGATCGCCGCGAACGAGGCGGCGTCGTTGACGGCCAGGTCGGCCAGGATCTTGCGGTCCACCTCGACGCCGGCCAGCTTCAGGCCCTGGATGAGGCGGTTGTAGGTCAGGCCGTTGGCCCGCGCGCCCGCGTTGATGCGCGTGATCCAGAGCTGACGGAAGTCGCCCTTGCGGTCACGGCGGTCGCGGTACGCGTACTGCATCGAGTGCAGCACCTGCTCCTTGGCCTTGCGGTACAGGCGCGAGCGCTGTCCGCGGTAGCCGCTGGCAGTCTCCAGCAACGTGCGACGCTTCTTCTGGGCGTTCACTGCCCGCTTGACGCGTGCCATTTCGGTACTCCTAACAGGGGAACGGTTGTGGCGCGCGCGTCAGCGGCCCAGCAGCTTCTTCACTCGCTTGGTGTCAGCCTTGGACACGACGACCGTGCCGGTCATCCGGCGCGTGACGTGGGAGGACTTGCCCTCGAGCAGGTGGCGCTTGCCGGCCAGCTCGCGGACGATCTTGCCCTTGCCGGTGACCTTCACCCGCTTGCCCATGCCGGTGTGGCTCTTCATCTTCGGCACTTGAACGCCTCTCTCTGCCCCGGCGGTCCGTGGCCGGCGGGGGAATTTCCGGAACTACTCTGCGGTGGTGTCGGCAGCGGCCGGCGGTGCCTCGGCACCATCGCCCTCACGCGGCTCCCGCGGCGGGCGGGCGTTGGCCGCGATCGTCGCCGCGGCGGCGGCCTTGGTCGCCCGGTGGGGGGCCAGCACCATGATCATGTTGCGGCCGTCCTGCTTGGGACTGGCCTCGACGAAACCCAGTTCCGAGATCTCTTCGCTGAGCCTGCGCAGGAGCCGGAAACCCAGCTCGGGGCGGCTCTGCTCACGACCACGGAACATGATCGTCACCTTGACCTTGTCGCCCGCCTTGAGGAACCGCACCACGTGACCCTTTTTGGTCTCGTAGTCGTGCGGGTCGATCTTCGGCCGCAGCTTCATTTCCTTGATGACGGTCTGTTGCTGGTTGCGCCTTGCCTCGCGCGCCTTGAGTGCACTCTCGTACTTGAACTTTCCGAAGTCCATGAGCTTGCACACCGGCGGACGGGCCATGGGCGCGACCTCGACCAGGTCCAGGTCCACGTCCGCAGCCAGCTGCAGGGCGCGCTCGAGCGGGACGATGCCCACCTGCTCACCCTCGGGGCCGACCAGTCGGACCTCTCGTGCCCGGATCTGTTCGTTAACGCGTGGTTCGACGCTGATGGGGCCTCCTCAGAACGAGTGTCATGTTCTGGGCCCACCGCGGATTCCGCCGCGGAGAGCCCTGCCAATGTCGGTCGGCCCCGTCCTCACCCCCGACGAGCCACGGGGCGAGGAGGAAAGCAGAAGGCCCCGGCACATGCCGGGGCCCGCTCGACCGGTCATCGGCGTCCATGAGGACGCACACCCACCCCGGGATATTCCCGGAATCGGTTGACCGGACCCGGCCGCCACGAGGGCGACTTCGGGTGGGAACCGGCGGGCTCCTCTTTCGCGCCTGTTGTCCCCGTCAAAAGAATGCTCTGACGAACGCAGGCGTGGTCGACTGCCGCAGAGTCTACCAGCTCAGGCAGACGCCACCGAATGGAGGGCCCGCAGGCTCCGGACCGCCTCGACGGCGTACTCCTTGTCGGCCGCCTGCAGCGCGTGCACCGGCACCGTCTCGTCGTCGTGCAGCTCGAGCATCGCCCACGCGGAGTTGCGGTCGAAACGCACCGAGCGCACCGCCGACCAGGGCAGATCGAAATTCCCGACGACGTTGCGGATCTGCACGTGATCGGCGTCCGCCCGCACCCGGGGCCGGGTGAAGGCCAGGATGCCCAGGGCGGCGAGCACTCCGAGCCCGATCATGGCGGTCTGGTCGCCGCGCTCGAACTGCCCGAGGCCGTCGCCGGTGGCGCCGTGCAGGCCGAAGCTGAGCGCGGTGAAGAGGATCACCACGGCCAGCGCCGAGATGCCGGCGACCCAGCGGATGCGCCGCGGCCGGTATTCCACGGCCTCACGCGTCGGAGTACTCACGTCCACCACTCTGCCACTCACAGCCTGCAGTTGGAGATGTCGGTCACGAGAATGGCCCGGGCGCCCAGCTCGTACAGCTCGTCCATGATCCGGTGTGCCTCCGCGCGCCGGACCATCGCCTGGACCGCCACCCAGCCCTCGCGGTGCAGCGGGGAGACCGTCGGGGACTCGATGCCGGGAGTCAGCGCAGTGGCGTTCTCCAGCAGGTCGGCGCGGACGTCGTACGCGAGCATCACGTAGCTGCGCGCGACCAGCACGCCCTGCAACCGCCGGATGAGCTGCGCGGTCTTGGGCTCCGACCCGTCGCTGCGGCCGATCAGGATCGCCGACGAGCGCAGCAGCGGCTCGCCGAAGGTCTCCAGCCCGGCCTGGCGCAGCGTCCGGCCGGTCTCGACCACGTCGGCGATCAGGTCGGCGACGCCCAGGCGGACCGCATTCTCCACCGCGCCGTCGAGGCGGACCACGTCGGCCTTCAGGTCGCGCTCGGCGAGATACCGCTCGACGACCCCCGGGTACGCCGTGGCGATGCGCCGCCCCCCGATCCCCGGCTCCGAGCCGAGCGTGCCGGAGGGGGCGGCCCAGCGGACCGTGGCCGCGCCGAAGCCGAGGTCGAGCAGCTCCTCGGCCGGCACCCCGGAGTCGACCAGCAGGTCGCGTCCGGTGATGCCGAGATCCAGGTCACCGGAGCCGACGTACGTGGCGATGTCGCGGGGGCGCAGGTAGAAGAACTCGACGGTGTTGTCCTCGTCACGGCAGACGAGGTCCTTAGGGTCGGTGCGCTGGCGGTAACCGGCGTCGCGCAGCATCTGGGCGGCCGGGGCGGACAGGGTTCCCTTGTTCGGTACGGCGATGCGCAGCATGACGTGCTCCTTCGATGAGACTCGATCAGGGGCAGAGGGCACGTCAGAGATGTCGGTAGACGTCCTTGAGCTCGAGGCCGGTGGCGATCATGAGGACCTGTGCCTGGTAGAGCAGCTGCGAGATCTCCTCGGCGGCCCGCTGCGGCCCCTCGTGCTCGGCGGCCATCCAGGACTCGGCGGCTTCCTCGACGACCTTCTTCCCGATGAAGTGCACGCCGGCATCCAGCGCCGCGACGGTGCCCGAACCCTCGGGCCGCTCGGCCGCCTTCGTCTGCAGCTCGGCGAACAACTCTTCGAACGTCTTCACGGGAGCCGATTGTGGCAGCTCATCACGGAGTGGCGACGGACGGCCCCATCCCTTGGGACGTGGGTTAGCCTGCCGACATGGTCAGCAGAATCCCCCTCGCGGCGCTGGGCGGCGCCGTTGTGCTCCTCGTCACGCTCGGCGGGTGCGCCCCGGCGGACGAGGAAGGCTCCCCCACGGCCGGCGGCTCCGCGTCCGCCTCGAACGCCGCCTGCGCGCAGGGCGCCCTCGACACCATGACGCCGGGCAAGCTCACCATCGGCACCGACAACCCGGCGTACGAGCCGTGGTTCAGCGACAACAAGCCCGGCAACGGCAAGGGATTCGAGTCCGCTGTGGCCTATCAGGTGGCCGAGCGGCTCGGCTACCCCGCGCAGAACGTCGTCTGGACCCAGGTCACCTTCAACAACGCGATCGCTCCGGGCCCGAAGACGTTCGACGTCGACATCAACCAGTTCTCGATCACGCCGGAGCGCAGGAAGGCGGTCGACTTCTCGTCGCCGTACTACCTCGTGCGGCAGACGGTCATCACCACCAAGGGCTCGAAGATCGACGGCGCGAAGTCGATCGCCGAGCTGCGGGACGCCAAGCTGGGCGCCCAGGTGGGCACCACCAGCTACCAGGCGATCAACGAGCTGATCAAGCCGGCGCCGAAGCCCCAGGTCTTCAACAACAACGACGACGCCAAGAAGGCCCTCGAGAACAAGCAGGTCGACGGCATCGTGGTGGACCTGCCGACCGCGTTCTACATGACCGCGGCCGAGCTCGAGGACGGCGTGATCGTCGGGCAACTGCCGCAGGTGGGCGTACCGGAGCAATTCGGTCTTGTTCTTGATCTGGGTTCGAAGCTGACCCCGTGTGTGAGCGAGGCGGTGAACCAGCTGCGCCAGGACGGCACCCTCGCGGTGCTGGAGAAGACCTGGCTGGCGAGCACGGGCGGGGCCCCCGAGCTTTCGTGACCACCGAGCTCTACCGGCCCAGCGAGATCCGGCGCGGGCGGATCGCCTACCGCAGGCGGCAGACGATCCGCTCGGTGCTGCTCGCCGCGCTGTCCACCGCGGTCGTGGGCGTCGCGCTGGCCGTCGCGGTGACCGGCGCGCCCGGCTGGGAGCGCGTCAAGGCGTCGTTCTTCGACTGGGAGATCGCGAAGAAGTACCTGCCGGACATCCTCGAGGGGCTGTGGCTCAACGTCCGGCTGCTGGTCGTCTGCGCCGTGGCCGCGTTGACGCTCGGCCTGCTGGTCGCGGTGCTGCGCACGCTGCGGGGTCCGGTCTTCTTCCCGGTACGCGCGCTGGCCACCGGATACACGTACGCGTTCCGCGGCCTCCCGCTGATCATCGTCCTGTACGTGTGCACCCTCGGCGTCCCCGGGCTGCGCCTGCAGGGCATGCCGAGCGTGCTGGTCCTCGGCGGGGCGGCGCTCGTGATCACGTACGGGGCGTACCTGGCCGAGGTGTTCCGGGCCGGCATCGAGTCGGTGCACCCCAGCCAGCTGGCCGCCGCACGGTCGCTGGGCCTCACCTACCGGCAGACGATGCGCCACGTGGTGCTGCCGCAGGCGGTACGCCGGGTCGCCCCGCCGCTGCTCAACGACACCGTCGCGCTGCAGAAGGACGTGGGGCTCGTGTCGCTCGCCGGCCCGATCGACGCCGTACGCGCGGCTCAGATCGCCACGGCTCAGGATGCCAACTTCACGCCGTACATTCTGGCCGGGGTGTTGTTCGTGCTCCTCGCCCTGCCGCTCATCGGCATCACCGACTGGGTGACGCTGCGCGCGGCCCGCCGCCAGTCCGCGGGAGCCTGACGTGCTGATGTCGTGCGAGCACGTCCGTAAGACCTTCGGGTCCACCGTGGTCCTCGACGACCTCTCGCTCGAGGTCGACGAGCACCAGGTGGTGGCGCTGATCGGCGCCTCCGGGTCGGGCAAGTCCACGCTGCTGCGCTGCATCAACCTGCTCACCGAGATCGACGACGGCACGATCCGGCTCGACGGCGAGGACATCACCGATCCGCGGGTGAACCCGGACGTGGTCCGCCGCCGCATCGGCATGGTCTTCCAGTCCTACAACCTCTTCCCGCACATGACGGTGCTGCGCAACATCACACTGGCACCCGACAAGGTCCACGGGCGCGCGGCGGCCGAGACCCGGTCCCAGGCGATGGAGTGGCTGGGCCGGGTCGGCCTGGCCGACAAGGCGGACAGCTATCCCGACCGGCTGTCGGGCGGCCAGCAGCAGCGGGTGGCGATCGTCCGGGCGCTGGTCAACAGCCCGCGCCTGCTGTTGCTGGACGAGGTCACGTCGGCGCTGGACCCGGAGCTGGTGGGTGAGGTCCTCACCATGATCCGGGGTCTCAAGGAGGACGGGATGACCATGGTGCTGGCGACGCACGAGATGGGGTTCGCGCGGCAGGTGGCCGACCGGGTGGTGTTCCTCGACGGCGGTCGTGTGCTCGAGGCCGGGCCGCCGGAGCAGGTGCTGGGCGACCCGGTCGAGGCCCGGACGCGGCAGTTCCTCGCCCGCATCATCGAGGCGGGGCGGCTCTGACCCATTGATACCGGCTACCCGTACGTGCATAGTTCAGCTCCATGGACTTCCGGGTGATCGCAGTGCCGGGCCACGGCGCCGAGGATGTCGTTGTGGCTGCCGACGGTTCCGTCTTCACGGGCACCGAGGACGGCGTCATCCATAAGATCGACCCCGACGGGCGGGTGCAGGCCGTGGCCGATACGGGCGGCCGGCCCCTGGGCATCGAGCTCCTGCCCGACGGCCGGCTGCTGGTCTGCGACGCCCGCCGCGGTCTGCTGGCCGTCGATCCGTCCAGCGGTGCGATCGAAGAGCTGGCCGGCGGCATGCGCTTCTGCAACAACGCCGCGGTGGCCACCGACGGCACCGTCTACTTCTCCGATTCCTCCGCCGTCCACCCGATCGACGAATGGCGGGCGGAAATGGTCGAGGTCACCCGCACGGGCCGCCTGCTTCGCCGCACTCCCGACGGCGACGTCACCGTCCTGCGCACCGCCCTGGCCTTCGCCAACGGCGTGGCTCTGGCAAGCGACGAGTCGTTCGTGGCGGTGGCCGAGACGGCGGCACGGACCATCGCCCGCCATTGGCTGACCGGCCGCGACGACTTCCTGGTCGAGGACCTGCCCGGCTACCCCGACAACATCGCCCGCGGCAGCGACGGGTTGATCTGGGTCTCCCTCGCCAGCCCGAGGGACTCGATGGTGGAACGCCTCCAGCGCGGCCCCGTATGGATCCGCCGTCAGGTCACCAGGATCCCCCGGCAGCTACAGCCGGCCCCGAAGCGCACGGTCCGGGTCCAGGCGTACGACAACGATGGCCGCCTGGTCCACGACCTCACCGGCGACAGCGCCCGCTTCCACATGGTCACCGGCGTCCGCGAGCACAACGGCCGCGTCTGGATGGGCAGCCTGCACGAGCCGGCTGTCGCGGTGCTGACCCTCTAAGTCATTGCCGCAGGTGACCGGGCGACTACCTCGCAGGTGCGCACTGGAGATGCGAGTTCCCGGTGACCAGAGTGCTGAGGATGCTGACCAGACATGCCGACCCGCCCACGGTCGGCGAGACCCCCCACCTGCCTGCGATGGAGCTCGTGCTGCGCAGCCTCCCGGCTCAGCACCTGGAGATCCTCGTGGCGACATACTTCCGGGGCCGGACGACGCGGGAGGCGGCGCGCGAGCTCGGTCTTGCCCCGGCCGACGCGACGGCCCGGCTCTATCAGGCGATGCGCGCCCTGTCCCGCATGGTCGCGGACGCATACATAGGCATCCACAGGCGTGATCAGTGCAGGCAGCGCCGGGCGGTGATCGCCATCGATGGGTTTAGGCCGGCGAAGGATCGGGGAAAGCGACGCCGACCTCAAGGGGGCGTCCATGATGGAACAGTTGTCTGCACTGGTCACGGCCGCACTGCTCGGCCTCTCCCCGATTCACGCGGCAGCGGCACCGACGACGACGTACACGCCGAGCGACGCGGTCATCACCAACCCTGAGCGCGGCTTCTACCGCCATCAGGGTGACTGCGACAAGAACGATTTCACCGTGACCACGCTGGCCGGCTACCGTACGGCGGACCACATCAGCCTGGTCATGTGCATCTTCTACCTGGCCGAGTTCCGCGACTCGCCCATCAGTCCCGAACAGCTGGCCCGGCTCAACCGGCAGGCCGACACGGTGCGCGCCGCGGGGCTGAAGATGATCGTGCGGTTCGCGTACACGGAGTCCACGAGCGGTGACGACGCACCGGTCGACCGGGTCCTCGCCCACATCGAGCAACTTCGCGACTTCTTCTCCCGCAACTCCGACGTCATCGCGGTCGTCCAGGCCGGCTTCGTCGGGGCATGGGGCGAGGGCTGGTACACCCAGCACTTCGGCGACCAGGGCGCGGTCAGCGCCACCGACTGGGCCAACCGCAAGGCCGTCGTCGACAAGCTGCTCGAGGTCGTCCCCTACGACCGCGCCGTGCAACAGCGCACCATCAAGATGAAGCGCCAGATGTACGGACCAGACCCCGCCGCGTCCTTGGACGACCTGCCGTCCGCGCGCCTGGGCCACCACAACGACTGCTTCCTCGGCAGCACCCACGACTCCGGCACGTTCGAGGACAACGCGGTGGACTACCCCTACCTGGCCGCCGACTCGGTGTGGACGCCCGTCGGCGGCGAGACCTGCCGCATCAACCGTCCACGCTCCGAATGCGCGACCGCTGTGCAGGAATTGGGCATGTTCCACTACACCTATCTCAACCGCGACCACGCCACCGACGTGATCGACGACTGGACCGCGCACGGGTGCAAGACCGAGATCGACCGCCGGCTCGGCTACCGCTTCACCCTGCTGTCAGCCGGCACGCCGCCCACCGTCCGGCGCGGATCCGCCATGCCGATCACGCTGCAGATCCGCAACGACGGCTGGTCCACCCCCATCAACCGCCGGCCCGTCTTCCTCATCCTGCGCAGCACCTCGACCGGTGCGGTGTACCGCTTCGGCGTCCCCACCGACCCGCGCCGGTGGGCGGCGGGCAGCACCACGACGGTCAGCGAACCGGTCACCATCGGCCTTCTGCCGCCCGGCACCTACGATCTGCTGCTCAGCCTGCCCGACCGGCCTGGCCTCGACTATCGCCCGGAGTACGCCATCCAGCTGGCCGACAGTGGCCTCTGGGAATCGGCGACAGGTTTCAACAAACTGCTCCGTGCCGTCACGGTCGAGCCGTGACGGCCGGGGACCAGTCGCAGCGCCGGTCAGGCCTTCTCGACGTCGCGGATCGCGATGACCGCGTCGAGCACAGCCACCGTGCTCTGCCAGCCCTTGTCCTCGATCGAGTCCTCGAGCCCCGCCCGGTCCTTGGCCTGCCCCAGGCTCTCGACGGTCAGCACCCCGTGCGCCACCGGCGTGCGCTCGTCCAGCGCCACCCTGGTCAGCCCCGCGGTCACCGCGTCGCAGACGTAGTCGAAGTGGGCCGTCTCGCCGCGGATGACCACGCCCAGCGCGACCACGGCGTCGCACTTCTTCGCCAGGGCCTGCGCGACGATCGGCAGCTCCACCGAGCCGGCCACCCGCGTCACGATCACGTTGTCCACGCCGCACGCCTTCGCGGCCGCCTGCGCCCGGTCGACCATGTGGTCGACCAGGTCGGAATGCCAGCGCGAGCCGACGATGCCGACCTTGAGCCCAGCGCCGTCGACGGTGTTCAGGTGCGGATCCCCGAAACCGGCCATGATGCCCCCTTTACGAAAATGTTCCCATATGCGGAGGCCGCTGATCAGCCCAACGCCTCGAACAGATGCCCCATGCGGTCCCGCTTGGTCCGCAGGTAACGGACGTTTTCCGGGTGCAGTCGCACGGGCAGCGCCGCCCGGCCGGTGATCGTCAGGCCGTACCCCTCGAGCCCGGCCCGCTTCGCCGGGTTGTTGGTGAGCAGCTGCATCGAGCGCACGCCCAGGTCGACGAGGATCTGCGCGCCGACGCCGTAGTCGCGCGCGTCGGCCGGCAGGCCCAGCTCGAGGTTGGCGTCGACCGTGTCCAGGCCCCGATCCTGCAGCTGGTACGCCTGCAGCTTGTGCAGCAGCCCGATGCCGCGCCCCTCGTGCCCGCGCATGTAGAGCACGACGCCTCGCCCGGCCGCAGCCACCTTCTCCAGGGCGGCGTCCAGCTGAGGCCCGCAGTCGCAGCGCACCGAGCCGAAGACGTCGCCGGTCAGGCACTCCGAGTGCACCCGCACCAGCACGTCCTCGCCGTCGCCGAGGTCGCCGTACACCAGCGCGACGTGCTCGGCGCCGTCGACGGCCGCCCGGTAGCCGACCGCGGTGAAGTCGCCGTGCTCGGTGGGCAGCCGGGTCTCCACGACCCGCTCGACCTGGTTCTCGTGCCGCCGCCGGTACGCGATCAGGTCGGCGATGCTGATCAGCGCGAGGTCGTGCTCGACCGCGAACTTCTCCAGGTCGGGCAGGCGCATCATGGTGCCGTCGTCGTTGACCATCTCGCAGAGCACCCCGGCCGGACGCAGCCCGGCGAGCACCGCCAGGTCGATCGCCGCCTCGGTGTGCCCCGGCCGGCGCAGCACGCCACCCGGCTTCGCGCGCAACGGCACGACGTGCCCGGGGCGCGACAGGTCGGTGGGCCGGGTGTCGGCGCTCGCCAGCAGCTTGATCGTGTGGGCGCGGTCGGCGGCCGAGATGCCGGTGCTGACGCCCTCGCGCGCGTCCACGGTCACCGTGTACGCCGTACCCCGCCGGTCCTGATTGGTGTGGAACATCGGCGGCAGGTCGAGGCGGTCGGCCTCCTCCTCGGTCAGCGGCACGCAGATGTAGCCCGAGGTGTAGCGGACCATGAACGCCAGCAGCTCCGGCGTGGCGTATTCGGCCGCGAAGATCAGGTCGCCCTCGTTCTCCCGGTCCTCGTCGTCCACGACGATCACCGGCCGTCCGGCGGCGATGTCCGCAACCGCGCGCTCGATCTCATCCAGCATGACGATCCCCCAGCATCTTCTCGACGTACTTCGCGATGACGTCGACCTCGAGGTTGACCGGGTCGCCGACGCCCTTGGAACCCAGGACGGTGAGCTTGAGCGTGGTCGGGATCAGCCCGACGCTGAACGAGTCCACGGTGACCGCCATGACGGTCAGCGAGACGCCGTCGACGGTGATCGAGCCCTTCTCCACCACGTAGCGGGAGAGCTCCGGCGGGAGGGAGAAACGCAGCACCTCCCACTCGGCGGCGGGCTCGCGGGCGATGAGCTTCGCGACCCCGTCGACGTGACCCTGGACCAGGTGCCCGCCGAGCCGGCTGCCCACGGTCGCGGCCCGCTCCAGGTTGACCGGGCTGCCGACCGCGAGCGCGCCCAGCGACGAGCGTCGCAGGGTCTCGCCCATGACGTCGGCGGTGAAGATTCCGTCCTCGTTGTCGATGACGGTGAGACAGACCCCGTTGACCGCGATGGAGTCGCCGTGCCTGGCGTCCGATGTGACGACGGGTCCGCGTACGGCGAGCACCGCCGAGTCGCCCCCCGCGTCGATGAGGCGGACGACCTCACCGAGTTCCTCGACGATTCCGGTGAACATGGAGGATCCCTTCTTCCGGATTTGGGTGGTGGGCGGCGTGGTCGGATGGCTTGTGCCGCAGTAGTGCGGTGAAGCGCAGGTCGGAGCCGATCTGCGCGATGTCGGTGAGGTCCAGGTCGATCGCCTCGGCGATCGTGGTGACGCCCGCGTCGATCAGCGCCGTGCGGCCGGCGCCGAGCAGCTTCGGCGCGATGAAGCCCACCACCCGGTCGACCAGCCCCGCGGCCAGGAACGCCCCGGCCAGGGTCGGGCCGCCCTCGAGCAGCACCGCGCGGATGCCGCGGGCGTACAGGCCGGCGAGCAGGGCGGAGAGGTCGACGTGGCCGTCCGGCCCCACGCCGACCTCGGCCGCCGTCGCGATCCAGGTCTCGGCGGCGGCGTCGCGGACGCGGGCCGTCGCCGGGGTACGCCCGGACGAGTCGACGACCACCCGCAGCGGCTGCTTGATCGCGAGGCTGCCGTCGCGCAGGTCCCGGACGGTGAGCTGAGGGTCGTCGGCGAGCACCGTGCCCACGCCGGCCACGATGGCGTCGACTGTGCTGCGCAGCCGGTGCACGTCGGCCCGGGCCGGCTCCGAGGTGATCCACATGCTGGTGCCGTCGGCCGCCGCCGAGCGCCCGTCCAGGGTGGCCGCGTACTTCCAGGTCACGTACGGGCGGGCGCGGCGTACGGCGGTCAGCCAGGCAACGTTGCCCGCCTCGGCCTCCTGACGGCGTACCCCCGTCTCGATCTGGATCCCGGCGGCGCGCAGCGTCGCCGCTCCCCCGGCCGCGACCGGCGTCGGGTCGTCGACGGCGATGACCACCCGCTTGATCCCCGCCGCGATGAGCGCCTGGGCGCACGGGCCGGTCCGCCCGGTGTGGTTGCAGGGCTCGAGGGTGACCACCGCGGTGCCGCCCCGGGCCCGCTTGCCGGCCTGGGCGAGCGCGACGATCTCGGCGTGCGGGCCGCCCGCGTACGCGTGGAACCCCTCCCCCACGACCTTGCCGTCGAGGTCGAGCAGGAGGCAGCCGACGACCGGGTTGGGGCTGGTGGTGCCGAGGCCACGGGCAGCCAGCGCAATCGCGCGCCCCATCGCCTCGTGCTCGGTGACCATTTCCCTGCCTTTCCCTGACGCGGTGCGGTCACGCGCTCAGGGAGATGGGGAAAAACGCCGGGAACAGGACATCAGGGGACGCTTCGCGCCGCCCTGGACGAGGCACGCCGCGACGAGCCCTCGGTCCTGTTCCGCGCGCTGTCTCCCATCCGGACTGTCTGACCGATCGGCGTGTGCCGTTCGATCAACCGTCGGCCCTGGAGTCTCACCAGGTCCACCGGCCGTCGCAGAGCGACGTCCGGGTCGCGGGCTTACCTCCTCAAGATGCAGGAGGATCACCGCCGGTTCGGAATTTCACCGAGTCCCGCCAGCGCGTGGTGGGTCACCGGTCAGTGTTGCACGGGATCGGCGAGTTGCCACCTGCTGGGCGACCCACGTCACAAGTACGACATCAGAGCGGCGGGTCGTCGAGGTTCTCCGAGTCGAGGCGGCGGCGGTCGATGGCGACGTACGAGCCCGGCTGGCTCTTGGCGACCTTCTTCATCTCCGAGGCGACCGCCACCACGGCCCGGTGGTCGAGGTAGTTGCGGCCACCGTCGGTGGACTGCGCCACCCCGATGGAGAGCGTCACCAGCGCCGCCCGCTGCTTACCGCCACGCCGGTCCGGCACCTCGATGTAGCCGCGGCGCGCGTCCTCCGGGTCGTACAGCTGGTCGGCGGAGGCCTCGAAGTCGGTCACCATGTGCTTGGTCAGGGGAAGCACCTGCTCGGGATGGCAGATGAAGACGAAGTCGTCGCCGCCGATGTGGCCGAGGAACACCGGCGGGCGCCCGGCCGCGGCGGCAGCGCGGTGCAGGCTGCGCGCCAGCGTGGTGATGAAGTCGTCGCCGCGGTCGAAGCCGTACACGTCGTTGACCGGCTTGAACCGGTCGATGTCGACGTAGCCGACGGAGAACTCCCCGCCGGCCTTCATCCGGTCGACGATCTCGCGTGTCACACGGGCGTTGCCGGGCAGCCCGGTCAGGGGCGACACCTCGCGGAACTCCTTGTTGCGCCGCAGCGTCGAGGAGACCCGGGCGATCAGCTCCGCGGTGTCGAACGGCTTGACCAGGTAGTCGTCGACGCCGGCGGTCAGCCCCACGACCTTGTCGACGGTCATGCCCTTGGCGGTCAGCATGATGACCGGCAGCGCGGAGGTCAGCGGCTCGGCCCGCAGCCGGCGGGTCAGCTCGACGCCGTCCATCCGCGGCATCATCCAGTCGACCACCGCGAGGTCGGGGCGGCGCGACTCCATCATCTCCAGCGCCTCCTGGCCGTCGCGCGCCCGGATGACCTCGAAGCCGTGCACCTTGAGATTGAACCCGACGAACCCGGCGATGTCGTCGTCGTCGTCGACGACCATCACGAGGTCGGGTTTCTCCTGGGGTTCGGCGCCGGCGCTCATGCCCGGACGATCGTGCGCTCGGCGAGCGCCCGCAGCCTGCGGATCGCCTCGGCGGGGTCCTCCGCGCCGTAGACGGCGGTGCCCGCGACGAACGCGTCGGCGCCCGCCTCGGCGGCCTGCTCGATGGTGTCGGCCGCGATGCCGCCGTCGACCTCCAGCCGCACCTCGAGGTTCTTCGCCGTGATCCGCCGGCGCACGTCACGGACCTTGCCGAGCATCTCGGGCATGAACTTCTGGCCGCCGAAGCCGGCCTTGATGGTCATGATGAGCACCGTGTCCACGTAGGGCAGCAGCTCCAGGTAAGGCTCCACCGGCGTGTCCCGGTCGATGGCGAGGCCGGCCTTGGCCCCGGCCGCGCGCAGCGTCTTGGCCAGCGCCACCGGGTTCTCGCAGGCCTCGGCGTGGAAGGTGACGTTGTAGGCGCCGGCCTCCGCGTAGCCCGGGGCCCAGCGCTCCGGGTCCTCGATCATGAGGTGCACGTCGAACGGGATGCTCGTCGCCTTGCGCAGGCTCTGGACGACCGGCAGGCCGATGGTCAGATTGGGGACGAAATGGTTGTCCATGACGTCCACGTGCACCCAGTCGGCCGCCCCCTCGATGTCGTGCACCGCTTCGGCGAGATGCGCGAAGTCCGCGGCCAGGATGCTGGGGGCGATGATCGGCGATGACTCCACCGGAGAAGTGTATGGCCTCCGCGGGCCGGGCCGGGATACTCATGGGGTTCCGGACGGGAGGCTGGCATGCGGCGGGTGGTGGCGGCACTGGTGGCGGCGATGCTTGCCGCCGGGTGCACCGGCCCGCCCTCCGGCGACGCGGACGGCGACCTGACGGACGACTGGTCACCGTCGCCCACCCCCGCGGCGTTCCGCCCGGCCGCGCACGCGTGTCACGCACGGCTCGTGCAGGCGGCGTCGGTCGCCGACGAGGAGCCGGTCGGCTGCGACCAGGTGCACGTCAGCGAGGCCTTCCACCTCGGGACGGCGCCCGACGCCGACGTGCCGCCAGCGGCGGGCACGGCCGGCGACCGAGCCGCGTACAGGGAATGTGCGCAAGCCGCGGTGGACTTCGTCGGCGGATCGTGGCGCACCGCCCGGCTCGCGGTCCACGTGGTGTGGCCGACTCGGCAGGGGTGGTCCGGCGGCGCGCGCTGGTTCCGCTGCGATCTCACCCAGACAGACCTTGACGGGTACGGCCAGAGCGGCCGTACCGGCAGCCTCGAGGGCGAACTCACCCGCCCGTCCCCGCTTCGGCTGGGCTGCTTCACCCCGACGGTCGACGGCGAGACGGTCACCGAGATGCGTCCGGTGGGGTGCGGCCAGAAGCACCGCGCGGAGTTCGCCGGCCTGTGGCAGGCACCCGACGTCTCGTACGCGGACCTCGAAGCCGGCGTCGCCAGAAGCGCGGCGGGCTGCCGCAGCGTGATCGCCCACTTCGCCGCCCTGCCGGACGATTCCGACATGCAGTACCGCAGCGGCTGGATCTCGTACAACCCCACGCGCAGCGAATGGGTGGCCGGTGAGCGGCGGGTGCGGTGCTTCGTCTATTTCGCCGAGCGCACCATGACCCGGTCGCTGAAGAACGCCGGCCCGTCCGTGCTGACCGTCGACTGACTCACGCGCGGCGGGGCGCTCCTGTCCACGCGCGCCGCGTGGCAATGCACTCCATGTTCACGCACGCGCGCCTTGTTCACACGCGCCCTGTGTCACGCGCGCGTGGCGATGTGCCCCAGTTACGTGCGTGAGGCGAGGCGCTCCTGGAACGCCGCCGTGTCGTTGGTGCGCGGGAACGGCTCGTCAGGCACCGGCACGCCGAGGAACGCGCAGAGCGGCTCCCAGCCGTCGGTCACCCGGAACTCGAGCAACCGGTCGGCCGGGACCTCCCGCCGGACCGCCGCGTTGTGCTCCTCGAACACCCGGATGGCGTGGTCACGGTCGGCGAAGCGGCCGCCGAACGTGCCGTCCCAGACCACCGTTTCGATCATGGCGACGGGCGAGTCGCCGCCACGCGGGGCGTGCAGCGCCGCCTGGTAGATCGTCCGCAAGGCGCTGTCGTACCAGGCGTCCGGATCCCGCACGGTCAGGACGACCTTGGCGCCCGCGTGCTGCGCGACGAGCTCCCGCCAGAAATAGGTGCCCGGCCAGTCCACGGTGGAGCGACAGCCCTCGAACGCCTTGCGCAGGCTTGCCGGATCACCGCCGGCGGCCCGCCGGAACAGAGCCGAGCGCGCCGGATCGGCCAGCAGCGGCACCATGTGCATGCACGGACCGAAGCCCAGGCGCTCGATGGCGATTTTCAGGCTGAGTGTACCGGTACGTCCGAATCCGACCCCGATGACATCCATGGATGGACGATACTGGACATTGTTGACCCGAAAGGTGAGCTTTCAGCTGGTGCGGCGCAGCACCGCCAGGAACATGGCGTCGGTGCCGTGCCGGTGCGGCCACAGCTGAACCGTCGGACCCGGCCCGAGCTTCGGCATGCCCGGCGGGAGCAGTGGCCGCGCGTCCACGAAGTCGACCTCCACCCCGCTGCGCCGCGACCCCTCGGTGACCGTCACCTGAGTCTCGACCATGTGCGGCGAACACGTCACGTACGCGACCACGCCACCCGGACGGACCGCCCGCAGCGCCGCCACCAGCAGCTCGCGCTGGAGCCGGGTCAGCGGCGGCAGGTCGGCCGGCTGGCGGCGCCAGCGGGCCTCGGGGCGCCGCCGCAGCGAGCCCAGTCCGGTGCAAGGCGCGTCGACCAGCACCCGGTCGAACCCCTCCTCCGGCAGGTCGGGGTCGCGGCCGACCGTACGCCCGTCGGTCGGCAGAACGGTGACCGGCAGCCCGCCGGTGGCCTGCTCGACCAGCCGGGCGCGGTGGTCGGCGACCTCGACGGCGGTGACCTCGGCGCCGCGCTGCGCGGCGATCGCGCCGAGCAGGCCGGCCTTGCCGCCCGGCCCCGCGCACAGGTCCAGCCAGCGGGTGTCCTGGCCCTGGACCGGGGCCGCCAGCAGCGCGGCGGCGACCAGCTGGGAACCCTCGTCCTGCACGTGGGCGCGGCCGTCGCGGATGGCGGCGAGGTCGCCCGGCGACCCGCCGTTGAGATAGACCGCGTACGGCGAGAACGCCCCCGGAACCCCCTCCACCTCGTCGGCGAGGTCGACCGCGTCGGCCCGGCCCGGGCGGGCGCACAGGTGCACGACCGGCGGCTGGTTGTCCTCGATCAGCAGCCGGGCGGTGTCGTCCAGGTCGCCGCCGAGGGCCTCGGAGAACGACCGGATGATCCACTCCGGGTGGTTGTGCACCACGGAGAGGTTGCCGATCGGATCCTCCGAGTAGTCCGGCGCGAGCCGGGTCAGCCAGTCGTCGAGGCTGGTCTCGGAGATGCCGCGCATGACCGCGTTGGCGAACCCGGCGGCACCGGGCGCGACCGACCGCACCAGGTCCACGGTCTGGTTCACCGCCGCGTGCGCCGGGACCCGGGTGAAGAGCAGCTGGTACGCCCCCAGCCGCAGCGCGTCCCGGGCGGGCGGGTCGATCCGGGCCACGTCCCGCCCGGCCGCCTCGGCGATGATCCGGTCGAGGGTGCCCAGGGCGCGCAGCGTGCCGTACGTCAGCTCGGTGGCGAACGCCGCGTCCCGCCCGTGCAGCCCCATGCCCCGCAGGATCTCGCCGAGGACCAGGTTCGCGTACGCGTCATCGCGGTGCACGGCGGCGATCGCCTCGTACGCCGCCTGCCGGGCCGGGTCCGTCGGCGGACGGCCGCCGCGCGGTCCCCGGCCGGAGCGGACGTCACGGCCGTCGGTCCGGCCGTATCCCGGACCGCCGGGTCGCCGGGGCCGCCCGGAGTTGTGGGGGCGGTCGGCGCGGTGCTCGGAACTCACTGAAGCTGCTCTCCCGGGTTGATCCGCAGGCCGCGCGCCCAGTCGCTCGCGGACATCGGCTTCTTGCCGGCGGCCCGGACCTCGCCGAGGATCACCGGGGTGGTGGCGGTGCCGGCGAGCACCTGGGTGCGCTCGACCAGCAGTTCGCCGGGCTTGAGGGGGGACGCGTTGGCGACCGGGCGCACCGGGCCGAGCTTGAGCCGCTCGGCCCGCAGGGTCGTCCAAGCGCCGGGGGCGGGCGTGCACGCCCGGATCCGCCGGTCGACGGCGAAGGCCGGATCGTCCCAGCGCACCCGGGCGTCCTCGACCGTGATCTTCGGAGCCATGCTGACCCCGTCGGCGGGCTGCGGATGGGCCCGGGCCGTGCCGGCCTCGATCGCGTCGAGGACGGCGACCAGCAGCCCCGCCCCCTCGGTGGCGAGCCGGCCGAGCAGGTCGCCGGAGGTGTCGTGCGGGCGGATCTGCTCGGTCAGCGTGCCGTAGACCGGACCGGTGTCCATGCCGGCCTCGAGCTCGAACACGCTGGCACCGGTGACTTCGTCGCCGTGCAGGACGGCATGCTGCACGGGCGCGGCGCCGCGCCACGCGGGCAACAGGGAGAAGTGCAGGTTCACCCATCCGCGTCGGGGAATCTCCAGCGCGGTGGGCGGCACCAGGGCGCCGTACGCGACCACCGGCACGCAGTCCGGCGCGATCTGGCGCAGCCGCTCCTGGAACTCGGCCTCCCGCGGGCGCTGCGGGGTGAGCACCTCGATGCCCCGCTCGTCGGCCCACGCACCGGCGGGCGAGCGGACCAGCCGCCGCCCCCGGCCGGCCGGCGCGTCGGGGCGGGTCACGACGGCCACCAGCTCGTGCGAGGAGGCGGCGATGGCGTCGAGGGAGGGCAGGGTCACCTCCGGCGTACCGGCGAAGACGAGACGCATGCTCACCGCCCCACGCCGAAGAGGCCCCGGCCGTGCGGGCTGGGCTTGACCACAGGTGGCTTGGCAGCGTCGTACCAGTCCGCGGCGCGGATCTGCTTCATCGCGTCCTTCCGGGCGGCGGTGTCGAGGCGGTCCAGGAACAGCACGCCGTCGAGGTGGTCGGTCTCGTGCTGCACACAGCGGGCCATCAGCCCGGTGCCGACCAGGCGGACCGGATCGCCGTACTCGTTGAAGCCCTCCGCCACGACGTTCTGGCGGCGCTTGGTGTCGACATAGACACCGGGGATGGACAGGCAGCCCTCGGGGCCGTCCTGCTCCTCCTCGTCGGGGAAGCTGAGCACCGGGTTGACGATGTGCCCGACCACGTCGTCGACGTCGAACGTGAACACCCGCAGGCCGACCCCGAGCTGCGGGGCGGCCAGGCCGGCGCCACCCTCGTCGAGCATGGTCTCGGTGAGATCCCGGACCAGGGCGCGCAGTTCCTTGTCGAAGTCGGTGACCGGATCGGCCTGCGTACGCAGCACCGGGTCGCCGAACAGGCGGATGGGCTGAACGGTCACGCGGTGCCACTCCTGACTCGGGAAAGACTGGGTCGCGCCCTAGTCTACGGAGCCCACCGAGACCGGAAGAGTCGCCCATCCGCGCAGGGTGAGCCGGTCGCGGCGCACCGGCTCAGCGGCCGGCGCCAGCCGCGGAAACCGGCGCAGCACGGCAGGCAGGGCGACCTGAGCCTCCAACCGCGCCAGCGGCGCGCCGAGGCAGTAGTGCACGCCCGCCCCGAACGACAGCGGCGCGTTGTCCGGCCGGTCCGGATCGAACCGGTCCGGATCGGCGAACCGCGCGGTATCCCGGTTCGCGGCGCCGAGGAACACGATGAGCTCGCTGAACGCCGGCACCGGCACCCCGGCGACCACGGTGTCCGCCCCGGCGAAACGGCCGGTCAACTGCACCGGCGGCTCGTACCGCAGCATCTCCTCGACGTACGCGGGCGCGGCACCGGGATCGTCCCGCAGCCGCCCGGCGAGCGCCGGTCGTTCCAGAAGCACCCGCAGGCCGTTGCCGAGCAGGTTGGTGGTGGTCTCGAACCCGGCGACCAGCAGCAGGGCCAGATTCCCCATCAGCTCGCCGGCGGTGAGCTTGTCCCCGCCGGAATCGTGCGCCGCCGCCAGGGCGGTGACCAGGTCATCCTGCGGATCTTGGCGGCGCACCTCGATGAGGGCGGTGAAATAGTCCTCCAGCTCCTCGGCCGCGGCATGGGCACCGGCGGCCTGCTCCTCGGTGAGCTGCACCTCCAGCACCGCGGTGAGGGCCTCGGCCAGCCGCCGGAACCGGCCCCGATCAGCGGCCGTGACGCCGAGCAGGGCACAGATCACCTTGATGGGCAACGGGTACGCCAGCTGCGTCATGAAGTCGGCCACCCCGCCGCCGGTCCGCGCGACCATCTCGTCGAGGGTTTCCGCGACCTGAGCCTCGATGACGTCCCGGAGCAGACCCACCCGCCGGGCCGTGAAGACGCCGGAAGCCAGCCGCCGCATCCGCGTGTGATTCGGCGGATTCTGCTTCAACATCGAGTCGGCGAACAGGGCGACACCCTTGTTGCCCCGCCAATCGGGCCAATGCTGGTCGAGCAGCGCCGCGTCGAACACGATCATCGCGGGATCCCGAAGAACCGCATCGGCGGCATGCCAGCCGGTGACGAAGAACGCACCGGCCTGCCCGACGATCGGCCCCTGCGACCGCAGCGCGGAGTAGGCGGGATAAGGATCGAGCCCGGCACCGGGCGAAAGCAGCACCTCGACGGCCGCGGCGGCATCCATCACTCCATTGTGCTGACCCCGGCACACCGATGTCGATCCAGCCCTTCAGCGTCGGCGCGTCCTCACGCGGGCTCGACCCCTTTTTCCGGGCCGGACATCACAGCAGTTCAGCGGGGTCGACCTGAACGCGCACCGGCAGGGCCGCCTTCTTCGCGCTCCGCACCGCGGCGCCCTCGTGCAGAGCGCGGGCCAGCTCGGCGGCTCGACCCCGCGACACCCGGACCAGCATGCGTTCCTGGTCCTCCGGCGCGGGCACCGGCCCGAGCAGCTCGGCGCCCTGCGGCAGCCGTGCAGCGGCGAGCAGCTCCGCGACCGCCTCGGCCCGGCCGGTGAGGCTCGCGAACCGGGCGGCGGGCGGAAAGCCCAGCTCCCGGCGCTCCGCCAGCTCCCGGGCGGCGAACCAGCCCGGCTCCCACCGCAGCAACGCCTGCACGGGCGCCAGCGACCCGTCCGCGACAACCACCACCCGGCCACCCGCGGCGCCCGGCCGTGCCAGTGCGGCGGCGGACAACCAGCGCCGCATCGTCTCCTCGGCCGCGCGCAGGTCGGCGCGGGTCAGCAGGGCCCAGGTGTCGAGCAGGAGCACCGCGCCGTAACCGCCCTCGGCGACCGGCTCGGCGCCCGGGGTGGCGACGACCACGGCGGCATCGCCGGGAACGGTGTCCAGCACCTCGTCCCGCCCGGACGTCCGCACCGGCACGCCGGGAAACGCCCGGCCCAGCTCCTCGGCCGTCCGCCGGGCACCGGTCACCGAGGCACGCAGCCGCCGCCCCCCGCATGCCGGACAGGCATAGGCCGCGGCAGCACGCCCACACCAGTGACAGGTCGGCACCGCCCGCGCCCCCGCCAGCCCGAGCGGCCCGGAACAGTGCGGACACCGGGCGGGCATCCGGCACTCGGCGCACGCCACCGAGGGGAGATAACCGCGCCGAGGCACCTGCACGAGCACCGGCGCCCCGCCCTGCAACGCCTGCCGCGCGGTCTGCCAGGCCAAACTCGGCAACCGCGCGGTGACCGCTCCGGGATCCCGCGCGAGCTGCGAATCGTCACCCGTCGGAGCGACCGCGGGACTGCGCGCCCGCAACATGTCCCGCCCCGCGACGATCTCCTTCGCCCATCCGGTCTCCAAGAGCAACTGCGCTTCTCCGGTACGGGCGAAGCCCCCGACAAGCGCAGCACACCCGGCGAGCTGAGCCCGCGTGAGCAGCACCTCCCGAGCATGCGGATAGGGAGCCCGAGGCTCGGCGTGCAGATCGTCGCCGTCATCCCAGATCACCACGAGCCCCAGATCGGCGACGGGCGCGAACATGGCCGCCCGCGTCCCGGCGACGACCCGAACCCGGCGCCGGCTCGCAGCCAGAAACCGCCGATATCGCTCGGAAGGCCCTGCGGCGGCGTGGAGAGCCACATGCCGCCCCTCGCCGAGAACCTTGGTCAGCGCACGATCGACACGGTCGAGGTCGCGCGCGTCGGCCACCACCACGACGACACCCCGCCCACCCCGGACCGTAGCCGCAGCAACCTCAGCGATCCGCGCGGGCCAGTCCTCCCCAGGCAACGCCGACCACACGGCGCGGGCATCGCGCCCCTGCTCGAGCGCATGCAGGAACGCGGGCCCGGCCGGATAGTCGTCCCACCCGGTGCCGCTCACGGCGGTCTCGACGCCGACGTCGGGGGCAGGCCTTGCGCCGGAGTCCCGGGGAACCTCAGCGATGGCATGGCGGACCGGGTCTGTGGCGACATCGCTCGCGGCTTCGGAGACGGGAACATGCGCGGTGTCCGAGGCAGCGTCAAGGGCGGCATCGCGCACGGCGTCGGGAGCACGCTTGATGTCTGCGGCGACAACACGCGCGGCATCCCGCGGGGCGTCTGGGACAGCATCGCGCGCGGCGTCGTCGGCGACACCGCAGCCGGCATCGGGCGAGGCCACAGCTGCGGCATCCCGGGCAACCTCAACGGTAGCTTCGTGGGCCGCTACAGCAGCGGCATCCCGGGCAGCCTCAGCGGCGGGATCGCCGGCGGCTTCAGCGGCGGCCGGTTCGGGTTGTGCCTCCACCCTGGCGTGGCGCGGCGGAATTGCCAGCCTCAGGACGTCCGAGAGGTTTCCGGCATAACGATCCGCGATCGCCCGGGCCAGGCGGGCGATCTCGGGATCGAGCACCCGCTCCCCCGAGACCACTTTGTCCAGATAAGCCAGCTTGGCGTGGGTGCTGGACTCCACCCGTTCGAGCAGGAAGCCGTTGACCATCTGCCCGGCGAAGCGCACCTTCACCCGCACGCCGGGCTGTGCCACCGCGTCGTCCGCGGCGGAGATCAGATAGTCGAACGGCCGATCGAGGTGTGGCAGCGGCACGTCCACGCAGACCCGCGCGACCGGCAGCGTCGCCGCCGGCTCCCGGTCCTTGCTCTTCGCCGTCACCCGCCCATTCTGGCGCCGGGGTGCGACAACTTCGGCGAACAGCGGCGCCACATCGGCACCGATCGAAGGCACCGCGCTGTCGCCTTTGTCCGTGACACCGGGCGGAGGACCGGGCGGTCCCCCAGCCGGCCCGGCGACCAGAGCAGACACCCCGACCGGCCCGGCGACCAGAGCAGACACCCCCACGGGGCCGGCGACCAGAGCAGACACCCCGACAGGGCCGGCGAACAGAGCGGGTGCCCCGGCCGCAGCCTGGGCACCCGTCTCCTGCGTCAAAGCGTCAGCTCTTCCACCAACGGAAGCGTCAGGCCGCAGCGTTCTTCAGGTCCTGAGCGCGGTCCGTGCTCTCCCACAGCAGCTCCGGCAGTTCGCGGCCGAAGTGGCCGTATGCCGCGGTCTGCTGGTAGATCGGGCGCAGCAGGTCGAGGTCGCGGATGATCGCGGCCGGGCGGAGGTCGAACACCTCGTGGATGGCCTTCTCGATGCGCTCCACCGGGACGTTCTCGGTGCCGAAGGTCTCCACGAACAGCGAGACCGGGTGGGCCTTGCCGATCGCGTACGCGACCTGGGTCTCGCACCGCTCGGCGAGGCCGGCGGCGACCACGTTCTTGGCGACCCAGCGCATCGCGTACGCCGCGGAGCGGTCCACCTTGGACGGGTCCTTGCCGGAGAAGGCGCCGCCGCCGTGGCGGGCGTAGCCGCCGTACGTGTCGACGATGATCTTGCGGCCGGTGAGGCCGGCGTCGCCCATGGGGCCGCCGATCTCGAAGCGTCCGGTCGGGTTGACCAGCAGGCGGTAGCCGTCGGTGTCCAGCCCCAGGCCTTCGAGCTCGGGGGCGATGACGTGCTCGCGGATGTCCGGGGTCAGCAGCGACTCGAGCGAGATGTCCGCGGCGTGCTGCGACGACACCACGACGGTGTTGAGGCGGACCGGGCGCAGGCCGTCGTACTCGATCGTGACCTGGGTCTTGCCGTCCGGGCGCAGGTAGGGGATGGTGCCGTCCTTGCGCGCGGCCGACAGGCGGCGGGCCAGGCGGTGGGCGAGCGCGATCGGCAGCGGCATCAGCTCGGGGGTCTCCGAGCAGGCGAAGCCGAACATCATGCCCTGGTCGCCGGCGCCCTGGGCGTCGAGGACGTGCTCGGAGTTGCCCTCGCGCAGCTCGACCGCGCTGTCGACGCCCTGGGCGATGTCGGGCGACTGCGAGCCGATGGACACGCTCACGCCGCACGACGCGCCGTCGAAGCCCTTCTTCGACGAGTCGTAGCCGATGCCGAGGATGGTCTCCCGCACGATGCTGGGGATGTCGGCGTACGCCTGGGTCGTCACCTCGCCGGCCACGTGCACCTGGCCGGTCGTGATCAGGGTCTCCACCGCAACGCGGCTGCGCGGGTCCTGCGTCAGCAGGGCGTCGAGAATACCGTCGCTGATCTGGTCAGCGATCTTGTCCGGGTGGCCTTCCGTGACCGACTCGGAAGTGAACAGGCGGCGTGCCACGGTGCTCCTCAGAATTTCGTCGAAGGTTCGTTCCGCGGCAGTGTAGTCACCGACGCGGTGGGGGCGCAGGCCCGGTCCAGCGGCGTCCCAGTCTGCCTGGCCTGCGGCTCGAGCCGGGTGGCGACCTCGTCCCATATCGCATCCGCCACATCGTCTTTGGGGAGTTCCCCCAGCTGCACGGTCGTGCCGTCGGCACCCAGAATCGTCACCGTGTTGTGGTCGGCTCCGAAGACCAGGTCGGCGCCCACCTCGTTAACGACGATGAGGTCGGCACGTTTCCGACTGAGCTTTCCGCGGGCGTTCTCCAGCGCGTCCCTCGTCTCGGCGGCGAACGCGACGAGCAGCTGACCAGGGCGTTTGCCGGCACCGATCTCGGCCGCGATGTCCGGGTTGGTGACCAGCGCGATCGTGGGCGCCGTACCGTCGTCCGATTTTTTGATCTTGTGTCCGGCGACGTCCGAAGGGCGGAAATCGGCCGGCGCGGCGGCCATGACGACGACGTCCGCGCCGGCGGCGGCCGCGACGGTGACCTTGCGGAGTTCTTCCGTCGTGCCGACTTTCACCACATCGGCTCCCGCAGGAGCGGGCAAAGTGACGTTCGCCGCAATCAGGGTGACCCGGGCACCACGGGCGACCGCAGCCCGGGCGAGGGCGTATCCCTGCTTCCCCGACGAGCGATTGCCGAGGAACCGTACGGGGTCGAGCGGCTCACGGGTGCCGCCCGCGGTCACCACGACGTGCCGCCCGGCGAGGTCGGCCTCGGCCGCCGCGCCGCGGCGCAGGACCCGCAGCGCGGTGGCGAAGATCGCCTCGGGGTCGGGCAGCCGCCCCTTGCCGGTGTCGGCGCCGGTCAGCCGGCCGACCGCGGGCTCGATGACGATGTGGCCGCGCTCGCGCAGGGTCGCCACGTTGGCGCGGGTGGCGGCGTTCTCCCACATCTCGGTGTGCATCGCGGGCGCGAAGATCACCGGGCAGGTGGCGGTGAGCAGGGTGTTGGTCAGCAGGTCGTCGGCGAGGCCGTGGGCGGCCTTCGCGAGCATGTCGGCGGTGGCGGGGGCGACGACGACCAGGTCGGCGTGCCGGCCGATCCGCACGTGCGGCACCTCGTGGACGTCGTCCCAGACCTCGGTGGCCACCGGGCGCCCGGACAGCGCGGCCCAGGTGGGCTCGCCGACGAACTTGAGCGCCGAGGCGGTCGGGACGACCCGGACACCGTGGTCCGACTCGGTGAAGAGGCGCAGCAGCTCACAGGCCTTGTACGCGGCGATCCCGCCGCAGACGCCGAGCACGACCTCGGTCATGACCACTCCCGTCGAGGAGAACGAAAAACCCGCGCCCGCAGAGCGGACGCGGGTCGAAGGACACCGAGGGCGTCAGGGCTGGTCGGTGGCCTCGGCGGTGAGCAGGCCCGCGTTGATCTCGCGCATCGCGATCGACAGCGGCTTCTCCTGCGGCGTCGTCTCCACGAGGGGGCCGACGTACTCGAGGAGGCCCTCACCGAGCTGGCTGTAGTAGGCGTTGACCTGACGGGCGCGCTTGGCCGCGAAGATCACCAGGGAGTACTTCGACGAGGTCTTGTCGAGCAGCTCGTCGATCGGCGGGTTGGTGATGCCTTCGGGGTTGGCGATGGTTCCCACGAATGATTCCTCACGATTGGGAGAGCTGAGCGGTCCTACGACTCCGGCGCTGCACTCCGAGGCCTTACGACTTTGAGGCCTTACGCCTCGGGAGCTTGGGCGGGAGTCAGGAAGGACGAACCGAGCAATCCTACCAGCTCGTCAGCGGCGCGCTCGACGAAGTCGTTGACGACCGTACGGTCGAACTCCTTCTCGGCCGCCAGCTCGTGATCCGCGTGTTCGAGGCGGCGGCGGATGGTCGCCTCGTCGTCGGTGCCGCGGCCGACCAGGCGGCGGCGGAGCTCCTCGACGCTGGGCGGGGCCAGGAACACCAGCTGGGCGTCGGGCATCATGGCCCGCACCTGCCGGGCGCCATGCAGATCGATCTTCAGCAGCACCGGCCGGCCCTGCGACAGCCAGCCCTCGACCTGCGCGCGGGGCGTGCCGTACATGTTGCCGGCGAACTCCGCCCACTCGAGGAGCTGGTCTCCTTCGACCAGACGCTGGAACTCCGAACGGGTGACGAAGTGGTAATGCTCACCATCGGTCTCGTAGTCGCGCTTCTTGCGGGTCGTCACCGACACCGACAGCTTGATCCATGGCGAGCGCGCCCGGATCAGCTCGATCACGCTGTCCTTGCCCACCCCCGAGGGGCCGGACAGGACGGTGAGTCGGGCTGCCGGGCGCGCGTCGTCATCCATGCTCACAGGCTCATTCAACACGAGCCGGTGAGTCAGTTCGCAGCGAACTCCCCCAGGAGGGCCTTACGCTGCTGCTCGCCGAGGCCACGAAGGCGACGACTGTCGGCGATCTTGAGCTTCTCCATGATCTGGGTGGCCCGGATCTTGCCGATGCCCGGCAGCGCCTGGAGCACGGCCGAGACCTTCAGCTTGCCGACGACGTCGTCGCCCTCGGCCCGGTCGAGCACGGCGGCGAGGGTGGTCTTGCCAGACTTGAGCTGATCCTTCAGCTCTGCCCGGGCCTTGCGAATCTCCGCGGCCTTCTCCAACGCGGCTGCACGCTGCTCGGGGCTCAGTGACGGGAGCGGCACCAGTTCTCCTCAGGTCCCTATCGCGCCAGTAGTCCAATACCGGCGCTTCTGTGAAACGTGGTGTGCCAGGGAACCAAAGGGGCATGTGGTTCCCGGCGCCGGGAAAACTAGCGGTCAACGGCGCTTTCGGCAACGTGGGGGTACCCCCCACCCGCCTGCCACCGGGCCTGGTAAGCAGGCCGTTTCACCCGATCACGGCCCGGCAGGCGGCCTCGGCGCGGTCCGCGGCGGCCCGCAGGGCGACCGGGTCCGGGCCCGCCGAGAGAACCTCCCGTGAGTACGACGGCAGCACGTTCCGCAGGCTCTCACCGAAGATCGCCTTGAGCCCCGCGGGGTCGCCGCCCTGCGCGCCGAGGCCCGGAGCGAGCAGCGGTCCGTTGACGTCCGAGAGGTCGTGACCGGTCTCGCCGATGGTCGCCCCGACCACGAGTCCGAAACTTCCGAGGCCGTCCACACCCCTGTTGAGCTGGGAAATCTCGTCGATGACGGTCTGCGCGACGGTTCGCCCGCCGGCCGTTCGCGCGTGCTGGACCGCCGCTCCTTCCGGGTTGGACGTCAGCGCCAGGACGAAGACACCGGCGCCGTTCGCGGCCGCCGTGTCGAATGCGGGCCGCAGAGAACCGACACCGAGATAGGGACTCACAGTAATCGCGTCGGCACGGAGAGAACTGTCCGGATCCAGATATGCACTCGCGTAAGCGGCCATCGTGGACCCGATGTCGCCCCGTTTCACGTCCAGAAGCACGAGTGCACCGGCCTCTCGTGACTGTCGGATAATTGACTCAAGGATCATGGTGCCACGTGATCCAAATCTCTCGAAAAAGGCCGACTGCGGCTTCAGAACGGCGACCCGATCGGCCAGTGTTTCGACAACCGTAAAGGCGAAGCGTTCCAGGCCGGCGACGTCGTCCGAGAGACCCCATCGCGCCAGGAGGGCGGCGTGGGGATCGATGCCGACGCACAGCGGGCCCCTGGCGTCCATGGCGGCGCGCAGCCGGCGTCCGAAGCTCTCCATAGGGGCGATTCCCTTTCGTGTCAGGTGGCGGACACCGCGGCGGCGATTCCTCGGGTAATGGAGGCGACATCGGCGTCGCTCGCCACGTACGGCGGCATTGTGTAGATCAGGTCCCGGAACGGCCGCAGCCACACCCCGGCCTCGACCGCGGCGGCGGTGGCCTTCGGGACGTCGACGTCGTGGCCGAGCTGCACGACGCCGATCGCGCCCAGGACGCGCACGTCGGCGACGCCGGGGGCGCTGCTCAGCGGCTCCAGACCGGCGCGCAGGGCCCGTTCGATACCCGTCACCCGGCCCCGCCAGTCCTGGGCCGTCAGGAGGCCGATGGAGGCGTTCGCCACGGCGCAGGCGAGCGGGTTTCCCATGAAGGTGGGCCCGTGCGCCAGCCCGCCCGCGCTGCTCGCGCTGACGGCACGGGCGACGGCGGTCGTGCACAGCGTCGCGGCGAGGGTCAGATAACCTCCGGTCAGGGCCTTGCCCAGGCACATGATGTCCGGCGTCACCCCGGCGTGGCCCGCCGCGAACAGCTCACCGGTACGCCCGAAGCCGGTGGCGATCTCGTCGAAGATCAGCAATACGCCCTGGGCCGCCGTCACCTCCCGGAGCACCCGCAGATACTCCGGATGATGGAACCGCATCCCGCCCGCGCCCTGCACGACCGGCTCCACGATCACCGCGGCGAGCTCGTGCGCGTGCCGTTCGACCGTCTCGGCCAGCTCCGCGGCGTAGGCCTCGTCGTAGCCGGCCGGCGGTGCCCCGGCGAAGACCTGGGCGGGCAGGACGCCGGTCCACAGCGAGTGCATGCCGCCGACCGGGTCGCAGACGCTCATCGGGTGGAACGTGTCGCCGTGGTAGCCGCCACGCCAGGTGGCGAGCCGGCGCCGGCCGGTCTGCCCGCCGGCGAGCTGGGCCTGCAACGCCATCTTGATCGCCACCTCGACCCCGACCGAGCCGGAGTCGGCGAGGAAGACGTGCTCGAGTCCCTCCGGGGTCAGCTCCACCAGCGTGCGGCAGAGCTCGACCGCAGGCGCGTGGGTGAGGCCGCCGAACATCACGTGGCTCATCCGGCCGGCCTGGTCGGCCAGCGCGGCGTCGAGCACCGGGTGGCGGTAGCCGTGGATCGCCGCCCACCACGACGACATGCCGTCGACCAGCTCACGGCCGTCGGCCAGCCGCAGGCGGACACCCTCGGCGCTGTCGACCACGTACGGCTCGGCCCGCCCGGGCATGGGCCCGTACGGATGCCACACATGGGCCCGGTCGAGCGCCAGCAGGTTCATCGGCGGGCCTTGGCCGCCGCTCTGACCAGCGCCGGACCCCGGTAGATGAAGCCGGTGTAGAGCTGCACGAGCGACGCGCCGGCGTCGAACATCCGGGCCGCGTCGTCGGGCGCCACGATGCCGCCCACGCCGATGATCGGCAGCCGGCCACCGGTCTCCTGGTGGACGAAGTGGACGATCTTGCGGGCCCGCTCGGTCAGCGGCCGCCCCGACAGTCCCCCGGCCTCCCCCGCCCGTGGCTGGTCGCCGGCGGCGACACCGTCCCGGCTCAGCGTCGTGTTGGTGGCGATCACCCCGGCGGCGCCGTACGCGAGGCAGACCTCCAGCAGCTCGGCGACCGCGGGCTCGGCGAGGTCCGGGGCGATCTTCACCAGCACCGGGGTCTTGCCGACCAGCGCGCCGAGCAGCGCCGCGATCGCCGACTTGTCCTGCAGCGTCCGCAGGCCCGGCGTGTTCGGCGAGGAGACGTTGACCGCGATGTAGTCCGCGTACGGGTGCAGCAGCTCGTAGGAGGTCAGGTAGTCCTGCACCGCCTCCTCGAGCGGCGTCACCTTGGATTTGCCGAGCGAGATCCCGAGCGGGATCCCCAGCGGGCCCAGGGCCTTGAGCCGGTCGGCGAGCGCCGCCGCACCCTCGTTGTTGAAGCCCATCCGGTTGATCACGGCCTGGCTGTCGCGCAGCCGGAACAGCCGGGGCTTGTCGTTGCCGGGCTGCGCCTTGGCGGTGACCGTGCCGACCTCGACGAAGCCGAACCCGAGCGCGGGCCAGGCCGGCAGCGCGACGCCGTTCTTGTCCATCCCGGCGGCCAGCCCCACCGGATTGGGGAACCGCACGCCGAAGACCTCGACCGGCGCGTTGACCGAATACAGCCGGCGCAGCAGGGCCCGGGTGCGGGCGCCGAGGCCGGCCAGCCGTCGCAGGGTGACCTCGTGCGCGGTCTCCGCGTCCCCGCCGCCCACCCGGAACAGCACCGGGCGGACGGCGGTCTCGAAGATCGTCACTCGGTCTCCCGCAGCGCGGCGTGCAGCTCCTGGAGCGGGCGTACGGACATGTCGCCGCGCATGAGCGCCTCGATGCCCATCACCGCCGCGGCCGCACCCGGCACCGTCGTGATGCTCGGGATGTCGTAGGTGACCGCGGCGCTGCGGATCTCGTAGCCGTCCGAGCGGGCGCTCGCCCCCGAGCCCTGCGGGGTGTTGATGATCAGCGCGATCTCGCCCGCCCCGATCAGCTCCACCGCATTGCGGCCGGGGCTCTCGAAGTGCTTCGGCACGATCTCGCACGCGATGCCGTGCCGGCGCAGGACCTCGCCCGTTCCCGCTGTGGTCACGATGTCGAAGCCCAGGTCGGCGAGGCGCTTGATCGGGAAGATCATCGAGCGCTTGTCGCGGTTGGCCACCGAGACGAAGACCTTGCCGCTGGTCGGCAGGGAGCCGTACGCCGCGGCCTGCGACTTGGCGAACGCCGGGCCGAAGGCGGGGTCGATGCCCATGACCTCGCCGGTCGACTTCATCTCGGGCCCGAGCAGGCTGTCCACGCCCTTGCCGGCCGGGGTGCGGAACCGCTTGAAGGGCAGTACCGCCTCCTTGACCGCGATGGGCGCGTTCGGCGGGGTCTCGCCGCCGTCGCGGGTGCGCAGCAGCACACCCTCCTCGCGCAGCTCCTTGACGGTGGCACCGAGCATGATCCGGGCCGCCGCCTTGGCCAGCGGCACCGCGGTCGCCTTGGAGACGAACGGCACCGTCCGGGACGCGCGCGGGTTGGCCTCGAGCACGTAGAGGGTGTCGTCCTTGAGCGCGTACTGGACGTTGAGCAGGCCCCGCACCCCGACGCCGCGGGCGATCGCCTCGGTGTAGCGGCGGACCTCGGTCAGGTGCGAGCCGGCCAGGGTGACCGGCGGCAGCGTGCACGACGAGTCGCCGGAGTGGATGCCGGCCTCCTCGATGTGCTCCATCACACCGCCGATGTACACCTCGCCGGTGGCGTCGCACAGCGCGTCCACGTCGATCTCGATCGCGTCGTCGAGGAAGCTGTCGACGAGCACCGGGTGGTCCGGCGAGATCTCCGTGGCGCGGGCGATGTAGTCGGCGAGGGTCGGCTCGTCGTACACGATCTCCATGCCGCGGCCGCCGAGCACGTACGACGGCCGGACCAGCACCGGGTAGCCGATCTCGTCGGCGATCGCCTTGGCCTCCTCGAAGGAGGTCGCGGTGCCGTGGGCAGGCGAGCGCAGCCCCGCCTTGGCGAGCACCGCACCGAACGCGCCGCGGTCCTCGGCCAGGTCGATCGACTCCGGCGAGGTGCCGACGATGGGCACCCCGGCCGCCTTGAGCCGCCGGGCGAGGCCGAGCGGGGTCTGGCCGCCGAGCTGCACGATCACGCCGACCACGCCGGGGCCGCCCGCGGCCTTGCCGGACGCGTCCTCGGAGTGGAAGACCTCGAGCACGTCCTCGAAGGTCAGCGGCTCGAAGTAGAGCCGGTCGGCGGTGTCGTAGTCGGTGGAGACGGTCTCCGGGTTGCAGTTGACCATGACGGTCTCGTACTGGCCCTTGAGCGCCATGACCGCGTGCACGCACGAGTAGTCGAACTCGATGCCCTGGCCGATCCGGTTCGGGCCGGACCCCAGGATCAGCACCTTGGGCCGGTCCGAGGGCGCGACCTCGGTCTCCTCGTCGTACGTCGAATAGTGGTACGGCGTCTGCGCCTCGAACTCGGCGGCACAGGTGTCCACGGTCTTGTAGACCGGCCGGATGCCGAGCCGGTGGCGCAGCGTCCGCACCCCGTCCTCGCCGGCCAGCTCGGGACGCAGCGCGGCGAGCTGGCGGTCGGACAGCCCGCTGCGCTTCGCGCGGCGCAGCAGCGCCTCGTCGAGCACGGGCGCCGAGAGGATCTCCTCGCGCAGGTCCACCAGGGCCTTGATCTCGTCCAGGAACCACGGGTCGATCCGGCCGCTGGCCTCGTGCACCTGCTCGACGCTCGCGCCGAGGCGCAGCGCGGCCTCCACGGTGTAGAGGCGCCCGTCGTGCGGGATCCGCAGCGCCTCGAGGGCCTCGTCGCGGTCCTCGAAGGAGGGTGCCGTCCAGAAGCCGGCGGCCTTGGTCTCCATCGAGCGCATCGCCTTGTTGAGCGCCTCGGCGAAGTTGCGGCCCAGGCTCATCGCCTCGCCGACCGACTTCATCGTGGTGGTCAGCTCGGGGTCGGCGCCGGGGAACTTCTCGAAGGCGAACCGCGGGATCTTCACGACCACGTAGTCCAGCGCCGGCTCGAAGGCCGCCGGCGTCTTGAGCGTGATGTCGTTGGGGATCTCGTCGAGGGTGTAGCCGATGGCCAGCTTCGCCGCGATCTTCGCGATCGGGAAGCCGGTGGCCTTGGAGGCCAGCGCCGACGAGCGCGAGACGCGCGGGTTCATCTCGATGACGACCAGGCGCCCCGTGTCCGGGTTGATCGCGAACTGGATGTTGCAGCCGCCGGTGTCGACGCCGACCTCGCGCAGGACCGCGATGCCGAGGTCGCGCAGGTTCTGGTACTCACGGTCGGTGAGGGTCATCGCGGGCGCCACGGTGACGCTGTCGCCGGTGTGCACGCCCATCGGGTCGATGTTCTCGATCGAGCAGACGACCACGACGTTGTCGTGCTTGTCCCGCATCAGCTCGAGCTCGTACTCCTTCCAGCCGAGCACGCTCTCCTCGATGAGCACCTCGTGCACCGGGGAGGCGGCCAGGCCGGCGCCCGCGATGCGCTCGAGGTCCTCGTCGGTGTGCGCCATGCCGGAGCCGAGCCCGCCCATGGTGAACGACGGGCGGATGACCACCGGCAGGCCCAGGTCGGCGACGGTGGCCCTGACCTCGTCCATCGAGTGGCACACGCGGCTGCGCGGGGTCTCGCCGCCGGCCTTGGCGACGATGTCCTTGAACAGCTGCCGGTCCTCGCCGCGGCGGATCGCGTCGATGTTGGCGCCGATCAGCTCGACGCCGTACTTGTCCAGCACGCCGTTCTCGTGCAGGGCGACCGCCGTGTTGAGCGCGGTCTGCCCGCCCAGCGTGGGCAGGATCGCGTCGGGGCGCTCCTTGGCGATGACCAGCTCGACGAACTCCGGGGTGATCGGCTCGACGTACGTGGCGTCGGCGAACTCCGGGTCGGTCATGATCGTCGCGGGGTTGGAGTTGACCAGGGAGACGCGCAAACCCTCGGCGCGCAGGACCCGGCAGGCCTGGGTGCCCGAGTAGTCGAACTCGCAGGCCTGGCCGATCACGATCGGCCCGGAGCCGATCACCATGACGTGCTGCAGATCAGTGCGCTTCGGCATCAGGCATCCACCTTCTCGACGAGCTCCACGAACCGGTCGAACAGGTAGTCCGCGTCGTGCGGGCCCGCGGCCGCCTCGGGGTGGTACTGGACGGTGAAAGCGGGCACCTCGAGTGCCCGCAAGCCCTCGACCACGTTGTCGTTGAGGCACACATGGGAGACCTCGACGCCGCCGAAGTCCGTGTCGATCACGGTGTTCAGCGGCGCGTCGACGGCGAACCCGTGGTTGTGGCTGGTCACCTCGACCTTGCCGGTGGTCTTGTCGAACACCGGCTGGTTGATGCCGCGGTGGCCGTACCCGAGCTTGTAGGTGCCGAAGCCGAGCGCCCGGCCCAGGATCTGGCTGCCGAAGCAGATGCCGAACAGCGGCACCCGACGCGACAGCACGGCGCGGGCCAGCGCGACCGGCCCGTCCGCGGTGGCGGGGTCGCCCGGGCCCGGGGACAGGAACACGGCGTCGGGGCTGACCGCGAGCAGGTCCTCGATGGACGAGGTGGCCGGGAAGATGTGCGTGGTCACGCCGCGCTCGGCCAGCCGGCGGGAGACGTTGCGCTTGATGCCGAGGTCGAGGGCGGCGACCGTGTACCGGTGCTCGCCGACCGCCTCGACGGTGTAGCGCTCGGGGGTGGTGACCTCGGCGGACAGGTCGGCGCCGAGCATCTCGGGAGCGGCCTTGACCCGCTCCAGCAGCGACGCCGGATCGAGGTCGACGGTGGAGATACCGACCCGCATCGCGCCTCGCGAGCGCAGGTGCCGGGTCAGCGCCCGCGTGTCGATGCCGCTGATGCCGACGACGCCCTCGGCGGCCAGGCGCTCGCCCAGGTCACCGGTCGCGCGCCAGTTCGACGGACGCCGGGCCGGGTCGCGCACGACGTAGCCCGCCACCCAGATCCTGCTCGACTCGTCGTCCTCGTCGTTGACGCCGGTGTTGCCGATCTGCGGGGCCGTCTGCACGACGACTTGCCGGTGGTACGACGGGTCGGTCAGCGTCTCCTGATAACCGGTCATGCCGGTGGTGAACACGGCCTCGCCGAAGGTCTCCCCCTCGGCGCCGTAGGAGTATCCGGAGAACGTGCGCCCGTCTTCGAGCACAAGGATTGCTGATTTCATTTGACGGCCTTCCCGTCCAGGACTGTCGGCTCTCCCCGGAGGAAGGTCGCGACGATGCGACCCGGCAGGGTGGTGCCCGCGTACGGAGTGTTGCGGCTGCGGCTCGCCAGCTCGGCCGGGTCCACGACCCGGCGGGCGGACGGGTCCACCAGCGTGAGGTTGGCCGGCGAACCGGCGGAGAGATCGGTGCCGTGCCCGGTCAGGCCGGCGATCCGGGCCGGGGCCCGGGACATGCGCTCGGCGATCAGCTCCCATCGATGATCAGGGCTCAGATCGCTCAGGACACTCAGGACGACCGGCAGTGCGGTTTCGAGGCCGACCATGCCGGGGCGCGCGTACGCCCATTCGCACTCCTTGTCCTCCACGGCGTGCGGGGCGTGGTCGGTGGCGACGATGTCGATGACCCCGTCGATCAGGGCCTGCCGCAGCGCCTGCACGTCGGCGGCGGTGCGCAGCGGCGGGTTGACCTTGTAGACCGGGTCGTAGCTGGCGGCGAGCTCGTCGGTGAGCAGCAGGTGGTGCGGCGTGACCTCGGCGGTCACCCGTACGCCCCGGGCCTTGGCGTGGCGCAGCACCTCGACGGACCCGGCCGTGGAGACGTGGCAGACGTGCAGGCGGCTGCCCACGTGCTCGGCGAGCAGCACGTCGCGGGCGATGATCGCCTCCTCGGCGACCGCGGGCCAGCCGGTCAGGCCGAGCCGGGTCGAGACCTCGCCCTCGTGCATCTGGGCGCCCTCGGTGAGCCGGGGCTCCTCGGCGTGCTGGGCGATGATGCCGTCGAACGCCTTCACGTACTCCAGGGCGCGGCGCATCAGGCGCGGGTCGGCGACGCAGTGCCCGTCGTCGGAGAAGATCCGCACGTTCGCCGCCGACGTGGCCATCGCGCCCAGCTCGGCGAGCTGCTTCCCGGCCAGGCCCACGGTGACCGCGCCGATCGGCAGCACGTCGACCAGGCCGGCCTCGCGGCCGAGCCGCCAGACCTGCTCGACCACGCCCGCGGTGTCGGCCACCGGCGACGTGTTCGCCATCGCGAAGACCGCGGTGTAGCCGCCGAGGGCCGCCGCGCGGGATCCGGTCTCGACCGTCTCGGCGTCCTCGCGGCCGGGCTCGCGCAGGTGGGTGTGCAGGTCGACCAGCCCGGGCAGGGCCACCAGACCCGCGGCGTCGATCGTCTCGTCCGCCTTGCCGGCGCCCTCGGCGATGACGCCGTCGCGGATCAACAAGTCGGTGGGGGCGGCACCCAGGACGGAGACATTCTTGATCCGGTACGACTTCATGCCTTGCCTCCGAGCAGCAGGTAGAGAACGGCCATCCGGGCGCTGACGCCGTTGGCGACCTGTTCGACGATCGTGGAGCGCGACGAGTCGGCCACCTCGGGCGCGATCTCCATGCCCCGGTTCATCGGGCCCGGGTGCATGACGATCGCGTGCTCCGGCAGCTTCCTCATGCGCGTAGCGTCGAGTCCGTAGCGGCGGCTGTATTCCCGCGCGGAAGGGAAGTAAGAGTCCTGCATCCGCTCGGTCTGCACCCGCAGCATCATCACCACATCCATGCCGGGCAGGACGCTATCGAGGTCGTACGACACTCTTGTTCGAGTTTCTTTCGGTTTTCCGCCGCGGGAAGGCTCAGTCTGGGGCGAGAGCGCGGCGGCGATGTCGACCGGGATCAGCGTCGGCGGACCGACCAGAGTGACCTTGGCGCCGAGGGTGCTGAGCAGCAGAACGTTGGAGCGGGCGACGCGGCTGTGAAGGACGTCACCCACGATGGCGACGTTCAGGCCGTCGATCTTCCCGAGCCGCGAGCGCATCGTGTACGCGTCCAGCAGCGCCTGCGTCGGGTGCTCGTGGGTGCCGTCGCCGGCGTTGATCACCGAACCGTCCACCCAGGACGCGAGCCGGTGCGGTGCGCCCGAGGCCGGGTGCCGGATCACGACCGCGTCGGCGCCCATCGCCTGCAGGGTCAGCGCCGTGTCCTTGAGGCTCTCGCCCTTGGAGACGCTGGAGCCCTTGGCGGAGAAGTTGATGACGTCGGCGGAGAGCCGCTTTGCCGCGGCCTCGAAGGAGATCCGGGTACGCGTGGAGTCCTCGTAGAAGAGGTTGACGACGGTACGCCCGCGCAGGGTCGGCAGCTTCTTGACCTCGCGACCGGCCAGGGCGGCCATCTCGCCGGCGGTGTCCAGGATCAGCGTGGCGGTGTCCGCGTCCAGGTCCGCGGCGGAACGCAGATGCTTGATCATGCGGCGTCTCCGTACAGCTTGACCTCGTCGACGCCGTCGTCGGTCTCGGCGAGCGACACGCGTACCTTCTCGGCCAGCGCGGTGGGGATGTTCTTACCGACGTAGTCGGCGCGAATGGGCAACTCGCGGTGCCCGCGGTCGACCAGGACGGCGAGCTGCACCGAGCTGGGCCGGCCGACGTCGCTGAGCGCGTCGAGCGCGGCCCGCACCGTGCGCCCGGAGAAGAGAACGTCGTCGACGAGGATCACGCGACGCCCGTCCAGCCCGCCGCCCGGGATGTCGGTCTTGCCGAGTGCCCGGGTGGCGTGCAGCCGCAGGTCGTCGCGGTAGAGGGTGATGTCGAGCGCGCCCACCGGGATGTCGATGCCCTCGAAGGCATGGATCCGGGAGGCGAGGCGGCGGGCCAGCGGGACGCCGCGGGTCGGGATGCCGAGCAGGACGGTGTCCGTGGCGCCGGACGTCTTCTCGAGGATCTGGTGAGCGATCCGGTCGACGACCCGCTGCAGGTCGGACCCCGAAAGAATGATCTTGGTAGAACCTGTGTCGGCGCGTGGGTATGCCACGGCTGACCTCCTTCCCCGCCTCACGGGACGGGTCGTTAAAGGACGTCTGTGCAACTCTTCACCGGACCCCCCGATCAAGGGCCGCCCGATGGCTGACGCTACGTTACCAGTGAGCGCAGCGATGACCATGGTGACGTGGCCGACCCACGGACCAGACGGACGAATGCGGGCAACTCTCTCCCTGGCTCAGCGACTCATCGGTAACCGACACTTGACCAGGGCTTGCAAACTCCGTACCGTCACGCAGCGTAGCGATCCGGAGGAAGAACCCTCCGGGCCAGCACAGTACTGGAGTGTCCGAATGCCGTCTGAGTACGCCAAGTCGTTGGGCGCCCGCCTGCGCTCCATCCGCCAGCAGCAGGGCCTTTCCCTGCAGGGCGTGGAAGAAAAGTCGAACGGCCGTTGGAAGGCCGTCGTGGTGGGCTCGTACGAGCGTGGCGACCGTGCCGTCACCGTCTCGCGTCTGGCCGAACTGGCCGACTTCTACCGCGTGCCCGTCTCGGAGCTGCTGCCCGACGGCAGCGGTGTCCGGCTCGAGGCCACCAACAAGATCGTGCTGGACCTGGAGAAGCTGTACGACGCGGCCGGCGAGGACCTGGCCTACGTCGCGCGCTACGCCCGGGCCATCCAGCAGCAACGCGGCGACTACAACGGCCGCGTCCTCTCGATCCGCGCGGACGACCTGCGCGCCCTCGCCATCGTGTACGACATCTCCCCGTCGGGCTTGATCGAGCGCCTGACCGAGGCCGGCGTACTGGTAGCCGACCCCCGCGCGTTCTTCGCCAGCTAGAGCACCCGCACGACGAAGGGGCCCGCATGTGCGGGCCCCTTTGTGCTTTTCGGCGATGTGGCTGACGGTCACGGACCGCGGGCAAACGGGCGGATGATCACCCACCGTCGATCCATCGGCGCTGCTCAATGAAGCGACCGGCTGCCCGGCAACGGTCACCGCGAACGAAGATCCGGACCGTGCGTCAGCGGGTGGCGAACTCCGCGATGCGGCCGAGGATGCCGTTGAGGAAGCGCGGACTGTCGTCGGTCGACATCTGCTTCGCCAGCTCCACCGCCTCGGTGATCGCCACCGGGTCGTCGATCTCCGGCAGGTAGAGCAGCTCGTACACCGCGATGCGGGCCAGGTTGCGGTCCACCACCGGCATCCGCTCCAGGGTCCAGCCCTCGGCGTAGCTGCCGATCAGCTCGTCGATCCGGTCCAGATGCTTGGCCACCCCCTCGACCAGCCCGACCGTGTAGTCGAGGTGGTCGGGGTGGGGCTTGGCGATCCGGTCCAGGTAGCTGGCGAGCACCTGGCTCGGCGGCAGGTCGCGGAGGTCGGCCTCGTAGAGGACGTCGAGCGCGCGCTTACGCGCCTTGCGGCGCGCAGGCATCTGCGTCTTGGGGCCTTCGGCCATCAGCTGCGGCCGAGGTAACGGCCGTCGCGGGTGTCGACCTTGATCTTCTCGCCGGTGGTGATGAAGAGCGGGACCTGCACGGTCGCGCCGGTCTCCACGGTGGCCGGCTTGGTGCCGCCGGTCGAGCGGTCGCCCTGCAGGCCCGGCTCGGTGTAGGTCACCTCGAGGAAGACGCTGGTGGGCAGCTCGATGTAGAGCGGGACGCCCTCGTGGGTCGCCACCGTGGCCTCGGCCTCGGGAAGCAGGTAGTTGGCCGCCTCGCCGACCGTGCCGCCGGGCACCGTGATCTGGTCGAACGTGTCCAGATCCATGAAGACGAAGTCCTCACCGTCCTGGTACAGGTACTGCATCGTGCGCTTGTCGACCGTCGCGGTCTCGACCTTGGTGCCGGCGTTGAAGGTCTTGTCCACCACCTTGCCGGAGAGGACGTTCTTGAGCGTGGTGCGCACGAACGCCCCACCCTTGCCCGGCTTGACGTGCTGGAACTCGACAACGGCCCACAGCTCGCCGTCGAGGTTGAGCACGAGGCCGTTCTTCAGGTCGTTGGTGGAAGCCATGTCCTGCCTTGATCTTGAAATCGGGAGTTGTCGAAGCGTAGAGGTGACCGGTGGAGTTTACCGGCGCAGGCGGTCACCCGGCGAATCGGGTCAGAGCAGTCCCGCGACGTGACGCAGGGCGAGGCGGTAGCCGTCGACGCCGAGTCCCGCGATCACCCCGGTCGCCACCGCGGAGACCACCGAGTGGTGCCGGAACTCCTCGCGGGCGTGGATGTTCGAGATGTGCACCTCGACCAGGGGCGCGCGCAGCAGCGCGCAGGCGTCCCGGACCGCGTACGAGTAGTGCGACCACGCGCCCGGGTTGAGCACCACCGGCGCCTGCTCGTCGGCGGCGGCGTGCAGCCAGGCCAGCATCTCGTGCTCGGCGTCGGTCTGCCGCACGAGCACGTCCAGGCCCAGCTCCCGGCCCGTCTCCTCGCACAGGCGCACCAGGTCGGCGTACGACGTCACGCCGTACACATCGACCTGGCGGGTGCCGAGGCGGCCGAGATTGGGCCCGTTGAGCACGTACACCCGGGTCATGCGGCCACCGCCTGGTAGGCGCGGGCGAGGACCGACTCGTCCGAGACGGTCAGGATGCCGGGCCGGGCCAGGCCGTCCAGGATCACGAAGCGCAGGGTGTCGGCCCGGGCCTTCTTGTCCACCCGCATCGCGGCGAGCAGCTCGTCCCAGGCGTCGGCACGGTACGACTGCGGCAGGCCGAGCAGGGACAACACGCGGCGGTGCCGGGCGGCGGTGTCGTCGTCGAGGCGACCGGTGAGGCGGCCCAGTTCGGCGGCGTAGACCAGGCCGACCGCGACGGCGTGACCGTGCTTCCAGCCGTACCGTTCATTCTTCTCGATGGCGTGGCCGAGCGTGTGGCCGTAGTTGAGGATCTCGCGCAGCCCGGACTCGCGCAGGTCGGTGCCGACGACGCCGGCCTTGACCCGGACGGCGCGCTCGACCAGCTCGCGCAGCACGGCGCTGCCGGGATCGGCGGCGGCCGCCGGATCGTGCTCGACCAGGTCGAGGATCGCGGGGTCGGCGATGAAGCCGCACTTGACCACCTCGGCGAGCCCGGCGACCAGGTCGTCGTGCGGCAGCGTGCCGAGCAGCTCGAGGTCGCACAGCACCCCGGCCGGCGGGTGGAACGCGCCCACCAGGTTCTTGCCCGCGGCGGTGTTGATGCCGGTCTTGCCGCCCACGGCGGCGTCGACCATGCCCAGCAGCGACGACGAGACGGGCACCCAGCGAACCCCGCGCAGCCAGCTGGCCGCCACGAAACCGGCCAGGTCGGTGACCGCTCCCCCGCCGACGCCCACGACGGCGTCCGTCCGCGTGAAGCCCGCGGCCCCCAGCTCGCCCCAGCAGCGGGCGGCCACCTCCGCCGTCTTGCCGGCCTCGGCGTCGGGCAGCTCGATCGGCAACGGCCGCATGCCGGCGGCCTCGAGCCGCTCGGCGATCGCCTCGGCGCGCTGCTTGAGGGGCCGGGAATACAGGACCGCCGCGCGTACCGCGCCCTCGAGGAGCCCGGGCACGGCGCCGAGCAAGCCGCGGCCGACCAGCACGTCGTACGGTCGCTCACCGGGCACGGAGATTCGGGTGACGTCGTCCATCGCCCCTGCATGCTAGTGCCGGGGCTATGGGGTTATAGACAGCTAACCCCATGCAGGGTTACATAGACGGCATGCCGAAAATCAACGTGTATCTCCCCGACGAGCTCGCCGAGGCCGTGCGCGACGCCGGCGTGCCGGTCTCCGCCGTCTGTCAGCGAGCCCTGGAGCAGGCCGTACGCCGCGTCACCGCCATCCGCCAGACCGTGCTCGGCGACCTGGATCCCGAACAGCTGGCGAATCGGCTGCCGCACTTCACCGCCCGGGCCGTGACCGTGCTGTCCCTGGCCACCGACCGGGCCCGCGCCGCCGGCGCACCGGCCGTGACCAGCGGGGACCTGCTGCACGGGCTGATCGCCGAGGGCGGCAACCTGGCCCTGCAGATCCTCGGCGCGATGGAGATCGACCCGGCCACGATCACCGTGCCGGACGGCACCGAGCCCGGCGGGGACGGCGACGGCCTGCGGTTCAGCACCGCCGCCGGGAACGTCGTCGAGCTGGCGGTCACCGAGGCGACGGGCCTGGGACACAACTACGTGGGCTGCGAGCATCTGCTCATCGGCCTTGCCGCCGAACCGGACGGCCTGGCAGGTCGCGCGCTGCGGGACCGGGGTGCCGACGGCCGGGCCGCCCGGCGAGCGGTGGCCGCCGCAACGGCCGGCTACGCCCACCTGCGGGCGAGCACCCCGGCGCCGGAGGTGCTCACCGCCGTACGCGCGGAATTGGCGCCCCTGATCAAGCGCATCGACGCGCTGGAGGCTAGCCGGGCTTGAGCAGCCCGGAGAGCTCGGCGGCGATCTCCCCGGGGTCGCGCCCGTCGGTCTTCACCGTGTGCGTGGCGACCGACGCGTAGAGCGGACGGCGCTGGTCCATGAGGTACTTCAGCGTCGCGCGGGGGTTCACGCTGAGCAGCGGCCGGCCGGCGCCCAGCCCCACCCGCTTGACCGCGTCGGACAGCTCCACCGACAGGAACACCACCGTGTGCGCCCGCAGGGCGTCGCGGGTGCCGGGGTCGAGAATCGCCCCGCCGCCCAGCGCGAGCACGCCGCCGAACGACTCGAGCGACGCGGCGATCGTCTCGCGCTCCAGGCGGCGGAACTCGTCCTCGCCGTCGTCGAAGAAGATCTCCGGGATCGGCTTGCCGGCCCGCTCCTCGATCAGGTGGTCGGTGTCGGCGAACGGGACGCCGAGCAGCGCCGCGACGGCCTGCCCGACCGTCGTCTTGCCGGCGCCGGGCGCGCCCACCAGCACGGCCGCAGGCGCCATCAGCGGATCGGCAGACTGTCGAGGTATCCGGCGACGTTGCGGCGGATCTCCGCCACCGAGTCGCCGCCGAACTTCTCCGTGGCCGCCTCGGCCAGCACGAGCGCCACCATCGCCTCGGCGACGACCGCGCCCGCCGGCACCGCGCAGACATCCGAGCGCTGGTTGATCGCCGTGGCCGGCTCGCCGGTGAGCACGTCCACGGTCTGCAGTGCCCGGTTCAGCGAGGAGATCGGCTTGAGCGCCGCCCGTACCCGAAGATTCTCGCCGTTGGTGATGCCGCCCTCCAGGCCGCCCGCCCGGTCGGTGACCCGCCGGACGCCCTCGGGCGTCGCGATGATCTCGTCGTGCGCGACCGAGCCGCGGGAGCGGGCCTGCGTGAAGCCGTCGCCGATCTCCACGCCCTTCACCGACTGGATGGACATCAGGGCGGTGGCCAGCCGGGCGTCCAGCTTGCGGTCCCACTGCACATGCGACCCCAGACCCGGGGGTACGCCGTAAGCAAGCACTTCCACGATGCCACCGAGGGTGTCCGCGTCCTTCTTCGCCGCATCGACCTCGGCCACCATGCGCGCACTCGCCTCGGGATCCAGGCAGCGCAGCGGGTCGGCGTCGATGCGCTCGGCGTCCTCGGGCGCCGGGATGAGCCCGGCCTTCGCCGCGACCGAACCCAGCTCGATGACGTGCGAGACGATCTCGATGCCCAACGCCTGCTTGACGAGCGCCTTGCCCACCACGCCGACGGCGACGCGGGCCGCGGTCTCCCGGGCGCTGGCGCGCTCGAGGATCGGCCGGGCGTCGGTGTGGCCGTACTTCTGCATGCCGGCCAGGTCGGCGTGGCCGGGCCGGGGCCGGGTCAGCGGCGCGTTGCGGGCCTGCGCGGCCAGCTCCTCCGGGTCGACCGGGTCGGCGGCCATCACCGTCTCCCACTTCGGCCACTCCGAGTTGCCGATCCGGATCGCCACCGGGCTGCCGAGGGTGAGGCCGTGCCGGACCCCGCCGATGATCTCGACCACGTCCTGCTCGAACTTCATCCGCGCGCCGCGGCCGTAGCCCAGGCGGCGGCGGGCCAGATCACGGCCGATGTCCTCGCTCGTCACCCGCACCCCGGCGGGCACGCCCTCCAGCAGGGCGACGAGCGCCGGACCATGGGATTCACCTGCGGTAAGCCAGCGCAACACGTGTCACAGTCTGGCACGCGGGCCGCGCGGTCCGCCGCCAGGCCACCGCCGTCCCGCCAGCCGGTATGGTCCACGGGTGTCCGCCCAGCCTGCCGCCCCCGCCGAGGAAACCGTCCCCCCGCCGCACCGGCCGCTGCTGGTCGTCATGCTCGGCCTCGTCACCGCCATCGGGCCGCTGTCGCTGGACATGTACCTGCCCGCGTTCCCCGCCGTCGCCGCCGACCTGCACGTGCCGGCCGCGGAGGTGCAGCTGTCGCTCACCACGTGCCTCATCGGGCTGGCCCTCGGGCAACTCGTCTGCGGGCCGCTCACCGACCGGTGGGGGCGGCGCCGGCCCGTGCTGATCGGCGTGGGTGCGTACGCGATCCTGTCCCTGCTCTGTGCCCTGGCCCCGAGCGCGCCGCTGCTGGCGGCGATCCGGCTCCTCCAGGGCTTCGCCGGCGGCGCGGGCGTCGTCGTGGCCCGCGCCATCGTCCGGGACCTGTACTCCGGTGTCGCCGCGGCCAAGTTCTTCTCCCGCCTGATCCTGATCTTCGGCGTGGCGCCGATCGCCGCACCCAGCCTGGGCAGCGCGGTGCTGAAGGTCACGTCCTGGCACGGCATCTTCGTCGCGCTGGGCATCATCGCGACGCTGCTGACCGCTCTGCTGGCGTGGCGGATCCCGGAGACGCTCCCGGCGGACCGGCGCAGCCCCGGCGGCCTGCGCGACACCGCCCGGACCGCCCGCGTGCTGGCCGCCGACCGGGTCTACATCGGCTACACGCTGGCTCAGTCGTTCGCGTTCGCGGCCCTGTTCAGCTACATCTCCGGCTCGTCCTTCGTGCTCCAGGACGGGTACGGCATCTCCCCCACGGTCTTCAGCATCCTGTTCGGGGTCAACGCCTGCGCGCTGATCGTGCTGAGCCAGGCGAACAGCAAGCTCCTGGACCGGGCCGCGCCCCGGAGGCTGCTGCTGGCGACCCTGGCCGCGCAGGCGCTCTCCGGCGCGGTGGTGCTCGCGGCGGCCACCCTGGGCAGCCTGTCCGGGCTCATCACGGGATTGTTCGTGCTGGTCGGGACCATCGGCATGGTGACACCGAACGCGACCGCCCTCGCGCTGGACCGGCACCCGGAACGGGCCGGCACGGCGGCGGCCCTGATGGGCGGCGTCCAGTCGGTGATCGCCGCGCTCGCCGCGCCGCTGATGGGCTTCGGCGACCCCGGCCTCGGCGTGCCGATGGGGGTGGCGATCCTGGCGTCAGCGGTCGTCGCGCTGCTGTCGGTGCTGCTGCTCACCGCGCCCCGGCGGCCGCGATGAGTGCCTCGCGCATGGCGCGCTCCGGGGCCGGCCGGACGCCGGTGAACTGCTCGAACTGCCCCAACGCCTGAGCCAGCAACAGATCCAGTCCGGACACCACGCGCACACCGTGCGCGGCGGCCGCGGCGGCCAGCGGCGTCGGCCACGGATCGTAGATCGCGTCGAAGAGCACCGTGCCCCGCCGCCAGGCGATCTGCACCGCGAGGCCGTCAGCGGCACCCTTCGGCACGGTCGAGATGACGGCGTCCGCGTCGAACACGGTCGCCGCATCGGCCCAGTCGACGCCGGCGATCGTCAGCCCGAGCGCCTCCGCGGCGGGGGCGAGCTCGTCGCGCGCCTCCGGTCGGCGGGTCACCACCGTCACGCCGGTGGCACCGAGCCCGGCAGCCGCGGCCAGCGCCGCCCGCGCGGTGCCACCGCCGCCCAGCACGGCGACGGACGGAGACGCGGAGAGACCGGCGTCCTGCAAAACCCGGACCATGCCCGGTACGTCGGTGTTGTCGGCGAACCAAGTCCCGTCGTCACGGCGTACCAGAGTGTTAGCGGCACCGGTCGCGACCGCGACGGGCGACGCCTCCGCGGCCAGCGTCAGGGCCGCCTCCTTGAGCGGCATGGTCAGCGACAGGCCGGCCCACTCCGGCCCGAGGCCGGCCACCAGCTGCGGCAACTCGGCCTCGGCGCACTCGATGGCCGTATACGACCAGTCGAAGAGGCCGGCCGCGGCGAAACCCGCGGCGTGGATCACCGGCGACAGCGAATGCGCGATCGGCTTGCCACAGACGGCGGCCCGGCGGCCGGTGTTGGGTTGCACCCCTCAGACCCTAGAGGACACCGTTCTTCTTGGCGGTCTCGATGTTCTTCAGGTGCTGGTTGTAGTCGGCGGTGAAGGCCGAATGGCCCTGCTTGTCAATGGCCACGAAATACAGCCAGTCACCCTTGGGCGGCGCGAGCGCACCCTCCATCGCCGCCTTGCCCGGGTTGTTGATCGGCGTCGGCGTGAGGCCGTCCTTGCCGTGCAGCCGGTACGGGTTCTTGGTGTCGAAAAGCTCCGCATCGGTCATCTTGCCGGACGGCTTCGTCGGCTTCCCGGTGAGCTGGTAGTAGTAGTTGATCCCGACGTCGAACTCCAGGCATTTGCAGTGGAAGCTGCTGCCGTAGAGCCGGTTGTACGCGACCCGCGACACCTTGCCGAGGTCCGCGGCGTTGCCCGCCTCGGCCTGCGACAACGACGCCACGGTCAGCACCTCGTACGGGCTGATGTTCCGCTCGGTCTCCGCCTTCTTCACGAAGTCGATGTCCTGCGCGACCGACAGGAAGTGCTGAATCATCAGCTGGAGGTAGTCCGACGCCGTGCCCTTGGGCGGGAACTCGTAGGTGTCCGGGAACAGGAAGCCCTCGACCGACTTGGTGACCTTCTGCCCGTCCGTACGGTTGAACCAGAAATCCGGAATGCCGAGCGCCTCCGGGTCCTTGGCGGCGTTCTTGAAATCGGCCACCGGGATGTTCGTCGCCTTCGACAGAATGGCGTAGACCTGGTTGGCCGTCTTGCCCTCGGGGATGGTGACGCCGTTGCTCACCCGCGTCTTCGGGTCGAGCAGCAGGGTGACGGCCTGCTCGGCGGCCATCTGTTTGCGCAACTTGTACGTCCCCGACTGGATGTTCTTGCCCTTGGGATTCGCATCCGCGGCGTCCACGAAAGCCGCCGTGCTCTTCACCACGTCAGCGTCCACGAGCGCGTTGCCAATATCGGTCAGGCTGGCGTTCTTCGCGATCTCGACCTGCACCGGATCGGTGCCCGGGCCGTCGTAGTCCGCGGCGGTGAAGAAGCCCTTGACCTTCTCGTAGCCGAGATAGCCGCCGACGCCGAGCACGCCCAGCAGGATGAACACCATGAGGAAGGCGACGGCGGACTTGCCCTTGCCGCCCTTGGCACCGCGGGCGCCCCGCCGGTGGCGGGGTTTGCCGCGTTCGATCTGTTCGTCGAACGCCAGGTCCAGCTCGTCGATCATCTCGTCTGCCTCCGCTGTGCGTCCAGCCAGCTCTGCAGGATCTCCACCGCGGCCGCCTGATCGACGACCGCCCGTTGCCGCTTCCCCCGGACTCCTCGCTCGGCAAGCCTACGGGTTGCGACCACGGTCGACATCCTCTCGTCCGCCAGGGCGATCGGGACCGGCCCGACCGCCCGTTCCAGCCGCTCAGCGTACGCACGAATGTCGATGGCGGCATCCCCCTCGGCGCCGTTGAGGCGCACCGGGAGACCCACCACGATCTGCACCACCTCGTGCTCCCCCACGAGGCGGACGAGCTCGGCGATGTCGCCAGGGACGGCGCCAGGCGCCGCCGTCATGTCACGGGGCACCGTAACCAGGGGGGTGGCCAGGATCCCGTCGGGGTCACACAGCGCGACCCCGACGCGCACCTTACCGACATCGACGCCCAACCGCCTACCCCGCGGCAGTGCGTTCATCGGGCCACCTTTCCTCTCAGGCAGCCTCCCCGACCGCCTTCTCCACCGCCGCAAGCAGCGCCGTGACCTGGTCAGCGGGCACTCCGCCGCCCTGCGCGAGGTCGGCGTTGCCGCCGCCCCTGCCGGACAGGGCGCCCTTCACCAGGTCCGCGGCGGACAGGCCGCGGTGCTTCGCTGTCGCGTTGATCGCTACGATCAGTGACGCCTTGCCGTTGGACCGGGCCGCTACCGCGACCACGGCGGGTCGACCACCGTCGATCTTCCCGCGGATCTCCTGGGCAAGGGTACGCACGTCGTTGGTCGCCGCGCCCTCGGGTGCTTCGGTGGCCACGAACGCCACGCCCCGCAGATCCCTCGCCTGCGCAGCCAGCGCACCGGCCCCACCCAGCACCATCTGGGCGCGCATCTTCTCGAGTTCCTTCTCCGCGTCGCGTAGCGCGGTGACGGTCTGCTCGACCCGCTCCGCGACCTTGTCGCCGGGCACCCGGAACATCTCCGCGAGGCGCGAGACCAGCAGGTGTTCCTTGGCGAGGAAGCCGAACGCGTCGATGCCGACGAGCGCCTCGACCCGGCGTACGCCGGCGCCGATCGACGACTCGGTGAGGATCTTCACCAGGCCCAGCTGGCCGGAGCGGGCGACGTGCGTGCCACCGCAGAGTTCACGCGCATAGTCGCCGACTTCAACCACTCGGACCTCGTCGCCGTACTTCTCCCCGAACAGGGCCATCGCGCCGAGCCGGCGCGCTTCCTCCTGCGAGGTGATGAAGGCATGGACCTCGAGGTCACGCAGCAGCACCTCGTTGACCTGCTGCTCGACGTCGTGCAGCACGCTCGGCGACACCGCGCCGGGGGTGTTGAAGTCGAACCGCAGCCGGCCCGGCGCGTTCAGCGAACCCGCCTGGGTCGCGGATTCGCCGAGGAACGTCCGCATCGTCTGGTGGATCAGGTGCGTCGCGGTGTGCGACCGCGAGATCGCTTTGCGCCGGGTCACGTCGATCTCGGCGAAGCCGGCCTCGCCCGCGCGCACCTCGCCGCGGACCACCTTGGCCTTGTGCACGATCAGGCCCGGAATGGGCTGCTGCACGTCGACGACCTCGACCTGACCGCCGCCGACGTTGATCAGGCCGCTGTCGGCCTGCTGGCCACCGCCCTCGGCGTAGAACGGGGTGCTGTCCAGCACCAGCTCGACGTAGTCGCCCTCGCCGGCCGCCTCGACCCGCGCGCCGCCGTCGCCCAGCAGCGCACGCACCCGCGACTCCCGGGAGACCTCCGCATAGCCGGTGAACTCCACCGGGCCCCCGGCGTCCAGCACCGCACGGTACGCCGACAGGTCCGCGTGACCGGTCTTGCGCGCCGCCGCGTCCGCCTTCGCGCGGGACCGCTGATCCGCCATCAGCCGGCGGAAGCCTTCCTGGTCGACGCTGAGGCCCTGCTCGGCCGCGATCTCCAGGGTGAGGTCGATCGGGAAGCCGTACGTGTCGTGCAGCTGGAACGCCTGCGAGCCGGAGAGCGCCTTGCCGCCCTTGGTCTTGGTGTCGGTGATCGCCGTGTCGAGGATCGTGGTGCCCGCGCGCAGGGTGGACAGGAACGCGTCCTCCTCCGCGTACGCGTACGTGGAGATCCGGCCGAACTCCTCCGCGAGTTCCGGGTACGACGGCGCCATGCAGTCCCGCGCCACCGGCAGCAGCTCGGGCAGCGCGCGTTCCTGCCAGCCGAGCAGCCGCATGGCCCGGATCGCCCGGCGCATGATGCGCCGGAGCACGTAGCCGCGTCCCTCGTTCGACGGCGTCACACCGTCGCCGATCAGCATCAGCGAGGTGCGCACGTGGTCGGCGATCACACGCAGGCGCACGTCGTCGGGGCTCGATTCACTGGCCGCGTGGCCGGAGCCCGCGCCGTACTTCTTGCCGGTGAGCTCGGCCGCGCGGGCCAGGATCGGGCGGACCTCGTCGATCTCGTAGAGGTTGTCCACACCCTGCAGCATCGACGCGATGCGCTCGAGGCCCATGCCGGTGTCGATGTTCTTCGCCGGCAGATCACCGACGATCTTGAACACCTCTTTGCTCTTCACGTCGGTGATCTCGTACTGCATGAAGACGAGGTTCCAGAACTCCATGTACCGGTCTTCGTCGACCTCGGGGCCACCCTCACGGCCGTACTGAGGACCGCGGTCGTAGAAGAGCTCGGAGCACGGACCGGCCGGGCCGGGGATGCCCATGGACCAGAAGTTGTCCTTGTTGCCCCGGCGCACGATCCGCTCGGCGGGCATGCCGGTCTGCCGCCAGATGTCGATGGCCTCGTCGTCGTCGAGGTAGACGGTCGCCCAGATCCGCTCCGGGTCGAGACCGAAGCCGCCCTGCTCGACCGGGTTGGTGCACAGCTCCCACGCGAGCGGGATCGCCCCCGCCTTGAAGTAGTCGCCGAACGAGAAGTTGCCGTTCATCTGGAAGAACGTGCCGTGCCGCGACGTCTTGCCGACCTCGTCGATGTCGGGCGTGCGGATGCACTTCTGCACGCTGACCGCGCGCTGGTACGGCGGGGTTCGCTGGCCGAGGAAGAACGGCACGAACTGCACCATGCCGGCGTTGATGAACAGCAGGTTCGGGTCGTCGATGGCGGGCAGCGGGGCACTCGGCACGACCGTGTGCCCGTTGGCCTCGAAATGCGCCAGATAGCGCCGCTTGATCTCCGCCGTCTTCATCGCTGACCCTCCTGGGCGTGCCGCCCGTGTGAGCCGTCCTGCTCGTCACGCAGGTCGGCGAACCTGTCCTCGTAAAGCTCGCCCGCGGCGAAGGCCGCGTGGATCTCCTGCTCGCGCTCGGCCATCCCCTCGCGCACGTCTTCCACGAAGCTACGCAGGGACTCGACGAGACCGCCAGCCGATTCCGACAGCGACGTGGCGATGCCGGAAGGGGTGAACTCGTTGGCCTTCCTGGTGATCTTTCGGACGACGATGGCGCCGACGGCCAGGCCCACGCCCAGCCAGAGCAACCGCTTCATGAGTCTTCTCTCCGGTTCTTCGGCTCTTTCGTACGCGCTGAGGCGTCAGCGGGCCGCGCGGGCCGCCTTGCGTCGCTGCTTGAGGGAGGTGCGAACCTCGCGTTCGTCCTCGGCGTGCCGGCGGGCGGCGGCGGCCTTGCGCAGGCCATACCCGAACGAGGCGACCTTGACCAGCGGGTTCGCGGCGGCGGCGGACACGACGGTGGCCAGGTTGGCGACGTTCGCGGTGACGTTCTGGGCGTGCTCGGTCATCGTGTCGATCTTCGCGAGCTGGACGTTCACACCGTCCAAAGAGACCTGCACCTGACCGAGCGCGGTGTTGACGTTCTCCACCGTTTCGGTGACACCGCCGAGCAGCGGCCCGGTGCGGTCGTTCAGGTCGTTGATGGCCTGCGTGGCCGCATCCACGGTGTGCCGCAGCTTGAGGATCGGCACGGCCAGCACCAGCACGAGCATCAGGAACGCGCCCGCCGCGATCAGGCCTGCGATTTCTCCGGCGTTCATTACACGCGTCTCCTCTACCGACGAACCGTTGAGCGTGACAACGTGCAGACCCTACCGTCCGTCATCGCGGACCGCGTCACGACGCCGAGGGTGTCGGCTCCAGCAACGGATCATTCGTCAGCACGGGGTCCGGCGTCTCCCCGATCAACGACGGGTCGACGGCGGGCTGAGGCTTGCCCCGGAGATCCGTCACGGCGTTCTGCACCTTGATGGTGACGGTCGACCCGACACACTTCGCGGGATCGGTGGTCGGCACGGTCCCGTCCGGCCCCGTGGACGGCACCGTCGCCGGATCCCGCGCCGCGACCGCGTCCACGGCACACTCGGGCAGGCGTACCCACAGGTCCAGAGTGAACTCGTCCCTGGTCCAGCACGTGTACTTGCCCTCGGTCGTCGGCTGGTCGGTGCACTCACCGCCGCGAACCGCCCACCCGGCGGACCGCAGCGCGGCCGAGTACGCCTGGTTGGTCTCCTCGAACGGCCGGTCGGACTGGGCCTCCCGCTCCCGGAACCGGCACTCGATGAAGCACCACCGGCTCCCGCTGATCCGGTCGTCGGTGTCCTTGCCGGCCCATCCGGGCACGTCGAGCGCGTCGAGGGAGTTGAAGACCGGGTCGCGGGTGGCGGAGCGGATCCCGAAGAAGAGCGGCAGCAGGCCGAGCACCAGGATGCTCAGCGAAACCAACGTCAGCACCCGCAGGCGGCGCTTCGCCCGCATCTGCCGGCGCAGCTCCGACCGCGCACCCCGCAGACCGCCCAGCGGACCACCCTGTGTTCCGGGCTCGTCGTCACCATCGGCCTTCGACGGTACGGACGCCCGCGCGGCAGCCGCAGCCCGAATGGCGCCCCTGACACGCCCCGAGGAGCCGTCGCCCGTCCCCTGACCAGACTTCCCGCCGGTGCCCTGGTCCTGGCCCTGAGCAGCACCTTGGCCGGGCACCTGGGCGGCGCCGATGCCGGGTACCTGAGCGGCGCCCTTGCCGGGTGCCTGGGCGGCACCGATGCCGGGCGCCGCAGTTGCGCCCTGGCCGGGAACGGCAGCGGCGCCTCGGCCCGCTTGCACCGTGGCTGCGGCACGGACGGGTGGCACGGCCGCTGCGCCGCGGCCGGGCAGATCAGGCCCGCCCTCGCCTGTGGTACGAATCGGCAGATCGCCCGGGCCGGACGTCGGACCCGGTGCTCCGGAGACCGGGCGGGGAGCACCTGACGTCGGGCGGGGCGGGATCTCGGTGGGGCGGAGACCACCGTCGGCCGGACGGAGACCACCGTCGCCTGGACGGGGAGCGCCCGAAGTCGGACGAGGAGCGCCCGAGGCCGGACGAGGAGCGCCCGAAACCGGACGAGGACCACCTGAGACCGAGCTCGGCAGACCCGAGACCGGGTCGGGAGCACCGGAGACAGGACGCGAGGCACCTGCAGCGGGGCGCGGGGCGCCCGAAACAGAGCGCGAAGCACCGGAAACCGGTCTTACGGCGCCCGGGATCCCACCCGCAGGACTGCCCTGCACGGCTCCCGTGCCGCGCGGGCCCCGACCCGCGCCAGGCGGAACAGCGCCCGCGCCACGCGGAACAGCGCCCGCGCCACGCGGAACAGCGCCCGCGCCACGCGAAATCGGACCCGTCCCACCCGGACCCGCGCCAGTACCTCGCGGAAGAGCGCCCGTTCCACCCGGAACAGCGCCAGTGCCACGTGGGATCGGGCCCGTGCCATGGGGGACCGCGCCAGTGCCACGAGGAACAGCGCCCGTTCCGCGCGGGATCGGGCCCGTGCCGTCCGGAGTCGCCGGGGGCCGGACCGGTGCGGATGCCGCCCGCCCCGGGACCTCCGACGGGCGTCCTGGTGCGGCGGCGCGGCCGGGGGGTGCCGCACCCGGGCCCGCGAAGTCGGTGGGCATTCCGGCGGGGGCCGTCCCTGCCGGTCCCGACGCGGCTCGGCCGGGTACCTGCGGACCGCCCGGACCGGGCTGATGACGGCCCGGCTGTCCTCCGCCGGGCGGATTCTGACCCGGACGCGCGACACCCGGCTGGCCCTGACCCGGCCGCGCCGCACCCGGGTGACCCTGACCCGGCCGCGCCACTCCCGGCTGACCCTGACCCGGCCGTGGCACGCCAGGCTGACCCGGACGCGCCGCACCCGGCTGACCCTCACCGGGTCGCACGACGCCCGGCTGACCGGAGCCGCCCGGGCGAGCCGGGTCCGGCTGGCCCGCGCCGGGGTGCGGCTGACCGGGCGGCGGCGGCTGGCCCGGTACGGCGCGACCCGGCTGACCCGGGCGTCCTACCCGGCCGGTGCCCCTCGCGGGTGCGCCCGGCGCGCGGGCCCCGGCCTGCGCGATCTGTCCCGTGGTGCCGATGACGCCGGAGGTGCTGCCCGCCATGGCCCCGGCACGACCCGGCACCGGAGGCGTCCTGACGCCTTCCCTGCCGGGTACCACCGGCGGAACCACGGCCGCGGACGCGCGTGCCGGCTGCGCCGGTCCGGTACGGCCGCCGTCCGGGGCGCCGCGTCCGCGCCTGCCGGTGGGCGCGTTTCCGGCGTCCGGGCCGCGCTGTCCGGCGGGCCGGATCGGTCCGGTGCCGCCGCGGCCGGGCGGCATCGCGCCGGAGGCCTCGTCCGAGTCCGGGCGGCCGTGGCGGCCACCCTGGTCGGCCGGCGGGCCACCGGGCCGTACGCGGCCGGAGGCAGCAGCGTTGCGGGAGCCGAAGGACTGCCCTTCCGCGCCGGGAACAGCCGACACGGGCCGGGTGGCGCCACTGCTCGGGCGTGCGGCACCGCCGCCTTCGTGACGACCGGCCGGTCCGCCGGCAGGGAATCCGGGCTCGGCCCGATCATCCGGCGCGCTGCGACGTCCACCGGACGGGAAACCCGGCTCGGCCCGATCGTCCGGCGCGCTGCGACGTCCACCGGACGGAAATCCCGGCTCGGCTCGATCATCCGGCGCGCTGCGACGTCCACCGGACGGAAACCCGGGCTCGGCAGGCGCGCTGCGGCCGCGGACCCGCGGGAAAGCGCCGCTGCGGTCGGCGGCAGCGCGACCGTCACCGGGCTCAGGTGCGGCGTGGCCACCTGGGCGATCCGGCGCGGCATGCGCGGCACCACGATCGGGCGCGGCGTGCCCTCCCGTGTGCTCGGGGGCTCCGCGGCCGGGTGCCAGGTCAGCGAGGCCGGCCGGGCGGTCCGGGGCGGCATGACCGCCTACCCGGTCGGGTCCAGCCTGGCCGGGGGCGCGACCCGGCGCCGGATAACCACCGTCGCGGTCGGGCGCCTGATAGCCGGCGTCGCGGTCGGGCACCGCGTGGCTGCCGGGCCGGGAGGAGCCTGCGCCCGGACCGGATGGCGCCGCGCCGCCGTGGCGGGGCTGAGCCGGATCCGGCCGCCCGGGCATCGCGGGGTTGCCCGCGCCGGTCTGCTCGGGATAGCCGTGACCGGAAGGCTGTTGGTGGCGGGCGGCACGCCCGGGCGGCGACACGGGACGGCCGGGCAACGGGCCCTGCGGGGGTGCAGCGCGCCGGCCGGCCGGTGGCGGCATGCCCGGGGAGACGGGTCGCGCCGCGGGGACCTGCGGGGCGTTGCCTGTGGCGGGCACGCCGGATGCCGGACGCACGGGTGAGAAGCCGCCGGACGGGCGGCCCACGGCCGATTGGCCCCCGGACGGACCATCTAGGGACGGGTGGCCGCCGGACGGGCCGCCTACGGACGGGAAGCCGCCGGACGGGCCGTCAACCGGCGGATAACCGCCGGACGGTGAGCCCACGGCCGGGAAGGAACCGGAGGAGCTTCGGTCATGCGAGCCCGGGTCGATGTTCCGACGGCCGTGACCGGGGCCGGCGGCTTCCGGGTCCGGAGCGGCTCGGCGACCCGCGGCCGGAGCAGGACCCCCGCCGGGCCCAGCGGGAGACGGACCGCCACCGCGCGCAGCCGGAGTCGGTGCGCCGCCGCGGGCAGCCGGAGTCGGTCCGCCGCCGCGCGCAGGCGGAGTCGGACTACCGCCGTGGGCGGACGGGGTCGGACTACCGCCGCGGACCGCCGGAGACGCACCGCCGCCGCGCGCGGACGGGGACGGGCCGGGGGCGGGTGGCCCGGATGACGGCAGTACCGGGAACGGATCGCCGTCGGGTGCCTCGTCCGGGCCCGGCGCGCGCCGGCCGCTCTTGCTGGTGCGGGCCTCGCCCGGGGCTGTGCCCGGTCCGATCGCGCCGCCCTTCTCCTTGGCGGTGCGCAGGTCGTCGAGCCACCCCGTCTCCTCGCGGGGGATCTCTTCGGGCGCGACCGGCTCCGGACGGCCGCGACCGAACAGCCGGCGGCTGCGGCCGGTCTGGTCGGCGCGCTGGTCGTCGTAGTCGCTGGGCTCGGCGCCGCGCCTGCTCACGGCTGGTCCTCTCCGGCGGCGGGGCCGCTGTCGTCGTGCTGCGCGGTCGGGGCGGGTGGTGTGCCGCCGGGGGGCGGCGGGGTGCCTCGGACGATTCTGCGCAGCCGGGGCAAGCGGTCCGCAACCGCTCGTTCGGCGCCGTGGTCGGTTGGGGTGTAGTAGTCGGCGCCGATCAGATCATCCGGCACGTACTGCTGCCTAACAACACCCTTGGGGTCGTCGTGTGGGTAGCGGTAGCCCTTGCCGTGACCGAGACCACGTGATCCGGGGTAGTGGGAGTCGCGCAGGGCGGCCGGGACCGCGCCGCCGCGGCCCGCGCGGACGTCGGCGATCGCGGCCGAGATGGCGGTGGTCACGCTGTTGGACTTGGGCGCGGTGGCGAGGTGGACCACCGCTTGCGCGAGGTTGAGCTGGGCCTCGGGCAGGCCGACGGACTGTACGGCCTGGGCCGCGGCGGTCGCGACGAGCAGCGCCTGCGGGTCGGCCATGCCCACGTCCTCGCTGGCGAAGATGACGATGCGGCGGGCGATGAAGCGGGGGTCCTCGCCGGCCACCAGCATGCGGGCCAGCCAGTGCAGGGCCGCGTCCGGGTCGGAGCCGCGCATGCTCTTGATGAAGGCGCTGGTCACGTCGTAGTGGGCGTCGCCGTCGCGGTCGTAGCGGACCGCCGCCACGTCGACCGCCTTCTCCGCCGTGGCCAGGTCGATCTCGGTGACGCCCTGGGCCGCCGCCGAGCCGGCCGCCGCCTCCAGCGCCGTCAGCGCCTTGCGAACATCGCCGGCTGCCAGCCGTACCAGATGATCCTCGGCCTCCGTGGTCAGGGTGACCGCGCCGCCCAGGCCGCGTTCGTCGGTGACCGCGCGGCGGATGAGCCCGCGGACGTCGTTCTCGTCGAGGGCCTGGAGGGTGAGCAGCACGCAGCGGGACAGCAGTGGGGAGATGACCGAGAAGTACGGGTTCTCCGTGGTGGCCGCGAGCAGCGTCACCGTGCGGTCCTCGACGGCGGCAAGCAGCGAGTCCTGCTGGGTCTTGCTGAAGCGGTGCACCTCGTCGATGAAGAGGACCGTCGGCGGTCCCCCGGCGCGGCGTCTGCGGCGGGCGGTGTCGATGACCGCGCGGACGTCCTTGACGCCGGCGGTCAGCGCGGACATGGCGACGAACGTACGGTCGGTGGCCGCGGCGACCAGGTGCGCGATCGTGGTCTTCCCGGTGCCGGGCGGGCCCCAGAGGATGACCGACATCGGGGTGGTGCCGGTGACCAGCTGGCGCAGGGGCGCACCGGGGGCGAGCAGGTGCTGCTGCCCGACGAGCTCGTCGAGGGTGGCCGGGCGCATGCGTACGGGAAGTGGCGAGTCGGCCGAGGGGCGGGTGAAGCCGGACTCCGCACCGGCCGGTGCCGCGGTGTCCACGCCACCCGGCCCGGTCAGGGGGAAGAGTCCGTCGAATTCCATCGGCAACGACAGTACCGGCCCGCCCTCCGGTGCCGGAAATGCACCGATGTGGGCGGGCCGGATAGTAACCCTGTGTACGCGCGGAGCAACCAGAGGTCAGCCGCGGCCGGGGCGGCGACCGTAGAAGCGGCGGCCACTGCCGCTGCCGGCGCGCGGGCCGCTGCCGATGCCGGCGAGGTAGAGCGAGAGCAGCAGCAGTCCGAGCGAGGCGAACGTCGGGAAGTTGAACAGGTCCGTGGTCTTCACGTCGAGCAGGTCGAGGAGCAGGTAGATGCCGAAGACGACGGCCGCGGCGATCGCGAGCATGGTGGGCCTCCAGTGGGGGTGAGAGCGCTTGGCGTGCTGTTACCCCCGGGGTGGTCGCGCGCAAACCCCCGCTCACGGCGCCGGCACCACCTCCGGCGTACCGGTCGGGACGGTCTCCGGGGCACTGCGCCGCGCGACGAGGTAGAGCGGCGCGGCGAGGGCCAGGACGGCCGCCCCCACCAGCAGCGCGACCACCAGGCTCGCCTGCGTGGCGATCGCCGTGAGCACGACCAGTCCGAGGGCGCCGGCCGGCTGGGCGACCATGGAGTTCAGCGAGACCAGGCTCGCCCTGTACGGCCCCTCCACCTGGCGGTGCAGCAGGCCACTGTGGACCGGGTTGGCCGCGCCGTGCACGGTGTAGCAGAGCAGGAACGCGGCGATCACCCCGACGGGCCCGGCGAGCAGGGCCATCCCGGCGACGGTGATCCCGTGCAGGATCCGCAGCGTGAAGCCGGTCCACGGCGCACCGATGCGGCGGGCGAGCACGGGCACCAGCGCGGCACCGGCCGCCGAGGCCAGCCACGCCACCGAGCCGACCGGGCCCATCAGCGCGGAGGCCCGGTTGGGGTCCCCCAGTACGTCGGCCAGGCGTACGGACGTCAGGCTCTCGAAAGCGATCATGCCGAAGCCCCAGAACACCTCGACCGCGATGAGGGCGACGACCACCCGGGACCGGCGCAGCAGCCCGACGGCGCCCCCGATCGCCCCCGGCACAGCACGCACGGAGGCGGCCAGGGCGCCGAGGCCCCGCCGGGAACGCGGCTCAGTCATCAGGGTGGCCACGGCGACCAGCGAGGCGACCTGCAGGGCGAGCGCCACGTACACGGGTGAGCTGAGCGCACTGACCGGGCCGAACGGGCCCAGGGCGACCAGGCCGCCGGTGACCAGGGCCCCGGCGGCGATGGCGACCCCGATCACCACGCCGCTGCGGCTCAGGCCCGTCTCGATGTCGGCGTGCTCGTCGGCGGCCAGGGCCTGGTCGACGTACCAGGACTCGAGCGGTCCACTGTCGAGCGCGCGGTAGATGCCCTGGAGCATGTAGAAGATCACGAACAGCAGGACCGAGTCGGCGACGGTCAGCAGGCACAGCGACGCGATGTCGACGATGCCCGCGAGCAGCAGCACGGGTCGCCGGCCCATCGCGTCGGACAGCCCGCCGGTCGGCAGCTCGAGCAGCAGGACGGTGATGCCCTGCAGCGCGGCGGCCGAGCCGTACTGGGCCAGCGTGAGGCCGCGTTCCAGCGGGAGCAGGACGATCACGGGGATCATCAGGCCGACGGGCAGCCAGCGCAGGGCGAGCAACAGCAGGAAGCGACGCTGGGCACGGGCGGGGGTGAGCGTGGTCATGACGGCTCCACTCTCGGCATTCCGTACAGGTAGAAGACGATCTGCCGGGCGTCCGGGGCCGGGCCGGCGGCGCGGTAGCGCTCGACGACCTCGGCGAGTTCGGCGTTGAGGGCGTTGAGCTGGTCGGCCGAGAGGTGCAGCCAGTAGTCGGAGAAGTTCGCGGCCTCCCGCCACTGCGGCGCCTCGTCACCCTGGACGCGCCGCCAGGCCTCGGCCTGCTCGACCAGGCCGCGCAGCCAGGAGCCCTCGAGCCAGTCCGCCGCGGCGGTGGCATCGGGATCCCCTGCGAAGTTGTCCCGCTGCCAGCTCGTCATGTCGTGCGCCGAGCGCCACCAGCGTTCCCGGCCACGGCCGGGCCTCTCCTCCTCGAGCACCAGACCGACGTCGGCCAGCTGCCGCAGGTGGTAGCTCGTCGCCCCGGTGTTGGTGCCCAGCGCCTGGGCCAGCCGCGTGGCGGTCGCCGGCCCGTCCAGGCGCAGCCGGCCCAGCAGCCGGAACCGCAGCGGATGCGCCAGCACCCGGATCTGGCGGGCGTCGAGACGGACTTCCCTCTGCTCCATACCTTGCACAATAGTTGTGCACAGAGTTTATGCAACAGTTTTATGCAACGATGTGGTCATGATCGATGCGAGACAGGCGGTGCCCGGGGACGCGCAGGAGCTGATGCGCCTGCGCAAGGTGATGCTCGACGGGATGGGCGACGAGCCGGCACCGTCCGGCGAATGGGAACGAACCGGCGCCGCCATCCTCGAGAAGCAGCTCAGCGACCCGGACGGCATGCTCGCCGCCTTCGTCGTCGACCGCCCCGACGGCACCGGGCTCGCGGCCTGCGTCGTGGGCGCGGTCGATCAGCGGCTCCCCAACCCGCGGGACCCGACCGGACTTCGCGGGTACGTGTACAACGTCGCGACCGACCCCAAGTACCGGCTCAGGGGCTACTCCCGCGCCTGCCTGACCGCCCTCATCGACTGGTACGCCACCCGCGGCGTCTCCGCCGTCGACGTGCGTGCCTCGCCCGACGGGGAACCGCTCTACGCGGCGATGGGCTTCCGGCGTACCGATGAACCGGCGATGCGCCTCTACCTGCCGGCGCCTTGACCTCAACCCCGCTTGAAGATGCACGCTGCCGTCATGGTCCTCGACGACGCGCTGATCCGGCTTCGCCGCACCGGCCCCGAACGGGACGGCTGGCTGTCCAACCACGCCCCGATGGCGGTGGAGGCCTGGCTCGCGACGGCGACCCGGCGCTGCTCGTGGCATCCCGCCATGCCACCGAACTGATCAGTCGGCGAGCTTGAAGAGCAGCACGGTCTGCCATTTGTGCATGTCGGGCTCCTGGGCCGGATTGGTCATGAGCACCTCCAGCCGCGCACCCCACACCTCGCCCTCGGGGGTCGGCGTCCGGTCCCACTCCAGGCCGCGATGCTGTGCCCAGTCGAGCAGGTTCGCGGTGACGCCCATGAGCTCGTCGGGGTGCCCGACGTGCGACACGGTCGCGTACCGCCCGGCCGGCAGCACGTCCACAAAGGTCGGTTCGGCGACGTCGATCGGCGCGGCCACCGGGATACCGGCCTCGACGATCAGCTCGGCCGACATGTCGATGACCCGGTAACGGAAGAAGGGCGCCCCGACGGGGGTGACACCCCGCTCCCCCAGCCAGCCGAACATCGTGGGCAGATGATCGGCGACCCGGGCGAACTCGGTCATGGTGATCGATTCCCGCCGCCCGACGTAGACCTGCTCGGGCCGTTCGACGATGGTGGGTTCCGCCAGCATGCGGTCCATCATGCCGGGTCTAGCGCCGCAGCGCCTCCGACACCGGCCGCAGCGGGGTTTTGAGCAGGCCGGTGGCGCGGGTGGAATCCAGCAGGAGGCAACCCGGCCGGGTACCGAGGCCGCCCTCCGCGATCGTGCAGGCCGGGACCGCCGCCGGGTCCAGGCCGTGCGCCCCTGCCACCAGGCGGCCGAGCTCGGCGCGGCTCACCGCCTGCGGGCCTGCCACGTTGATGACGCCGGCGTAGCCGGAGGCCGCCAGCTCGAGGATCGCCGCGGCCAGGTCGGTGGCGTCGATCGGGCAGCGGTACTCGTCGGTGAAGAGGGCGCCCTGTTTGCGGCCCGTCGTCAGGTCCAGCGCCAGCCGGACCTGGGCGCTGCGCTCGTCGCCGACGATCAGGGAGGTGCGGACCACGACTGCCGCCGGGTCGATCGCGCGGACGGCTGTCTCGCCTGCCGCTTTCGCCGCGCCGTAGAAGTAGACCGGGGTCGGGGGCTCGTCGTCCGTGTACGGCGCTGGGCGTCCCGCGTGCACGGCGTCCGTGGAGACGTGGACGAGGCGGGCGCCCACTGTGGATGCGGCCAGGGCCACGTTCGCCGCGCCGTCTGCGCAGGTGGTCCAGCTGTCCGCTCGGTACGCCGTGTTGATGACGAGCTCTGGGCGTACCGAAGACATCAGGGTCTGGACCGCGGCGCGGTCGGTGATGTCCAAGGGTGACCGGCCCGCTGCCGGGGTCGTGGCCGTGCCCACCACGTCGCCGCCGGCCGCCGACGCGAGCCGGGCCACCTCACCGCCGAGGTGGCCGCTCGCGCCGACGACCAGCGTGCGCATCAGTTGGAGCGTTCGACCGGTACGGCCTGACCGTCCGTGCCCGGGGTGCCCGACATGGCCTTGGGCTTGGCGTCGATACCGGCCTCCTTGCGCTGCTCGGCGGTGACCGGCGTGGGCGCGCCGGTCAGGGGGTCGAAGCCGCCGCGGGTCTTCGGGAACGCGATGACCTCGCGGATGGAGTCGTTGCCGGAGAGCAGCATGCAGGTACGGTCCCAGCCGAGCGCGATGCCCGCGTGCGGCGGCGGGCCGTACTTGAACGCCTCGAGCAGGAAGCCGAACTTGTCCTGGGCCTCCTCGGGCGTGATGCCGAGCAGGGCGAAGACCCGGCTCTGCACGTCGGCCTGGTGGATACGGACGCTGCCGCCGCCGATCTCGTTGCCGTTGACCACGATGTCGTACGCGTACGCCAGCGCCTGGTCGGGGCCGTCCTCGAAGCGGTCCAGCCACTCCGCGTTCGGCGACGTGAAGGGGTGGTGCACGGCGGTCCAGCCGCCCTCGTCAGTTTTCTCGAACATGGGCGCGTCGACGACCCAGCAGAACGCCCACGAGGACTCGTCGATCAGGCCGGCCCGCTTGGCGATCTCGATGCGAGCCGCGCCGAGCAGCTCCTGGGCCTCGCGCCGCTCGGTGGCCGCCGCGAAGAAGACAGCGTCGCCGGGCTTGGCGCCGACGGCGTCCGCGAGGCCACCGAGGTGCGAGGCCGAGAGGTTCTTGGCCACCGGGCCGCGGGGCTCGCCGGTTTCCGCATCGAGCACCACGTACGCCAGGCCGCGGGCGCCGCGCGCCTTGGCCCAGTCCTGCCAGCCGTCCAGTTCCTTACGAGTCTGGGAGGCGCCGCCCGGCATGACGACCGCGCCGACGTAGCCACCCGCGTCGATCGCGCCCGCGAACACCCGGAACTCGGTGCCGCGCAGGTAGTCGGTCAGCTCGGTCAGCTCGACGCCGTAGCGCAGGTCGGGCTTGTCGGAGCCGTACCGGTTCATCGCGTCGTGCCAGGTGATCCGCGGGATCGGGGTCGGCACGGTGTAGTCGGCCAGCTCGCCCCACAGCCGGGTGACGAGCTCCTCGCCGAGCTCGATGATGTCGTCCTGCGTCACGAAGGACATCTCGATGTCGAGCTGAGTGAACTCGGGCTGCCGGTCGGCGCGGAAGTCCTCGTCGCGGTAGCACCGGGCGATCTGGTAGTAGCGCTCCATGCCCGCGACCATCAGGAGCTGCTTGAACAGCTGCGGGGACTGCGGGAGGGCGTACCAGGTGCCGGGCTGGAGACGTACAGGAACCAGGAAGTCGCGGGCGCCCTCGGGAGTCGACCGCGTCAGCGTCGGGGTCTCGATCTCGTTGAAGTCGCGGGCGTGCAGCACCTCGCGGGCGATCTGGTTGGCCCGGCTGCGCAGCTTGAGCGCCTTGGCCGGGCCGGAGCGCCGCAGGTCGAGGTAGCGGTACTTGAGGCGCAGGTCGTCGCCGGCCTCGATGTTGTCGTCGACCGGCAGCGGCAGCGGCGCGGCCTCGGAGAGCACGACCAGCTCGCTCGCCACGACCTCGATCGCGCCGGTGGCCAGCTCGGGGTTCTCGTTGCCCTCGGGGCGCGCGGTGACCTCGCCGGTCACCTTGACGCAGAACTCGTTGCGCAGCGCGTGCGCGTCCTCCTCGCGGAAGACGACCTGGACGACGCCGGAGCCGTCGCGGAGGTCGACGAAGATCACGCCGCCGTGGTCGCGCCGGCGGGCCACCCACCCGGCGAGCGTCACCGACTGACCGGCGTGGTCGGCCCGCAGGCTGCCGGCGTCATGGGTACGGATCACGGGAACGTCTCCTCACACAGGTTCACGGGGCGCATCCGACATTCTGTCAGGAGTGGCCCCGCCCCATCGGCACCGGCCCGGATCCGCGGTCAGCCGGCCGGCCAGGCGGTCGCGCGCAGACCGGCCTCGCCGTCCCCGGTCACCTCATCCACCTGCACCCGGACCAGCCTGACTCCGGTGGCCGGCGGGGTGCCCGTACCGGTGAGAACGCACAGGACCAGGCCCTTGTGCACCGGCACGATCATGCCGCCGCCGAGCGGGCTGGTCCGGATCGCCTTCGCGCAGCCCGGGCCGTCCACGTCCGCGTCGCCGACGTCGCTGCCCGCCACCGCGCCGGGCGCGAGCGTGATCCGGGGCGGCTCGCCGCCGCAGCGGCTGTCGTAGCGCAGGTCGCTGATCTGCCCGGCGGCGTTGACCCGGGGCTCGTCCAGGTCGAGGAAGGTCACGCCGGTGCAGCCCGCCTGGATCCGCAGGGCCTCCTCCCCGTACGCGCCCCCGGTCGCCGGCGAGGGCACGGCGGGGGCCATCGGCCGGGCGTACGCCTGCTCGGCGCGCTGGAGTGCCCGCCACGCCAGCAGCGCGGAGGCCGCGGCCACGAGCAGCGCCAGCATGGCGAGCAGGACGGCGGCGACCACTCCGCGGCGGGGTGGGGCGGGTGACGGGCCGGCTTCGGCCGCGCCGAGGCGTTCGGTGGGACCGTCGTCCGGGAACGGGTCGGCGCCCTCCGGCCAGGCGGTGGACGAGTTCGAGGCGCGGAAAACCGACATGGACGACTCCGCTCGCTGGAAGCGCCGGCGATCGGCGCGAAACACCTCATACCGGTATTGATCGACCCTAAGAGGAGTCGCGGTCGCGGCCCATCCCCCGAAGAGGGAGATCTCGTCTTTGCTTCGGGACCTTGCTTACTTCGCTTCGGGACCTTGCCTTACGCCGCCAGCTCCGCGAGGACGGCCCGGACCTCGGTGTACCGCTGCGCGCGGTGCCCACCCTCGGGCGGCTCGCCGAGCGCCGAGACGCCGTCGGTCACTCCGTACGTGATGCGGTAGAGGACGACCCGGGTGGCCACGTCCCGCCACACCCCGGCGAGGGCCGCGCTCGGCCGGTGCCCGAGCTCGGTGATCGTGAACCAGGGCGGGAACAGCGCGTGCGACTCCACGGCAGCGTCGATACGCCGGCGCAGAAGCACGGTGAGCTGCTCGACGGCCGTCGCGCCGCGGTGCGTGCGGTACTCCTCCTGCCGGCGCAGGTCACGCTCCAGGTCCTGCTCGGCCACGGCGACGTCGTCCCGCATGGCGGCCAGCTCCGCGTTCTGCGAACAGAGCCGCTGCCAGTGGTGCCGGTAGGTGGCCGCGGCCTTGCGGAAGTCCCGGCCGCCGACCTTCGCGCGAGCCAGGATCGCGCTGGCGTCGAGGGCGCGCGAACGGCTCTCCGCGGAGAGACGTCGCAGCTCCGCGTACGCGTCCAGCACGGCATGATGATCGTTGCGCGTACGGTCGTCGAGCATGCCGGACCGGATGTCCTCCGCCTCCCGCACCTCGGCGACCAACCCGGCCAGCTCGGGCGGCACGGCGTCGAGGTCGACCGGGCGTACGCCGTGCTCCAGCCGCAGCCGGCCCTCGATGAGCTGGATCTCCCCGGTGAGCCGCGCATTCGCCTGCCGCGCCGCCCGCAGCTCGATCTCGGTCTGCCGCCGCAGCTCGTCGTGCGCCCGGGCCAGGCCGGTGACCCGGTCACCGGTCTCGTCGAGACGCAGGGTCAGGTGCCGGCTGCGCTCCTCGGCGACCCGGGCGACCTCGCGAAGATCCTCACTGAGCTGCAGGCGGAGAGTGTTGATCTTGCGCCGGAACTCGGTACGCAGAGCCTCGGCGACGCGGGCGAGATCGGTGGGGATCTCGGTGCTGCTGCTCATGCGCCCGCCTCGGAGTCGTCCTGCCACGTCACGGTTCTTCGCGTCCTGGGTCGATCCGGGGCGACGAGCTCGCCCTGGAGGGGGGCCGGCGGAGGTCCGTCCGGGGTGGACGTTCCGGGGGGTACGGGGTCGGGCCGGGGGTTGCGGGGTGGGGCCGGCGGATCGAAGCGGTTGGCGGTGTCCGCGGAACGCGGGCGGGTCGCTGGGCGCGACGGGCTTGGGCGGGTTGCAGCGTCGGACGGGACCGGACGGGGCACGGCGTCGGACGGGCTCGGCCGGGGCACGGCGTCCGGCGGGCTCGGCCGGGGCACGGCGTCCCGGACATTCGAGCTGGCTTCGGCGCGGGACGGATGCAAACCGGGCTCCGCGCGGGCCGGATGCGTGCCGGGCTCGGCGCGGGGTGGATTCGGGGCGGGTTCGGCGCGGGGTGGATTCGGGGCGGGTTCGGCGTCCGCCGGGTCCGGGCGGGCTTCGGCGTTCGAAGTGGTCGGGCGGGCCGGGGCGTCAGGCGTGACGACGCGTGCCGTGAGCCACAGGATGAAGCCCGCGGCGAGCATCACGGCGGTGACGATCAGGCCGTGAGTGGGGAGGCGACCCGTGGCGACCAACGTGGCCGGGACCAGCGCAGCCGCCAGCAGGATGCCCGCCACCAGGAGGCGACGGCGGGCGGACCGGGCGCGCATTCTGTCGAGGTCGCGGACGAGGTCGTTGGTGGCGTCGAAGACACGCAGCAGCAGGTCCTCGTAGCGGCTGGGATCCCGCCCGGCGCGCCCGAGTACGTCGTGGCGGGTGGCCAGCTCCCGTTGCCGGGCGACGACCACGTCCCGAAGGTCAGCAGCACCCACGCGAACTCCTCAAAGCCACGCAGAGCAAAAGATGTATGGGGCAAAAGCTACTGAAAGCCTACGGGGTCCTCGAGTCCGGTCAATCCCACGGAAGTGTCCGGGCGCGAGACAGCAGCGGACTCGCCGGCTGTGGGAGGCTTCCGGACATGATCACGCCTGAGTGGGAGCAGCGGCTGGCCGAAGCATGGGCGTCGCTCGACGGCAGTCCCGAGGACGAGTTCCTCGGCCGCATCGAGCGCCTCGTTGCCGAGCTGCCGCCCGGGGATCCGGCCGGGCTCTTCGAGCGAGCCTGCTCCTTGGACTCGACCGGCCACAGTGACCTCGCCGTGCCTCTTTACGAGCGGGCGCTGCGGGCCGGCCTCACCGGGATCCGGCGCCGCCGGGCGGTGATCCAGATGGCGAGCTCGCTGCGGAACCTCGGCGACTCGCCGCGTAGCGTGCGACTGCTGACGGAGGAGTTGGCGGCACCTTCCGACGAGCTCGACGACGCGGTGAAGACGGTGCTCGCCCTGGCGCTGACCGATGTCGGCCGCGAACGGGAGGCGGTCTCGATCGCGATCGGCGCGCTGGCCGCGCACCTGCCCCGCTACCAGCGCTCGATGGCGGCCTACGCCCGCCTCCTCGTGGAACCGCGCCAGGACCGTCGCGAAGTCGTCGGCCCCGCTCCCGAGGCACCCCAGGCCTGAACCCGGGCACCAGCCGCCGCCCGATCACGTCGAGCCCGGGCACGACGAGCCCGGTCACGACGACCCGGCGCGCAGGTCGTAGCGCCAGTCGTTGCAGCGGATCGGGTTTCCCGGTGGGTATTCGAACGGTTCCTCCCCCAGCAGCACAAAGCCCGCCTTCCAGCACACCGCGTTCGACGCCGTATTGGTCACGTTCGGATAGGCATGCACCCATCGGTGCCGGCCCGTCGCCGCGGCCTCGGCGAGGGCGGCGGTCGTCGCCGCGGCGGCCAGGCCTCGGCCCTGGAAGCCCGGCAGGATCTGCCAGCCCATCTCCCAGACTGTCTCTCCCTGCCACTCGCGCTCCCAGAAGCCCACGCTGCCGGCCGGATCGGGCGCGTCGGGGACGATGACCAGGAAGTTGCGGCCCTGGCCGGAATTCCCGTACGCCAGGATGCGCTCGTGCCGGGACACCACCCGCTCGTCCGGCTCGACGCCGCCGAGGTGGCGTTTCATCTCCGGGATGTTGGCCCGGCGCTCCAGGTCGAGACCCCGCTCATCCCACGGTTCGAGGTGCATGCGGTCATGCTCCACCCGGGGTACGACAGTTTCCCCGAAGCGGGAAAGAGAAGCGGGAATCGCTCAGCAGGAGACCCGTACGGCGGAGCCACCCAGCCGCGCGCCGCGGATGTCCGACTCCCCGCGACTCATCAGCCGCACCGACAACCGCCCGCTCGTCGCCGGAAAACTTCCCGCCGCGACCCATCGACCCTGGTCCCGTACCTGATCGACGGTGAACCGGCCGATCCGCGACCCGCTCCCGTCTGTCGTGCCGTACACCTGATAGGTCGCCGGCTCCCCGGCAGCATCCCGGCCGTTCCCGGTCCGGGGTATGTACACCTCGACGCCGCACTTCGCGCGGGCCGGCATCCGGAACCACCACAGCATCACGTTCCGGAGGTCGTCGGATCTGCCGGACATCGGCATGGCGACCATGTGTCCCCGGCAGCCGTCGCCGGCCCAGCCGCCGCCGGTGACCAGGTACCACCCGTCGCTGCCGACGCGCTCGACGTATCCGCTGCTCGGGGTCTCCGGGCAGCGGAATCCCGCCAGCGCCGAGAAGGCCGCGGGTGCGGAGGTCGCCGGCTTCGACGTCGGAGGAACTTTCGTCCGCCGAGCCGGAGCGGCAGCCGTGACCGTGGCGGGCGCGGACGCACGTCGAGAGGGCGCCCGGCTCGACGCCACGAGCTCGGGACCGGTGTAGGCGATGGTCGGCGCCGGCTGGTAGTGCGCGAGCGGAGGTGTCGAGGCGCCGGGGCCCCACCGGGAGACAGCCCCGATCATCAGCACGGCGAGGGTGCCGACCCCGGCCACGATCATCGTGACCACCCGCGGCTTGGTGGACGCGGCCCGCGGCGGGAGGGCCGGGCGGCTGCCGTGCTCGACGTCTCCCTGGGGAAGCAATTCGGTCCAATGCGCCCGTCGTTCCGGCCTCGACTGTTCCATCCTTGCCCGCGACTGCCCTTCTGCGCATGATGTCCGGACCGGCGATCTCCGTACCGGCACTTGATCAAGCGCCGGCGTCGCTGTTTGCGTTACACCCTGCGCAGGTCGGCCGTCATCTCGTGCAGTTCGGCGAGCCGGTCCTCGAGATTTCGCGGATGGCCCGGGGCTCCCGGGCGCGCGTCGCCCGGCCGCGGTCCGGACAGCGGCCGGTAGTTCACGCCCAGGGCGTCGAGCCGCGCCAGGTGCGGCCTCAGGCGGTCGCTGAACTCCGCGAAGTCCCGGCGGCCCGCGCTCCACACCACCTCGGCGAACGCGCACAACCTCGGGTACGCCATGTAGTCGACTCGCCGGGCCGACTCCATGTGCTCCGTCCAGACGTTCGCCTGGGCACCCAGGAGGCGGTCGGCGGGTGGCGGCTCGAACGCGTACACGTCGGCGAGGGTGAGCAGCGTGCCCACCGGGGTCGGTTCGCCAGGGTCGTCCGACTGGCGGTAGTCGAGGTAGACCGAGGTGTCGGGGCAGGCCACCACGTCGTGCCCCGCGGCTGCCGCGACGGCGATCGGCGCGACGCCGCGCCAGGCGGCGATGACCGCGTCCGGCGGTGCGCCGCCCGCCAGAATCTCGTCCCAGCCGAGCACGCGGCGGCCGTGGGTGGCGAGGTGGGCGGCCATCTCGGCGGTGAAGCGCCGCTGGATCGTGTGCGGCTCGTCCGACCATGACGCCCACTCGCCGACCGGGCACTCGTCGCCGCCGATGCCGATCAGCGGGGATGGGAACAGCGCGCAGACGTGGTCCAGGACCTGGCGGCAGAAGTCGAGCGTCGCCGGCTGCATGTTGAGCACGTGCGGCGAGATGCCCCACGAGGTGCGGACCCCTCCGGTGAATCCGTTGCCGAGTTCCGGGTACGCGGCGATCGCCGCCTGCATGTGGCCCGGCATGTCGATCTCCGGCACCACGGTGACGTGCCGCTCGGCCGCGTACGCGACGATCCGGCGCAGGTCGTCGTCGGTGTAGTGGCCGCCGTGCGGGCGGTCGTCGAAGAGCCCGTGCTGCCGGGCGCCGAGCATCGTCCGCGGCCGCCGGGAGCCGATCGATGTCAGGCGCGGCCGGCCCGGGATCTCGATGCGCCAGCCCTGGTCGTCGGTCAGGTGCAGGTGCAGCACGTTGAGCTTGTGGAAGGCCGCGAGGTCGATGAAGCGCAGGACATCGGGTACAGGCATGAAGTGCCGGGCCACGTCCAGCAGCACCCCGCGCCAGCCGAAGCGGGGCGCGTCCTCGATGTGCACGCCCGGCACGGTTCCGGAGTCGCGCAGCTGCCGCAGCGTCTGGGTCCCGTAGAAGATGCCGGCGGGAGAGCCGCCGCGAACGGAGACACCGTCGGCGCCCACGTCCAGCACGTAACCCTCGGCCGGCAGCCCGGGGTCGAGCGACACCGCGGGCTCGGTCAGAACGAAGGATCCGCCGGTCTCGCGGACCAGGTTCGGACGGGGGATCAATCCTTCACCGCCCCGCCGAGTCCGGCCACGAGCCGCCGGCGTACGAGCAGGAAGAAGATCAGCACCGGGCTCGTCATCAGGGTGGACGCGGCCATGATGGCCCCCCAGTCGTTCTCGTCGGGCTTGAAGAAGACCAGCAGTGCCATCGGCAGGGTCTGCCGGTCGGTCGCGCTGATGATGAAGGTACGGGCGAAGAGGAAGTCGTTCCAGGCCGTGATGAACGAGAACACGCTGGTGGCGGCCAGCCCGGGCGCGACCAGCGGGAAGAGGATGCGCCACAGGACGGTGAGGCGGCCCGCGCCGTCGAGTTGCGCCGCCTCGTCCAGTTCGTCGGGGACCGCCGCCACGAACCCGCGCAGCATCCAGATCGCGAACGGCAGGGTGAAGGCCGTGTGCACCAGCATCAGCGAGCCGAGGGTGTTGAGCGCGCCGATGTCCCGTACGAGAAAGAAGAGCGGAATGGTCAACGCCTCGATCGGGACCATCTGGGCGACGAGGAACAGCACCAGGATCGTGGTCCGGAACCGGAACCGGAAGCGGGTCAGCGCGACCGCCGCGAGGAAGGCGATCAGCCCCGAGGCCACCACCACGACGAGCGCCACCAGCACGCTGTTGAGGAAGTAGCGCCCGAAGTCCTGGACGGCGATGACGCGCCGGAACGCGTCCATCGACGGTGCCAGGGTCCACGGCCGCTGGTGCAGCGACTGGATCTCCCCCGGTGGCTTCACCGCGGCGAGCACCATCCAGTAGATGGGGAAGACCGTCACGCCGGCGACGAGGACGGCCAAGGCGTCGAGCAGGCGGCGGGTGGTTCTCACAGCGGCTCCCCGGATCGGCGCAGGCTTCTGAGGTAGAGCAGCGTGACCAGGAGCAGGATCAGCATCATGACCACGCCGATCGCGGCGCCCAAGCCGTACTCGCTGGCGGCGAACGCCTGCTGGTACGCCCACACGTTGAGGGTCAGGTTCTGTCCCGCGATGCCGCCGCCGCGGGTCATCACGTAGATCTGGGTGAAGACCTTGAAGTCCCAGATGATCGACTGGATCACCACGATGGCCAGCAGCGGCCGCAGCATCGGCACCATGATCCGCCAGAAGGTGCGCCAGGTGCTCGAGCCGTCGATCGCGGCCGCCTCCAGGACGGACTTCGGGATCGCCTCGATGCCGGCGTACAGGGTGACCATGACGAACGGGAACGAGTGCCACACGACGACCGCGCCGACCAGGGCGAAGGCGGTGTAGCGGTCGTACGTCCAGTTGAAGCCGTCGAGGCCGAGGGTCTGGTTGACGAGGCCGAGATCGGTGTCGAACAGGAACATCCAGACCGTGGACCCGGACACTGCCGGCACCGCCCACGCCGCCATCGCCGCGAGGGACAGCAGCAGCCGCGGCACCCGGCTGATCCGCGTGAGCAGCACGGCGAGGCCGGCGCCGACCGCCAGGGTCACCGCGACGCACGCCGCCGCGAAGCCGACCGTCGCGTTCAGCACCGACCAGAACTGCGGGTCGCCGAGGAGCCGCGCGTAGTTCTCCGTACCGATGAATCGGGTCGGCTCTCCGCCGCTGACCTGCGCCTGCCGGAAGTCGAGCACGGAGAGCAACCCGAGTTGCCACATCGGATAGACGAACAGCGTGCCGAGCACGACGGTGGCCGGCAGCAGCAACCACAGTGGAGTGCGGCCGCGCCGCCGCCGGGGCGGCGCGGCCGTGTCGGCGGGCGGCGCGAGGGCCACCCCGGCGGGCGCGGCGGTCACTTGGTGAGGGCCGCGTCGATCTGCTTCGCCGCCTCCGCGGTGGCCTGGTCGACGCTCGCCTTGCCGGTCGCCACCTTCTCGATCATGGTGGGCAGCACGGCGGACGCGTCGATCTTGCCCCAGCCCGGGTCGAGCGGCACGAACCTCGTCCCGGCGGCGATGGTGGCGACGAACGGCTTGAGGAACGGGTCCTTCGCCGCCACCTCGGCGCTCGCGGACTTGAGCGTCGGAAGGTTGCCCATCGCCTCGTACATCCGGGTCTGGTACTTCTTGCTCGCCAGCAGGGTGAGGAAGTCCGCGGCCAGGGCGGGACGCTTGCTGTTCTTCATGATGCCGAGGTTGTTGCCGCCGGCGAACGCGGGCGCGACGGAGCCGGGCTTGCTGCCCGGCAGCGGCACGACGGCGTATTTGCCCTTGGCAACGCCCGCGTCGACGGCCGCGCGGTTGAAGTTGCCGAGAATGCCCATGGCCGCCTTGCCGCCGGCGAAGAGATCGACCGTCTTCCCGCCGGTCAGGTCCGCGCACTGCTGCGGCGGGCAGTTGTCCGGCGCGATGAGATTCGTGTACGCCGTGAGCCCCGCCCGCGACTGCGCGGAATCGATCGCCGCGATGTCCCCACCGGCGTCCCAGACGAACGGCATGGCCGCGTACGTGTACTTGCCGCCGACGGCGACACCGAACATGTCCGGCTTCCTGGCGCGGATGGTGCGCGCTGTGGTCGTGAGCTCCGCGATGCTCGTCGGCGCCTTGAGGCCGAGCTCCTGGAAGACGTCGGTGCGGTAGTACAGGGCGCGGACGCCGAGGTACCACGGCACGCCCAGCAGGGTGCCCTCGTAGGTGGCGCCGGCCTTCGCGTCGGGGCTGAGGTCGGCGCCCTCGGCCCAGCGGCTCACCGCCGGACCCAGGTCGGCCAGGCCGCCGGCCGCCGCGTACTCGGGCAGGTCGGTGTTGCCGTACTCGACCACGTCGGGCGCGCTGCCCGGATCGTTGAAGGCGCCCTTGAACCGCTCGCTACGGGTGTCCACGGCGATGTACGCCACGTCGACCTTCGTATCCGGGTGGGACCCGGTGAACTCGGCGACCGCGTCCTTGACGACGGCCTCCTTCGGGGCGCGATTGGGCTCGTCGAAGAGCCAGACCTTGACGGTGCCGGTCCGCGCGCCACCGTCCGACGGGGAGCCGGACGACGACGTGGACGGGGCACAAGCGGTCAGCGAGAGGGTCAGGGCAAGGGCAGGGACCACCACCGGGCGCAGGTTCATGGACACTCCTGACGAACCATGTTCGTAAATAGTTCGTTGATTGGGTGCCCCTCAGGGTGCGGCGCGCGACCCCGCCCGTCAACCCCTGTCCCCACCCCTTCCGGCCGGGGAACGGCCTCGTCATATCCTTGTCGCCATGGACGAGAACCCGTTGGCACCCGAGGCGGGTTTCGCCGGACTGGGGCTCCGGGCGGAGCTGCTCCGCGCGCTGACCAATCTGGGCTACGAAGAACCCACACCTATCCAGCAGGAGTCGATCCCGCCGCTGGTGGCCGGCAAGGACCTGGTCGGGCAGGCGGCGACCGGCACCGGCAAGACGGCCGCCTTCGCGTTGCCCGTGCTGCAGCGGATGGTCGCCCGCGAGCGGGATGCCGGGCCGGCGGCGCTCGTCCTCGTGCCGACTCGCGAGCTGGCCGAACAGGTGTCGCAGGCGGTCCACCGCTACGGCCGTGACCTGGGCGTCCGCGTCCTGCCCGTGTACGGCGGCCAGCCGATCGGCCGCCAGCTCCAGGCGTTGCAGCGCGGCGTGGACGTCGTCGTCGGTACGCCCGGGCGAGTGCTCGACCACATCGAGCGGGAGACGCTGCGGCTCGGTGACGTGCGTACCGTCGTGCTCGACGAGGCCGACGAGATGCTCGACATGGGCTTCGCGGAGGACATCGAGGCGATTCTCGACGAGACTCCCGAGGACCGGCAGACGGTGCTCTTCTCCGCGACGATGCCGCCCCGGATCGACAGCATCGCGCGCCGTCACCTGCGGGAACCGGTCCGGATCAAGATGGGCCGGGAGACCACTGCGCCGGGCGATCTTCCGCTGGTGCGGCAGAGTGCCTACGTCGTGGCCCGGGCGCACAAGGCGGCCGCTCTGGGGCGGATCCTCGACGTGGAGGCGCCCACGTCGGCGATCGTCTTCTGCCGTACCCGGCAGGAGGTCGACGAGGTCACCGAGACCTTGAACGGGCGCGGGTACCGCGCGGAGGCGTTGCACGGCGGGATGAGCCAGGACCAGCGAGACCGGGTCATGGGGCGCCTGCGCGGAGGGAGCACCGAGCTGCTCGTCGCGACGGACGTGGCGGCCCGTGGCCTCGACGTCGAGCAGTTGACGCACGTCATCAACTTCAACGTGCCGGCGGCGCCCGAGGCGTACGTGCACCGCATCGGCCGGGTGGGGCGGGCCGGGCGCGAGGGTTCCGCGATCACCTTGGCGGAGCCGCGCGAACAACGGATGCTCAAGGCCATCGAACGGCTGACCGGGCGGCGCGTCACCGTGGAGCAGCTTCCCACCGTGACCGATCTGCGGGCCCGGCGTCTCGAACTGACGCGCGCGTCACTGCAGGCCGCCCTGGAAGCCGGGGACCTGGACCGGTTCCGGGTCGTCGTCGACTCGCTCGCCGACGAGTTCGACGTCGAGAACGTCGCGCTCGCCGCGGTGAAGCTCCTGCACGAGGCGGCCGGCGGCGACACCGTCGAGGAGGAGATCCCCGCGGTGGCGCCGGAGCGCCGGAACCGTGATCCCCAGGATCACGACGCCCGGCGGGGCGGGAGCGGCCGCGACCGCCCCGCGCGCTCCCCCGCGCCGAACTCCGGGGTGACCCGGCTGTTCTTCGGCATCGGCAGGCGGGCGGGGTTGCGCCCGCAGGACCTGGTCGGTGCGATCGCCGGCGAGTCCGGCCTCGCCGCCCGCGACATCGGCGCGATCCAGATCACCGATCGGTTCTCGCTGGTGGAGGTTCCCGAGTCGGCCGCCGACGATGTCGTCGCGGCGATGCGGGGCAGCACCATCAGGGGCCGTCGGCCGACGGTTCGCCGCGAACGCTTCGTCCGGTAGCCGCACGCTCAGAAGTACGTGTGCAGCACGTCCACCACCACATCAGCATCGTCCGCGACCGGGATGAAGCGCCACTTGTCGAAGGCCGTGCAGGGGTGGGACAGGCCGAAACGGATCACGTCGCCCACCGCCGCCGTCGTGCCGTGGACGTACGTGTGGTGGTCGTTCATCCTGGTCACCTCGCCGGCCTCGGTGACCGGCAGGCCCTCGTCGAACGGTGCGTCGCGCTTGCCCATGCCCACGATCGCCAGTCCCGGCTCCGGGGTGGACAGCACCTGGGCGTACATCTCGAGGCCCGACGCCAGCGAGCCCTCGCCCGGTTCCCGGTTGAACGGCGTCCGCTCGCGGTAGAACCCGTCGTCGTGGGTGACCGAGGCGCCGCTGCGCAGGACCGCGCTGACGGTGTGCCCCTCGAGCCACTGGCCCTCGAGAGCCTTGATCACGCGGTCGAACCAGGCGCTGCCGCCGGCGGAGACGATGACCTCGGGCGGCAGCAGGTCGGCGATCGCGCGGACCGCGTCGACCTGCGCGGCCAGGAAGGCGTCGACCGCGGCCACGTCGGGCAGGGCGCCCTCGTAGGCGGTCACCCCGGCGAGGGTCACCCCGGGCGCGGCCGCTGCGGCCCGGGCGACCTCGACCACTTCGCCGACGGTACGGCAACCCGTGCGCCCACCCGCATGGCCGAGCTCGACCAGCACCGGCAGGCCACCGGCCGCCGCCACCGCGGCCACCCCCGCGACCGAGTCGACCTGGACGAGCACCTCCCAGCCGCGGGCCGACTGGTCCGCGAGCCACCGCAGCGCCGTGGGGTCCAGGACCTCGTTGGCGATGAGCACACGGGGCACGCCCAGGCGGCGCAGCACCAGGGCCTGGCTCGCGGTCGCCACGGTCAGCCCCCACGCCCCCGCCGCGAGCTGCGCCTCCAGCAGGGTCGGGGCCATCGTCGTCTTGGCGTGCGGGGCGAAGGAGAAGCCGTGCCGGTCCGCGTACCCGGCCATGGTGGCGATGTTGGCGCGTACCGCCGAATCCCGGACCACGAGCAGCGGCCAGGTGAAGGATCCGTCGAAGAGCGAGTGCCGGGCCGCGGCGAAGGCGCGGGCCGGGACCTCGCCCTCCGGCAGCCAGAACCCCTTGGCCCGCCAGTCGAGCTGCTCGTCGGGGACGTCGAGAATCATGGGGTCCTCCTTGACCGCCGGAGCGCCATCGCGCATTGTGTGGAAGCTACTACGGACTACTTACGAACCGACAGGTTCATAACAGGGGAGGCGGCGTGCCCGCGGCGATGGTGATCGGCCTGGTGCTGCACACCCATCATCGCCCCCGGTTCGAGCAGGCGACGCGCACGCTCGGCGGGGTCACGTTCGCCTGGGCCACCTACGAGCGCGAGGACCAGATCCGGGACCGGGTCGGCGACCTGCTGCGCGCCGGGCACCTCGACGGGCTGCTGCTGGGCCTGGTCCCGTACGCCCGCTGCCGCGACCTGCTCCCCGCCGGCCTGCCGGTGACGGTGACCCGGTCCGCGGCGCTGGACCTGGCGCTCGCCTGGTCACGAGCCCGGGGCAACGGCTGGCCCGCGACCCCGGTCAGCATCGACACCTTCGCGCAGGAGACCGTCGACGAGGTGGCGACGGCGCTCGACCTCGACCGGGACGCGATCGCCTGCCTGCCCTTCGACCCCGAGCAGCCGGTCGCCGACGTGGTCGCCTTCCACCGCGAGCGGATCGCCGCGACCGGCGCGCCGTACGTGATCAGCGTCCGCACCGGCGTGGCCGCGGCCCTGGACGGGCGGGTCGCCGTGCTGAACGCGCTGGCCACACCGGGCACGATCCGCGCCGACCTGCACGAGCTGGCGCTGCGCGTACGCAACAAGAAGGCCGACGGGCAGCGCTTCGCCGCCGGGGTCTTCCTCATCGCCCGACCGGACCGGATCGCCGACCTCGACCGCGCCCGCGTCGGGCTGCTGCACCTGCTGCTGAACACGCCCGAGTTCGCCGACGCGTGGATCGACAACCGCGGGCGGCGCGGCGTCGTCGTCTTCGCGCACGCCGCGCTCTTCGAGTCGGTCACCCACCACTGGGTCGGCCTGCCGGTGCTGGCCGAGGCCCGCGACACCCTGGGCGTACGGGCGGTGGCCGGGTTCGGCATCGGCGGGTCCGCCCGGCTGTGCGTGGCCCTGGCCGAGCGCGCCGCCGCCCGGGCCGAGCAGGACGCCGACCCGGGCGCGTACCTGATCTCCGACAACGGGATGATGATCGGCCCGATGGGCGCCTCCGGGGTGCCGCTGACGTACACCTACCGCGAGCACGGCAACATCGAGGCGCTCGCCGGCCGCGTGGGGCTGAGCCCGGCGACGCTGTCGCGCCTCGCCGCCATCGAGCGCACCCTCGCCGGCCGGCCGGTCTCCCCCAGCGACCTGGCCCGCACGCTCGGCATCACCGACCCGAGCGGGCGCCGGCTGATCCGCAAGCTCAGCGAATCCGACCTGGTCGTCGGCGACGGCAGCTCCCAGGTGCACCGCAAGGGGCGGCCGACCCGGCTGTACCGGCTGGCGATCACCGCGGCCCTGGAGGGCACCCCGTGACCCACGACCTGGTGCTGGCCGGCGGGCGGGTGCCCGGCCACGGGGTCGCCGACGTGGCCGTACGGGCGGGACGCGTCGCCGCGGTCGGTCCCGGGCTGACCGGCGCGGTCGTCCACGACGTCACCGGCCGCCTGGTCACGCCCGGACTGATCGACCTGCACACGCACGTCGGGCCCGGATACTGGGGCATCGACCCCGACCCGATTGCCTGGTACACCGGTGTCACCACCTGGGTCGACGCCGGGTCGGCCGGGGCGTACACGCTCGACGGGCTGCGCCGGACGGTGTCGGGGCTGGGCGTCCGCGTGCCGGCGCTGCTCAACGTCTCGGCGGTCGGGCTCGCCGGGCGCACCGGGGAGAGCCGCGACCTCGCCAACTGCGACGTGGGACTGGCCGTCGACACCGTGCTGGCCAACCGTGACCTGGTCCGCGGCATCAAGGTGCGCATCGACCACGAGACCGTCGGCGTGAACGGCGTCGAGCCCCTGCGGCGCGGCCTGGCGGTCGCCGCGACCTGCGGGATCCCGGTCATGGTCCACATCGGTACGACCCCACCCGCGCTCGACGACGTCCTCGATCTGCTGCGGCCGGGCGACATCGTGACGCACTGCGCCAGCGGGATCGCCGCGCCGCTGGGGCCGGCGGTGCGGGACGCGTACGGGCGCGGGGTGCTGATGGACATCGGCCACGGCTCCGGCGGGTTCGCGTTCGAGGTGGCCGAGGCGCAGCTGGGCGCGGGGCTCACGCCGTACACGATCTCGACGGACCTGCACGCGCGCTCGGTGCACGGCCCGGTCTTCGACCTGCCCACGACGATCGCCAAGCTCGTGGCCGTGGGGCTGCCGCTGGACGACGCCCTCGCCGCGGCCACCGTGCACCCGGCCAGGGCGCTGGGTCTGCCCGGCGGCACCCTCGACGTGGGCGCCCCCGCCGACATCGCAGTGTTCCGGGTCGAGGAGGGACGCTTCGAAATGGTCGACGCCCATCGGCAGGTCCGTCAGGCGCCGCTGCGGCTGGTCAACGAGGCCACGTACGTCGGCGGGCGGCTGCTGCCCCCGCGCCTGCCGGCACCCTCGCCGCCGTGGATCCCGCTCACCGACGCCCAGCGCGCCGCCCTCGCCCGCCGTGAGCACGACATCCGCACCCTGCTGGCCACGCCCCTGGTAGGCGCGGACGGCCTGGCCGAACAGTTCCCGAGACCCCCGACAAGGAGCACCTGACATGCCGAAGCGCGCGATCATGACCGACAAGGCGGCCCCGGTAGGCGGCCCGTACTCGCACGCGGTGGTCGCCGGCGACACGATCTACCTGGCCGGCGCGATCCCGGCCCTGCCGGACGGCACCCGGGTCACGGGCAGCTTCGCCGAGCAGGCGCACGCGGCGTTCCGCAACCTCGCGGCGACCGCCGAGGCCGCGGGCGCAAGCCTCGACCAGGCCGTCCGGCTCGGCGTCTACCTGCGCGACTTCGCCGACTTCGCCGAGCTGAACGAGATCTACCCGCAGTACGTCAAGGGCGAGCACCTTCCGGTACGCACCACGCTGCCGGTGCCGCTGGTCGGCTTCGACATCGAGATCGACGCCGTCCTCTACACCGGCCCCTGACGCAAGCCGCGCTGCCTGAGTTGACGGATGCCGCCAAGTGCAGCCGTTGACACCATCGTCCGATCACGACAGTCGACTGGGAGGCTGAACGAGCCCTACCCTTTCTCGAAGCGAAGGAGGCACCGATGAAGCCATTGGTGTCCACGGGCCTGGCCCTCCTGACGCTGGGTGCCGGCGCATTGGCGGCCGGCAGCTCCGCCACGCCTGGGGGTTCCCTGGCGCCCAGTGCCCTCGTGCAGCAGCACTCGTTCGGCACGATCGCCAACGGCAGTACGGTCTGCGTCGGTCCGCTCTCGCCCGGGACTGATCCCAACGGACAGCGGCCCGGCGTCCAGATCTTCGGATTCACGAACGGTCAGCCCAGTCTGACCTGGCAGGTGTTCTCGGTTTCGTCGCAGAGCGCCCCCACGCTGGTCTTCCAGACCACCGCGCGATCCGTGGACCACATCGTTCCGCCCTCGGGCAACCTTCTCTTCCACGCCTGCGTCGTGAAGCGTGCTCAGGCGGCGCAGGACTACGACCTCACGCTGAACTCATTCCCGGTCGAGTGACCGGGTCGCGGGCCGGGACGTGGGGCAGGGCGGTCAGCGGATCCAGCGCCGCCCGCACCTGGCGGATGTCCCGGCCCACCGCACTCGCCAGCATCCCCGCTCCGGCCAGCGGCATCAGCACCGCGGCACCGCCGAGCAGCGCCGCCGGGGGCAGGCCGGGACCGGCCAGGATCAACGCGCCGGCCGCCTGTCCACCCCCGAGCACGGCCGCTCCTTGCCAGCCCGGCGCGTTCGGGCCTACGGCGAGTTCGTGCCGGTAGAGCGTGCGGCCCGCGTAGCGGATCGTCACGTCGGCACGGACGTCGCCCGGCTGCTCCGCGTGCCGGCCGCACACCAGGTCGTCGCGCCATACCAGGGTGCCGCCCTCCTCGACCGTCACGTCGGTGACCGCGAGGTGGTGGCACCCGGCCGCCGCGATCAACGGCTCGGGCGCCCAGAGCAGCGATCCGCCCCGCGCGACCGTCGCGGAGACCATCAGCCGTGACGGCGGCCCGGGCCGTCCGGGCAGGGCGAGCTGGGCGGCAACGCTGTGCACCGACAACGTCGCTCCGGCACCGACGGAGATCGTCAGGCGCAGATCGTCGCCGCGCAACGGCCCGGCCGCCCCGCCGACGAGGTGAACGACCGCCCCGCGCCCGGTACGCGGACCGGTGCGGCGCAGGAGCAGCGGCGACTCACCGCGCAGGACGGCGAGCCGGGTGCCGCCGGTGCCGTCCGCTTCCGCGGCGATCGTCGCCTCGGCGCGCATCTCGTCAGCCGGCGCGGACCGCGACCAGCTCGCGGATCCACCGGGCGACCGGCGTGGCCGCCCGGTCCTCGGTCAGCGAGAGGAACACCGTCGGCAGGTCGCCCCGCCGTGCCCGCGCGTCGCGGTCCATCACCGACAGGTCGGCGCCGACCAGCGGCGCCAGGTCGGTCTTGTTGATGACCAGCAGGTCCGCCGTGGTCACGCCGGGGCCGCCCTTGCGCGGCACCTTGTCGCCGCCCGCCACGTCGACGACGAAGATCTGCCGGTCGACCAGGCCCCTGCTGAATGTGGCCGTCAGATTGTCGCCGCCGCTCTCCACCAGCACCAGGTCCAGCGGGCCCAGCGCCGACTCCAGGTCCTCGACCGCGTCCAGGTTGGCGGAGATGTCGTCGCGGATCGCCGTGTGCGGGCAGCAGCCGGTCTCCACCGCCCGGATCCGCTCGGCCGGCAGGACGCCGTTGCGCAGCAGGAAGTCGGCGTCCTCGGTGGTGTAGATGTCGTTGGTCACCACCGCCAGCCGCAGCTCGTCCCCGAGGGTCCGGCACAGGGCCGCGACCAGCGCCGTCTTGCCCGAGCCGACGGGACCGCCGATGCCGATCCGCAGGGCGCGGAGCCCGGCGGCGAGCGGCGTGTGCGGGTCCACCGAAGGGTCCGGGTGAGTGTGATCGTCAGGATGCAAAGAGACGCACCTCCCAGGTGGCATGGAGCTCGGCGCCGATGTCGAGCAGGGGCGCTCCCGCGGCCGGCAGGGCGTCGGCCGGGTCGTCGATCCGCGTCGCAGCGCCGGCGGCGATCCGGTCGCACTCGGGGGCGAGGCGGGCGATCAGGGCGTGCACCGCATACGGGTCCAGCCCCAGCAACCGGACCGCCGCGCTCGCCGGGCCGGTGACGGTGCCGTGCGCCGCGGCGACCGCGGCTTCGGTGGGGCCGAGACCGGCCGCGGCCGCTAGGACGCCGAGCGCGACGGGCTGGTGCGGGTCGCGGCCGATCGGCGGGAGTGTCCACATCGCCCGCCCGGCGCGCAGGAGCGCCCGGCCCTGGGCGCGCGAGGCCTTGCGGAGCGCCGGCGAAGGGTTGCGGGCGTCCAGTCCCTCGTTCAGCTCCGACCACCGCGGCGGGCGGGCGCACGCGGTGGCGGCGAAGGCGGCGGCGACCAGTCCCGTGGTCCACAACCGCCCGCGCAGGAAACCGTCCACGTCGGAGATGTCGCGGATCCGGCCGGCCGACACCGCGGCCTCCAGCCCGCCGGAGTGGGCGTGCCCGCCGGACGGCAGCCGCCCGTCGGCCAGCACGAGCAGCGTCGCCAGGCTCATCAGAACAGGTGGTAGCGCTGGGCCATGGGGAGCTCGTCCACCGGGTCGGGCTCGACGACCTCGCCGTCGATGCGGACGGTGAAGGTGTCCGGCTCGACCTCGATGCGGGGCGTCGCGTCGTTGAGCGGCAGGTCCGCCTTGCCGATCGAGCGGGTGTCCGCCACCGGTGCGAGGGCCCGCTTGACGCCGATCCGGTCGCCGAGCAGCGCGTCGATCGCCGCCGGGGCGACGAAGGCCAGCGACGTCACCGCCGGCACCACCCCGTACGCGCCGAACATCGGGCGGGGCAGCACCGGCTGGGGCGTGGGGATCGAGGCGTTGGCGTCGCCCATCTGCGCGTACGCGATCATGCCGCCCTTGATCACCAGCGCCGGGCGTACACCGAAGAACGCGGGGTCCCAGAGCACGAGGTCCGCGAGCTTGCCGGGCTCGACCGAGCCGATCTGCTCCGCCATGCCGTGCGCGATCGCGGGGTTGATCGTGTATTTGGCCACGTAGCGCCGGGCCCGCAGGTTGTCCGCGGCGCCGTCGCCGGGCAGCGCGCCGCGGCGGGCCTTCATGACGTGGGCGGTCTGCCAGGTGCGCATGACCACCTCGCCGGCGCGCCCCATGGCCTGCGAGTCCGAGCCGATCATCGAGATCGCGCCGAGGTCGTGCAGCAGGTCCTCGGCGGCCATGGTCGACGGCCGGATGCGGCTCTCGGCGAACGCCAGGTCCTCGGGCACCGCCGAGTTGAGGTGGTGGCAGACCATCAGCATGTCGAGGTGCTCGGCGAGGGTGTTGCGGGTGTACGGCCGGGTGGGGTTGGTCGACGACGGCAGCACGTTGGGGTGCGAGGCGACGGTGATGATGTCCGGCGCGTGCCCGCCGCCCGCCCCCTCGGTGTGGTACGCGTGGATCGACCGCCCGGCGATGGCCCGCAGGGTCTCCTCGACGAACCCGGCCTCGTTGAGCGTGTCGGTGTGGATGGCCACCTGGACGCCGGACGCGTCGGCCACCTTCAGCGCCGCATCGATGACGGCCGGGGTGGTGCCCCAGTCCTCGTGCAGCTTGAAGCCGCCGGCCCCGCCGCGCAGCTGTTCCCGCAGCGACTCCTCGCTCGTCGTGTTGCCCTTGCCGAGCAGCAGCACGTTGACCGGCCAGGTGTCGAGCGCCTCGAGCATCCGGGCCAGGTGCCACGCGTTGGGGGTGACCGTGGTGGCCTTGGTGCCCTCCGCCGGGCCTGTGCCGCCGCCGATGATCGAGGTGACGCCGCTGGCGAGCGCGGTGTCCAGGATCGTCGGGCTGATCAGGTGCACGTGGCTGTCCACGGCGCCGGCCGTGAGGATCTTCCCGTTGCCGGCGATGATCTCCGTGCCGGGACCGATCACGAGATCCGGTGGACGCCGTCCATGGTGTCCGGGTTGCCGGCCTTGCCGAGCGCCACGATCCGGCCGTCGCGGATGCCGATGTCGGCCTTGACGACGCCCCAGTGGTCCAGCACGACCGCGCCGGTGATCACCGTGTCCGGAGTGCCCTCCGCGCGGCTGGCCCGGGACTGACCCATGGACTCGCGGATGACCTTGCCGCCGCCGAAGACCACTTCGTCACCCGGGGCGGGTCCGGCGCTGCGGTCCTCCTCGACCTCGACGAGCAGGTTGGTGTCGGCGAGCCGGATCCGGTCGCCGGCGGTGGGCCCGTAGAGGGCGGCGTACCGGGCGCGGTCGAGCGACGTCACCGGGCACTCCCGTTCTCCGGCAGCTCCTCGTCGAGGGCGCCGGCGGGCTCGATGTCCTCGCGCGGCGACGGGTCCAGCGGCCCGGCGGCCAGGCCGCGCAGGCCGGGCACGATCCGGGCACCGGCGAGCGGTACGAGCGTGATGTCGCGCGGCATGCCGGGTTCGAAGCGTACGGAGGTGCCCGCCGGCACGGCCAGACGGTGACCCCAGGCGGCGTCGCGGTCGAACTCGAGGGCGGCGTTGGCCTCGGCGAAGTGATAGTGCGAACCGACCTGCACCGGGCGGTCGCCGGTGTTGCGTACGGTCAGCGCCAGCACCGGCCGGCCCGGGTTGATCTCGATGTCGCCCGCACCGGCGAGGATCTCCCCCGGGATCACGAGATCGGCCCGTGCACGGTGACCAGCTTGGTGCCGTCCGGAAACGTGGCCTCGACCTGCACCTCGGCGAGCATCTCGGGCACGCCCTCCATGACGTCGTCGCGGGTCAGCACCCGCCGGCCGGCGTCCATCAGCTCGGCCACCGTCCGCCCGTCCCGGGCACCCTCGAGCAGGAAGGCGGTGATGATCGCCGTCGCCTCGGGGTGGTTGAGGCGCAGCCCGCGCTCCCGCCGACGCCGGGCCACGTCCGCCGCGACGTGGATGAGCAGCCGTTCCTGCTCGTGCTGGCTGAGGAACAAAGCAACCCCCTGATCGCTGCAATCAAAACACGGGTACGGCTCAGACGCGGGCGGCCACGCCGTCGATGAGCAGCCACACGGCCAGGGCGAACCCGGTGTCCTCGGCGTCGTCGTCGCCGATCAGCCGGCGCATCGTCCCGTTGACCTCGGTGAGCAGCAGTCCGCCGATGAGCGCGGCGACGACCGCGCCGACCTTCGGCACCTCCGCCTCGGGCAGGCCGGCAGCACGCAACACGGCACAGAGGGAGTGCCACATCGGACCCTCGCGCTGGATGAACTCCTCGCTGGTGAACGCGTGCCGGACCAGATTGCGGTGCCGCAGGCTCAGCTCGCGGAACTCGTATGCGAGTTTGTAAAGGTTCTCCTGCCACGTGCCGGACCCGACCACGACGTCGCGTGCACCGTCCGTGACGAGCGCCGCGATACCGGCCAGCACGGCCGCCTTGTTCTCCACATGGTGATAAAGCGACATCGGATTGACGCCGAGCTCGGCCGCCAGCTTGCGCATGCTCAGCGCCTCGACACCCTGCGTATCGACGATGGCCAGGGCCGTGTTCATGATCAGTTCACGAGTGAGAGGGATGTCCCGGGGCCTTGTGCGCTCGCCCATACGCCGTACGGTAGCAGCCATACACCGTATGGCTGAGGAGGTACCGTCCGTGCCCGCTCCGATACCCGCACCGCGCGGGCTGCCGATCGTCGGCAATGGACTGCAGATCCCCGTCGAGGGCACCCACCGGTTCTTCGCCGACCTCGCCGCGCAGCATCCGGGCGGCATCTACCGGCTCAACTTCAACGGCCGGCACGTCCTCATGGTCTACGACCCCGACCTGGCCGCCGAGGTCTGCGACGAGAGCCGCTTCTACAAGCCGATCGACCCGCCCCTCATCCACGTACGCGACTTCGCCGGCGACGGGCTCTTCACCGCCCGCGAGGACGAGGAGAGCTGGGGGCAGGCGCACCGGATCCTGCTGCCCGCGTTCAGCCAGCGGTCCATGAAGGCGTACTACCCGCAGATGCTCGAGGTGGCCCGGGCCCTCGTCCGGCACTGGGAGAACCGCACCGAGGTCGACGTCACCGGCGACATGACCCGGCTGACCCTCGACACGATCGCGCTCACCGGCTTCGGACACGCGTTCCGTTCCTTCGAGCAGCCCGAGCTGCACCCGTTCCTGCAGGCCATGGGCCGGGCGCTGACCGAGGCCATGGACCGCACCCGGCAGCTGCCACTGGTCACCGGGCTCAAGAAGAAGGCCGACGCGGCGTTCCGGGCCGACATCGCCCTGATGCAGGAGCTGGTCGACGAGGTCATCCGCTCGCGCCGCGCGACCGGGACGAAGTCGCAGGACCTGCTTGGCCTGATGCTGGAGGCCGCCGACCCGGTCACCGGCGGCCGGCTGTCCGACGCGAACATCCGCAACCAGGTGCTGACGTTCCTCATCGCCGGCCACGAGACCACCAGCGGCACGCTCTCCTTCGCGCTGCACCTGCTGATGCGCAACCCGCACGTGCTGGCCCAGGCGTACGCGGAGGTGGACCGGATGCTGCCCGGCGACACCGTGCCGACGTACGACACGATCATGCGGCTGGACGTCATCCCGCGGATCCTCGAGGAGACGCTGCGGCTGCTCTCCCCCATCCCCGGCTTCGGGCTGAAGGCGCGCGAGGACACGGTCATCGGCGGCAGGTACCCCGTGGCCCGCAACCAGAAGGTGGGGCTTCTGCTCAAGCCCCTGCACACCGACCCGCAGGCGTGGCCCGACCCGCTGGCCTTCGACATCGACCGCTGGCTGCCCGAACGCAAGGCGGCGCACCATCCGCACGCGTACAAGCCGTTCGGCAACGGGGAACGGGCCTGCATCGGGCGCCAGTTCGCCCTCACCGAGGCGCGGCTCGCCCTCGCGATGATCCTCCAGCGCTTCGCGATCTCCGACCCGCAGGGCCACCAGCTGCGGATCAAGCAGACTCTGACCATCAAGCCGGACGGCCTCACCCTGCGGGTGCGGCCCCGGCACCAGCACGAGCGGCTCTCCGTCACGGCCGGCCCGGAGAGCGCGCCCCTGCCGTCGGCGGCCGAGGTCGCGGCCGCGGGCGTACGGATGCGCGTCGCGTACGGCTCGAACCTGGGGACCTCCGAGGACCTCGCCCAGCAGCTCGCCGACCGGGCCCGCCGCTCCGGCTTCGACGTCACCGTGCAGAGCCTCGACGAGCTGGCCGGCGACCTGCCCGCCGACGGCCTGCTGGCAGTCGTGACCTCCAGCTACAACGGCAAGGCGCCGGACAACGCCCAGCGGTTCGACGCCCTCGAGATCCCGGCCGGCGTGCTCACCGGCGTACGGTATGCGGTCCTGGGGAACGGCAACACGCAGTGGGCGACCTACCAGGCGTTCCCGAAACGGGTCGACGCGGCGCTCGCCGCGGGCGGCGCGACGGCGGTCGTGCCGCGCGGCGAGACGGACGCGGCCGGCGACTTCGACGGCATGGCCACCGCCTGGCTCGACCGGCTCTGGGCCGCCCTCGCGGAGGCCTACGGCGCCGGCACCGGCGACACCCCGGCGGGCGAGCGTTACGCCGTCGAGGTGCTCGGCGAGGACCAGGTGCGGCCCGCGGTCGTGTCGGCACAGGCGTACCCGATGACCGTGGTGTCGGTGGACGAGCTGGTCAGCGACCCGGCCGGGCTCTGGGACTTCCGCGTCGAGGCGCCGCGCCCGGGCGTCAAGGCCGTCACCGTGCGCCTGCCCGAGGGCATCGAATACCACGCGGGCGACCACCTCGCGGTCTACGCGAAGAACGATCCCGAGCTCGTCGCGTGGGCGCTGGACTGCCTGCGCATGCCCCGCGACCGGGTGATCCGGCTGCGCCAGGACGGCGACCGCCCGACCTCGCTGCCGATCGGCGTCCCGGTGACGACGGAACTGCTGCTCACCGAGTTCGTGGAACTCCAGGAGCCGGCCACCCGGCACCAGCTGGCCGTGCTCGCCGAGCACACCACGTGCCCCTGGACCACGGGGCAGCTGCGCCAGTGGACCGGGGACACCGACGAGGCCCGGCAGGCCTACGCCGACGAGATCCTCGCCAAGCGCGTCTCCGTGCTCGGCCTGCTCGAACGCTTCCCTGCGATCGAGCTGCCGTTCGGCGTCTTCCTGTCGCTGGCCGGCACGATCCGGCCCCGGTTCTACTCGATCTCGTCGTCGCCGGTCCTGGACCGGGGCCTGGTCACCCTGACGGTCGGGCTCGTGGACGGGCCCGCCCTGGCCGGCCGCGGCCGCTACCGCGGGATGTGCTCGCGGTACCTGGCCCGGCTGCGGCCCGGCGACACCTGCTACGGCCACGTCCGCGTACCGGCACCCGCGTTCCGGCCGCCGGCCGACCCGCGAACCCCGGTGATCCTCATCGGACCGGGTACGGGCTTCGCCCCGCTGCGCGCCTTCCTCCAGGAACGGGCACTGCAGCCGGACCGCGGCCCGGCGAAGCTGTTCTACGGCTGCCGTCATCCCCAGCACGACTGGCTGTACGCCGACGAGATGCGCGACTGGGCGGAGTCCGGCGTGGTCGACCTGCACCTGGCGTTCTCGGCGGTGCCCGGCCACCCGTACCGCTTCGTCCAGGACGCGCTGGCCGCCGCCGGCGACGAGGTGTGGGACCTGATCGAGGCCGACGGCCACGTCTATCTGTGCGGAGACGGCGCCCGGATGGCCCCCGCGGTCCGCGCGGAGCTGGCGGCCCTGCACCGGCGCCGGACCGGCGGAACAGCCGATCAGGCCGACGAGTGGCTGCGCGCGCTGGAGTCCGACGGCCGCTACCAGCAGGACGTGTTCGCCTGACGGACCGGCCGCATGGTCACTGCGGACCATGCGGCCGTCCGGGGCCGATCAGGCGGCGAACGCTATCGGTACGCCGTGCTCGTCGGTCAGCGCCAGCCGGGTGTGCAGGTTGCCCTGCTCCGCCACCCGGGCGAAATACTCGGTGCGGCGACGCTGAAGGCAGCCCTTGCGCGTACGCGGGCCCCCCGCGGCCACCGTCAGCAGCTCCGGCGCCAGCGAACTGTTCAGCCCCTCCCGCAGCAGCCGCAACGCCTCGGTGCGCAGCTGGGAGATCCGGGACTCGGTCACCCCCAGCTCGGCGGCCACCTCGCTGAGCGGCTGCTCCTGCAGGAACGACTGGGTGACGACCATGCGCAGCCGCTCCGGCAGCGCCTGGATCGCCTGATGCAGGTAGCCGAGGCGTTCCCGCTTGATCAGCAGGTCCTCGGGCCCCTCGGAGAGTTCCGGCACCATCTCCTCGGCCGCGCCCGTGGGGAACCCCTGGAGGCTGAGCAGGGCCGCCTTCTGCACGTCGTCCTCGACGGCGGCGAGTTCAGCCACCCCGATACCGAGCATCTCGGCGACCTCGGCCTCGGTCGGGGTACGCCCCAGCGCGGCCGTGAGCTCCTGACGGGCTTGCGAGGTCTTGCGGGCCCGGGCGCGTACGGAACGACTGGCCCAGTCCTGCCCCCGCAGCTCGTCGAGCAGCGCACCCCGGATCCGCACGGCGGCGAACCGGTGGAACGGAATCCCGCGGCTCGGATCGAAGGAGCGGGCGGCACCGAGGAGCGCGGCGAACCCGGCCGACGACAAATCGTCGGAGTGGACATGGCCGGGCACGCGGTTGAGCAGCTCCCGGACCAGATGGCCCACCATCGGCATGTGTTCGCGGACGAGGTCCTCGATGGCGCGCGCGGACGGCGCGTCGTGGGTCGTGCCGATGGCGGCGGGGAGTTCGGTCGTGGCGGTCACGTAGTCCTCCTCGCTCGTACAGGGCCGGTAGTTGAACCGGCCGATGAGGAAGACATTTGCGGCCGACGGGTGCAGTGGTGGCCGAACTCGGTTGCTTTTATGGAGTTTTTTCATGAAAAGGCTCAGGTGCATGGAGGCGTACCCGCCCCAAGACTCAGATTGGTCGACTCGGCCGGCTCGGCGGCTCGGCGGTCCGGCCGGCTCAGCGGCTCAGCCGGCTCAGCGGCCGGCTGGACGGTCCGGCGCCCGGCTGGACGGTCAGGCGGCGGGCTCGGCGGGCGGCGGTCTGGGCCGGCGTCGAGCAGCGGCGCTTCGAACCTCGACCGCCGGAGGCGTCCCGGCGGGCCCTTACGAGTCCCCGGGCGCCGGCCCCGGCGGTGCGAGCCGATTGCCGGGCAGTCCCGGCACAATACGGTCAAAGTGCCCGCGGTGTTGAGGGCGCAAACCTCGCCCGAGGCGATTTCATGACCGGTTCTCGCCCGCAGCGTTCATGCGCGCAGGCCTCGCCCACAGCGGTCGCGTCGTGCGGCTCGCCCACAGCGGTCGCGTCGTGCGGCCGGGCCAACGACGGCCTTGCCTGGCGCGGGCTCACTGCCGGCGCCGACGGCCCTCAAAGCGGGCCTGAAGCTTCCGGTTGTAGCTCAGCTGGCGAAGTGCGGCCTGCGCTGAGGCGCCATCACGTTACGGAGCTCCTGGCGGACCCAGTGCATCCGGCGGACCGCCACCTCCGGGTGGTCACCGAACTCCTCCGCCACGCCCGCCGCGCACCCGTCGCTGCCGTGGCGCAGGATCATGGCGGTGACCGCCTCTTCCACCGCCTTGCGGCTCGGGCACTCGGACGGCTGGAGATGGGAGACGAACAGTGCCTCCGCAGCCAGTTCCTGAACGGTGCTGATCATGTCGGACTCCCCGATGTACGACGACTTGCTCGAGATCCAGCTAACGCTCGCGGCGGTGCGGTCCAGGCCCGCCCAGGTTGCGGGCCGGTATCAACCATCTTCCTCGCGAGTGCCACGCCGGCCCGCAGGCACGCCGAGACGGTTTTCACCGTTTTCGGCTCCGCGCGTCTCCAGCGGCCGCCCCGTCCGTCCCGGGCAGCGCGTCCCGACCGGGAACGAATATGCCTGCCGGCATCCTTTTCGACTGTAACGCGCAGCCAGGCGGCCGACCGCTACTCCGGTCGACCGCCTGGCGGTTAAGCGCGTTCTATCCGATTTCTGACGGAGGATCGTCCTGATCCGCGGGATTCGGCGCCGGTTCAGTCCGTCGTTCTCGGATCCCTATCCGAATTCCCCGGGCGGATCGTCATGATCCACGGGGTCCGCCGGCTGCGACTCCATCGGCGGCGGCGACGTGGACTCCGAAGTCTCCACGGGCGCAGGCGACGACGAGGAGGACGCCGGTGTCGTCGGGGGCTCGGGGGCCGGGGCGTCGTCATCGTCCTGGTCGTCGGTGTCCGGCGGCGGGTCGATGATGGGCACCCCGGACGGCGGCGGGGAGCCGGGGGGCGGGCTGCCCGTACCCCCGGTGACCGGCACCGGCACGACCACGCCGCTCGGGTCGATGGAGATGCCGGGCACCGGGGTGTCCCGGGTCGGCACCGGGCCCAGGCGCAACGTGCCGTTGGTCAGGTGCTCGACCGGCCGCGACGGCTCGCCGGGCTTCGGCGACACGAAGGTCTCGCAGGTCTGCCCGTCGAGCTGGAACACCATCGGGGCGGCGTTGCTGGCCTTGTAGCGACCGGTGAACTGCATGGTCTCGGTCGCCTGCGGGTTCAGCGTCTTGCCGGTGTCCACGGTGACGGCGCGGGCCCGCTGGTCGAGCTTGAGCTTGCCGTTGCCGGAGACCACCTGGTCGCCCGGCATGAGGAACCAGAGCTTCCAGTTCCGGACCGCCTTGATGTCGCGATTGGCGATCGTGACGGCCGCCTTGAACCGGCCGCCGTCGTCGGACCAGACCGCGTAGCTGACCACGCACTTGTTGGCGCTCACCAGCTGGGTGGGCTGCGGACCCACGGCATTGGGCACGACCGTACGCGGGGAGCCGTCGCTCTGGGCGAGCGCCCAGGCGCCGCCGCCGACCACCAGCGCGGCCGAGCCGGCGGCGATGATCAGAGCGCGGCGCTTCGTCGTGCCCGGCCGGCCACTGGGCCGGGACGCACCGGCGGGCGGGGCACCCGGAGGACGCTGGGTGGGGGGTCCGCCGGCCGCGCGGGACGGCGGCGCACCGGCCTCGTCGGCCCGCGCCGGAGACCCGGCCGGACCGGCGCCGAACGCCGGGCGAAGTGCGAGGCCGTCGGCACCCGAGCCGGCCGCGTCGGCCGGGCCATGCCCGTCGACCCCGGCTCCCGGACCATGACCACCGGCGAAGGCACCCGGGCCATGGCCGCCGGCGAAGGCAGCCGGGCCATGACCAGCGGGAACGGCGTCCGGGCCGCGACCACCAGCGGGGCCGCGACCACCGGCGCCGGGCGCGGCGGGGCCGGAAGGCGCCGGCGCCGCGGGCGGAACCGGGCCGAAGCGGCTGTTCCGGCCACCGCGCTGCGGCGGCGCCAACGGGGTGACGGGAGCGCTGTTCGCGGCCGGCTGCCCCTGCGCACCGACCGCGGCTTCGACCTCGCCGACCGAGATCGGGTGGGCCGGGTTGCCGGGCGCAGGCGAGACCGGGGCATCGCCGTCCGGTGACAGCTCGGCCAGCCGGGCGACGCCACCGCCGGCAGCAGCCGCCGAAGCGTAGTCACCGGCGACCGCGTGGCCACCGGCAGCCGCGAGTCCGCCCGCCGCCGCGAGGCCACCGGCGGCCGCGTGGCCGGCTGCGACCGCGGGGCCGGCGGCCGGCGGGGTGGTAGCCGAGCCCGGGACGGACGCGACGCCGCGGCCGGGCGGCCCGGAGTCGGCGACCCGGGCGTGACCCGGGCGGAGCCGGCCGAGGCCGTCCGTGTACGACCGCGCCGTCGGCAGGATCGTGGTGTCCTCGCCGTTGTCCGCCCAGTCCGGCACGAAGGCGCGCGCCGCCGGCACCCCGGCCGACACGGTGCCCAGCACGTGGGCGAGTTCGGCGCTGGACGGGCGGTCGGCCGGCCGCTTCTCCAGGCACCGGGCGATCAGCGCCGAGACGGCGGCCGGCAGGCCCTCGACCGGCGGCATCGGCTCCGGCTCGGTGTACTGGTGGGCGCGCAGCAGCGCCGTCGTGGTGCCGACGTCCCACGGGAGCTGGCCGATGAGGGTGCGGTAGATCAGCAGGCCGACCGCGTACACGTCGGTGGCCGGGCTGACCTGGCCGCCCTCGAGGCGTTCCGGCGCGAGGTAGGCCGGGGTGCCGAGCAGGCTGCCGTCCGGGTCGATGTCGTTCTCGCCGATCAGGGCCGAGATGCCGAAGTCCACGACCTTGGCGCCCGCCGGCGTGAGCATGACGTTGGCCGGGGTCACGTCGCGGTGCACGATGCCGCGGGCATGCGCGGCGGCAAGAGCCGCAGAGACCTCGGAGCAGATGCGTACGGCCGCGGGCCAGGGCAGGCGCCGGGCGCGGGCCAGGACGGCGGCCAGCGACTCGCCGTCGACCAGCTCCATCACGACGTACGGGACCGGCTCGCCGTCGACGGTGGTGGCCTCGCCGTAGTCGTACACATTGGTGATGTGCGGGTGGCTCAGCCGCGCGGCCGCCTGGGCCTCCGCTCGCAGGCGCCGCCGGAAGGAGGGGTCGGCGCTCGTCGACGGTGGCAGCACCTTGACCGCCACCTGCCGTCCGAGGACCTCGTCGAAGCCTCTCCACACCACTGACATGCCGCCGGCGCCGAGCCGCTCGACCAGTCGGTAGCGACCGGCCAGCAGACTCGAACCGGGCAGGTCCGTCGTGCTCATGTGCCCCCACATGCGCGATCGGATGAAACACCGGGAGCACACCGCCATGTGTCCAGGCGCCGGGGCGGTTCCCGGTCCGCTGTCCGGACCGAGCGTTCCCCATCGACGGCGAGGATCGTAGCCGACATACGGCCTCCGCCTCGACTGATCGAGGGCGTGGATGACCTGCGGCTCGTCACCGTCCGTTTCGCACCATGCGCCAGCGGTGTGCATCGGCGCGCGGGCGCGAAATCCCTGGTCACGGGCGAATAGATGATCGTGGTGGGCGGTCGGCGCCGTTATTGACCGCTTTCGTCGGAACTTGCGGGTATCCCCCGATGGGGGCGCATCTACAAGGGAATCTGCACGTGCAGTGGCTCTTGCATGACGCTGCGGTGACATTGGACCGTTCGCGGGCCTTGCTCACGCACCGTGCTCGGGGTTCCTTGCCGAAAGGCAATGACCTGCGTCACCCTGCCCGATCGGATGAATATGGGCCAACGATCATGCTTTATTGGTCACGCTCACCGGAACGTGGGACAAACCGGGTCAGCTCGGTCAGGTCGCCGGCCGCCTTGCGGAGAACTCCCCGTCGATCACCCGGCCGCCGCATCGAGGACCCCGGGCCGCGTGATGCCGGACAGGGCGACCGGCGCGGGCCGCAGACCGCCGACCGGCGGCGTCCCGACCGCTACGGCGCCCAGCTCCTCGAGGTGACTCAGCATCGGGGCCAGCTTCTCGTAGAGGACGAGCACTACGTCGCCCGGCGCGGCGATGCGCAGCGCCTCGTCCACGGCCGTCCGGTAATTGTCCGCCCGTACCGCGCGCAGGTTCGGCCGACGGCCCCGCATCTCGCGCTCGACCAGGGCCGGCACCTCGCCGGGTTCGCGGTCGCGCAGGTCCTCGTCGTCGTAGAGCACCGCCCGGGTCACGCCGTCCGCGATCACCTGCGCCGACGCGGCGAGCAGATCGTCGCGCCGGTCGCCCGGCAGCGTCACCGCCGCGACGCAGCGGTCGCGTCCATAGAGGCGTTCGAGGGTACGCAGCACCGCGGCGAGCGCCGCCGGGTTGTGCGCGTAGTCGACGAAGAGCGTGACGTCGCCGAGGCGCAGTACGGTGCCCCGGCCGGGGTTGTGCACCCGCGGCTCGAAGTCCAGCAGGCGCTCGGTCACCGTGTCGGCCGGGGCGCCCAGCGCGCGGGCGGTGGCGATGGCGGCGAGGGCGTTGACGGCCGCGTACGGCGCCGCGCCCCCGAACGTCCCGGGCACCTCGGCGATCCGCAGCAACGGCGTACGCCGGGCCCCGGTCGCCTGCACCAGCCAGCCGTCCTGCAGCAGGTACGCCGCACCGCCGCGAGCCAGGTGATGCGCGAGCACCGGCTGGTGCGGGTCGGTGCCGACCCAGACGATGCGCTTGCGGTCCGCGCGTACCCGGGGTCGCTCGGCCAGGCTGCGCACCCATGGGTCGTCGGCGTTGAGCACGAGCGTGCCGCCGTCCCGGACGCGCTCGGCCACCAGCGCCTTGACGTGCGCGATGTCCTCGATCGACTCCAGCCCGTCCTGGCCGAGGTGGTCGGCGGTGATGTTGGTGACCACGCCCACGTCGCTCCAGTCGTACCCGAGTCCGCGACGCAGCGCGCCCCCGCGCGCGGTCTCCAGGACCGCCGCCTGAACCAGCGGGTCGCCGAGCACCATCTGGGCCGAGCGCGGTCCGGTGGCGTCGCCGCGGTAGACCGTCCGGCCGTCCAGCGAGACCCCGTCGGTGGTGGTCAGCCCGACCCGCAGGCCGCTGCCCGCGAGCAGGTACGCCGCCATCCGCGCCACCGACGTCTTGCCGTTGGTCCCGGTGACGGCCGCGACCGGGATGCGCCCGTCGGAACCCCCGGGGAACATGGCGCGCACGATCGCGTCGCCCACGTCGCGCGAGCGGCCCTGGACCGGCGCGAGATGCATCCGCAGCCCGGGCACGGCGTTCACCTCGATGACGCCGGCGGTGATCTCGTCGGGGTCGCCGGTGGGCGGTACCGGCGCCGCGATGTCCGGCAGCCGCAGGTCGATGCCGGCGACGTCGAGCCCGACCAGCGCGGCGACCCGCAGGCAGAGCCGCGCCACGTCGGGGTGCAGGCGGTCGGTGACGTCGCGGCCGGTGCCCCCGGAGGAGAGGTTCGCGTTGTCCCGCAGCCACACCGTGCTTCCGGCGGCCGGCACGGTGTCGAGGGTGCAGTCCTGGCGGGCCAGCACGGCGTCGGTGAGGTCGTCGAGGGTGATCCGGGTCAGCACCCGGGAGTGGCCCGCGCCGCGCCTCGGGTCCGCGTTCGTGCGGGCCACGAGTTCCGCGACCGTGCTCTCGCCGTCGCCGACGACGTGCGCCGGGATCCGCTCGGCGACGGCCACCACCTCACCCGCCACGACCAGGACCCGGTAGTCACGCCCGGGCAGCTGCCGTTCCACGACCACGTCGCCGCCGGCCGCCGCGCAGGCCGCCTCGACCTCCGCACGGGTACGCAGGTTCAGCGCCACGTGTTCGCCCTGGCGCCCGCACCGCGGCTTGACCACGACGGGCGCCCCCAGCTCGGCCAGCAGGCGTACGGCTTCCTCGGGTCCGCGCGCCGCGCCGCCGGGTGCGACCGGGATGCCGGCGTCGTTCAGCAGCCGGCGGGTGACCTGCTTGTCGGCGGCGATGTCGATGCCCACCCCGCCGGTCCGGTCGGTCATCGCCGCCCAGGCCAGCCGGCGGCGGGTGCCCCAGCCGAGACGCAACAGGCTCAGGTCGCCGTACCGTTCGACCGGGATGCCGCGGCGCCGGGCCGCCGTGATGATCGCCGTGGTGCTGGGGCCGGTGGCCTCCCGCTCGGCCAGCTCGGTCAGGACGGTCAGCCGTTCCCGCAGTTCGGCCGCGGTGACCGGCGCGTTGGCGACCACCCTGGTGACCAGCTCGACGGCCGCCTCCAGCAACCTGCCGGGCAGGGTCGACTCCGGCGACTCGTCCCGGGGGCACTCCACGATCAGGTCGTAGATCCCGGGCTCCCCGGCCGATACGGTACGCCCGAAGCTGACGTCCCGCCCGATCCGCTGCGACAACTCGATCATGACGTGCTCGGTCACGTGCCCGAAGTAGGTGCCGCCGCGCATCCGGCTCACGAAGCCGCCCGGGACGCCGGCCGCGCAGTGGTGCTCGGCGAGCCCCGGCAGCGCCCGCAGCAGCCGCTCGGGGAACCCCGCGATGTCGCTGGTCTCCCGCCCGGTGAGGTCGTCGAGGTGCAGCCGGGCGACCACCGCGGGCCGGGACAGGTGGACGTTGGGGCCGCGCAGGTGACGCAGGCTGAGAATCTTCATCGTGCGGGTCCCCGTTCCCCGGAGGCCCCGTCGGCGATCGAGGGGCGGCGACTGGACAGTTCGAAGGTGCTTCCCGCGGGAAGCACGTGGATGCGCGCGCCGGTGAGCGCGATGGGACCCTGGGCCGGCACCCGGATGTCGCTGGCACCACCGGCGTCGACGACCGTGACCGCGCCCGAGCCGAGCACCTCGAAGCGGTCGTCGGCGGCGAGGATCGCGGTGTCCTCGTCGATGCCGAGACCCAGCTCGTGCGGGTAGAGCGCGATGGCGGTGAGCAGCCGGTTGAGCCGGCCCCGCTCGGCGAAGTGCATGTCGATCACCACGCCGGGCAGGAACTCGAGGCCGGGACCGGTCCGCACCGCGGCCCGGGTCACGCCGGGGGCGGCGCCGCCGAGGATCATCGTCCCGGACATCATGGCGGCGCCGGCGCTGGTGCCGCCGAGCACGATGGCGCCGCCCTGCACGAGCCGCTGCAGGGCCGAGTCGGTCAGGGTGCCGCCGAGGACGGTGGTGAGCCGCGTCTGGTCGCCGCCGGTGAAGAACACCCCGGTGGCGGTCGCAAGGGCGGGCACGACGGCGGGGTCGTTGGCCTCGCCCCGGGTCGTGATCCGCAGCCCGCGGACCTTTCCGGCGCCCAGGCCGGTGAAGAGCCGCGCGTACTCGGCCTCCAGGACCTCCGGCTCCCCGCTGGCCGTCGCGATGACCGCGATGTCGGCCGCGGGTCCGCCGGCCATCTCGACGAAGCGGTGCAGGATGGCCGTCCCGCCGGTGCCATGGCGCTCGGCGCCACCGATGATCAGCAATCGGGCCGGCACGCTGCACCTCCTCCGGGCGCCGCTGCTACGGACCCGTCGCCGGCAGGATCGCCGGGGGCGTTGCGGCGGCCCGTCGCCGGCCGTGGACCGGGGAAGGCGCTGCGGGGAAGCGGCTCAGCTATGAGGTTAAACGGAACAAATCCGAAACATCTGGCTAATCCGGTGAGTCGGCTTCTCCGCGAACCCGGCCGGGAAGAAGGTGGCTGGCGGCCGGCGAATCAGCGGCGGCGGGCTCCGGGGCCGGGGCGTGGGACGACGTCGCGGTACTCCGCCACGGGGTGGCCGTCCGCGCAACGCAGCTCGATGTGGATCTCCGCGCCGCACTCCCGGTGGGTCATCATCAGCGGCGGGCCCTCCGGCTCGGCGAGGTAGCGGTCACCCCACTCCTTCAGCGCGACCAGCACCGGGTAGAGGTCGAAGCCCTTGCCGGTCAGGCGGTACTCGTGGCGTACCCGGGCGCCGGGCTCCTGGTACGGCTCGCGGCGCAGCACGCCGTGGGAGACGAGCGAGGCCAGCCGGTTGGTCAGCACCTGCCGGGGGATGCCGGTGCGCTCGCGCATGTCGGCGAAGCGCCGTACGCCGTTGAACACCTCCCGCAGCACGACGAAGGTCCATTTCTCGCCGAGCACCTCCATGGAACGGCCGATCGTGCAGGTCTCGATGGACCAGTCCAGGGCCTCGGGGCGCACTGTGGTGGGGGTCATAACCACAGAGGCTAGGTCTCATTGACAGACACAGCAAGCGGGTGAAAGCCTGCGTCCATGACGCAGACTCAGAGTCCGGCCCGATCGCGCACCATCGAGTGGACCGACCCGGCTCAGCACGCGAGTCAGCTCGGCCGCCGCTCCGGCCTCGAGCTGCTGAGCGCCATGGCCGCCGGCGAACTGCCCGCTCCCCCGGTCATGCACCTGATCGACATGGTCGGCATGGACGTGACCGAGGGCAGCGTCACGGTCTACCTCGAGCCGCAGGAGTTCCACTACAACCCGCTCGGCACCGTGCACGGCGGCGTGATCTCCACGCTGCTGGACACCGCCGCCGCCTGCTCCGTGCACTCGACGCTGCCTGCCGGGGTCGGCTACACCAGCCTCGACCTCACCGTGAAGTTCCTGCGCCCGGTGACGGTGGCGTCCGGCCGCCTCAAGACCACCGGCTCGGTGCTGCAGCGCGGCCGGCGTACGGCGCTGGCCGAGGCCCGGATGACGGACAGCGCCGGCCGGCTCGTCGCGCACGCCACCTCGAGCTGCATGATCTTCGAGGTGCCGGGCGCGTGAGGCGCGGCTAACCCGCGGCGATCATCGGGTGCAGGTCGTCCGCCGGCGGGGCCCAGGTCGCGGCGTCCGCCTCGACCTGCTCGCCCGAGCGGATGTCCTTGATGGTGTCCGGCTCGCCGTCCGCGCCGGGGAACCACACGTACGGGATCCCGCGCCGCTCGGCGAAGCGGATCTGCTTGCCGAACTTGGCCGCCGAGGGCGCGACCTCGGTGCTGATCCGGCGCGCCCGCAACGCCTGGGCGATCCGGTCACACCGGTCGCGCAGGTCCTCATTGGGCAGTGCGACCACCACGCACGTCGGCACACTGCGCGAGACGGTGAGCGCGTTGTGCCCGAACAGCAGGCCGAGCATCCGGGACACGCCGATCGAGATACCCACGCCGGGGAAGCGCTCGTTGCCCGCGGACGCCAGGTTCTCGTACCGGCCGCCGGAGCAGATCGAGCCGAAGCGCTCGTACCCGCGCAGCTGGGTCTCGTAGACGGTGCCGGTGTAGTAGTCGAGCCCGCGGGCGATCTTCAGCTCGGCCCGGATCAGCCCGGGGGCGTGCTCCGCGGCGGTGTCGACGACCCGGACCAACTCGTCCAGGCCCTCGTCGAGCAGCGGGTTGTCGACCCCCAGCGCGCGCACGGCGTCCACGAAGGACGCGTCCTCCGCCGAGATCTCCGCCAGCTTCAGGCATGCCGCGGCCTGGGCGTCGGTCGCGCCTGCCGTCTCCACCAGCAGGGCGGCGACCTTCTCCGGGCCGATCTTGTCGAGCCGGTCCACGGTACGCAGAACCTGGTCCGGATCCTCCAGGCCGAGCCCGCGGTAGAAGCCCTCGCACACCTTGCGGTTGTTGACCAGGATCGTGGCCGGCGGGATCGGCAGCGACCGGAACGCGTCCCCGATGACCAGGGGCATCTCGGTGTCGTAGTGGAACGGCAGCGTGTCCCGGTCGACCACGTCGATGTCGGCCTGCAGGAACTCCCGGTAGCGGCCCTCCTGCGGGCGTTCGCCGCGCCAGACCTTCTGGATCTGGTAGCGCCGGAACGGGAACTGGAGCTTGCCGCTGTTCTCCAGCACGAAGCGGGCGAACGGCACGGTCAGGTCGAAGTGCAGGCCGAGGGCGTCGTCGCCGCCCCCCGAGGCCGGGTCCTCCTGGAGGCGGCGCAGGACGTACACCTCCTTGGAGGTCTCACCCTTGCGCAGCAACTGGTCCATCGGCTCGACGGCGCGGGTCTCGAGCGGCGCGAAGCCGTACAGCTCGAAGGTGGCGCGGATCTTCTCGATGACGTTCTGCTCGATCATCCGCTGGGCGGGCAGCCACTCCGGGAAACCGGAGATGGGCGTGGGCTTGCTCATGGTGCTGGTTCTCCTAGCGAGGTCTAGAGGCCTCGGCTGGGCGCTCCGGTCAGCTCCCGCAGGTACGGGTTGACCGAGCGCTCGCGGCCGATCGTCGTCTCGGGTCCGTGGCCGGGCAGCACGACGGTGTCGTCGGCCAGCGGCAGGATCTTCTCCCGCAGGCTGGTCAGCATCGTCTCGGTGCTGCCGCCCGGCAGGTCGGTGCGTCCGATGGAGCCGGCGAAGAGAACGTCGCCGGAGAGGCAGATCTGGTCCGCCTCCCACGACGTGCCCGCGCCGGGCAGCCGGAACAGCACCGACCCGCCGGTATGGCCGGGCGCATGGTCGACGGTGATCTCCAGTCCGGCAAGGCTCAGCGTGGAACCGTCGGTGAGCTCCGCGACGTCCTCCGGCTCGGAGTAGGTGAACCGGCCGCCGAACAGCTCGTCCAGGCTCACCCCCAGGCCCTTGCCCGGGTCGGCGAGCAGCTCACGGTCCGCGGGGTGCACGTACGCGGTGATGCCGCGGGCGCCACAGACCGGCGCGACGGAGAACGTGTGGTCGAGGTGGCCGTGGGTCAGCAGCACCGCGGCCGGGTGCAGCCGGTGCTGCGCGAGCACTTCGTCGAGCCGGTTCAGCACGCCGACGCCCGGATCGACCACCACACACTGCTCCCCCGGGCCCGCGGCCACGACGTAGCAGTTGGTGCCGAAGGCATCGGCCGGAAAGCCGGTGACGAGCACTCCGCACCCCTCTCTAGCTGTCGCATCCCCCCGAAAGCCTAGCCGGACGCACCGTACACACCGGCACGCAACCTCGCACACCACTTTCTCAGGCGCTACCCGTACACTCTTGCGGGCGTGTGGCGTGGCGCACGGAGTGCGCAAGGTGAGGAAGGAAGCCCTAGGTGGTCTCCAGCAAGGATCGGGCGCGGAAACTGGCGCGGGAGAAGCTTGATCGCCAGTTGGCCCGGCGGGCCGTCAGGGAACGCAGGCGGAGGCAGATCCAGGCCGGTCTCGGCGCGGCCGTCGCCCTGATCCTCATCGTGGGCGGCATAGCCTGGCTCGGCGGCGCGTTCGACAGCGACGACACGAAGACGGACGCCGCGGACTCCGACGTCTGCGCGTGGACGACGCAGAACGCCGAGAGCAACAAGAGCCTCAAGGACGTCGGCGAGCCGCCCACCTCCGGCATCCCCACCGAGGGCACCCGGCCGATGACGATCACCACCGACAAGGGCGCGCCCATCGTGGTGGCCCTCGACCTGGTGAGCGCGCCGTGCAGCGCCGCCGACCTGTCCTACCTCGCGGGCAAGCAGTTCTACGACAACACCACCTGCCACGAGATCACGACCGAGGGCGCGATCCGCTGCGGCGACCCCAGCGGTACGGGGCAGGGCGGCCCGACGTACAGCGTCTACAACGAGAACGTGCCGCCGGCCCCGGAGCCGACGCCCAGTGCCTCGTCCGCGCCGGCCAAGGCGCCCACGGCCGCCCCGCTGTACCCGAAGGGCACGGTGGCCCTCATCGGCGACCCGCCCGGCACCAACGGCAGCCAGTTCCTCATCTTCTTCAAGGACTTCACGCCCAAGGGTGAGCCGGAGTACCCGATCGTCGGCAAGGTCACCGGCGGCATGGACACGGTGGCGGCGATCGGCAAGATCGCGACCGTGGCCAACGACGCGGGCGACAAGGTGAAGCCCAAGGACAAGATCACCGTCCGGAGCATCACCGTCGGCGCGCCCGGCACCGTCCCCACCACGACCCCGCCGGCCGCGGCATCGTCCGCCGCACCCTCGGCGTCCAGCCAGTCCTGAGCTTTCCTTCAGCAGCATCCCACCCGACCGCAGCCCCTCACCGCACGCAGGCATATCAGGAGGAACACCGTGTCGACGATCAAGGACCGGCAGCGCGCTGCGGCGCGGGCCCGCCTGGAGAAGGAGATGGCCGAGCGGGCCGCCGCCGCGAAGAAGCGCCGGCAGCGCCAGGCCATCATCGGCTCGGCCCTCGCAGTCGTGGTGATCGCCGGCGCGGCGGTCTGGATCGTGGCCGCCCTCGGCAACGACGACGACAAGGGCACCCCGGCCGCCGCCCCGCCGCCGGCCGGCACCGTGGCGTGCAACTGGATCCCGGAGGACGGCAGCAGCGGCGGCAAGATCAAGGACACCGGCGGCCTGCCCCCGAACAACGTGCCGAACACCGGCAAGAGCACGCTGACCATGGACACCAACCTGGGCGCCATCACGGCGACGGTGGACCTCTCGAAGGCCCCCTGCACCGGTGCGGCCTTCACCTACCTGGCCGGCAAGAAGTTCTGGGACAACACCAAGTGCCACCGGCTCACCACCGAGAGCATCAAGGTGCTGCAGTGCGGCGACCCCTCGGCGTCGGGCAAGGGCTACCGCGACACCGACGGTCAGGGCGGCCCGAACTTCAAGTACCCGGAGGAGAACCTCCCGACCAACGCGAAGCCGACCTACCCCAAGGGCACGATCGCGATGGCCAAGACGCAGGCTCCCAGCACCACGGGCAGCCAGTTCTTCATCGTGTACGCGGACACCGACCTCCCCGCGGACTACACGGTGCTGGGCACGATCACCAAGGGTCTGGACATCGTGGACGGTGTGGCCAAGGCGGGCAGTGACAACGCCAACGGCAAGGGCGACGGCCACCCGAAGAAGGAAGTCGACATCAAGACGCTGACGATGGCCGCGGCCTAGTCACCTGGAACAAGGAGAAGGGCGGGCCCTCGCGGGTCCGCCCTTCTTTTCGTCTCCTCAGGCGCCCGACGTCACCCGGTAGGCGTCGAAGACGCCGTCCACCTTGCGCACGGCGGCCACCAGGTGTCCCAGGTGCTTCGGGTCGGCCATCTCGAACGTGAAGCGGCTGACCGCGACCCGGTCCCGCGTCGTCGTGACCGTCGCCGACAGGATGTTGACCCGCTCCTCGGAGAGCACCCGGGTCACGTCCGCCAGCAGCTTGTGCCGGTCGAGCGCCTCCACCTGGATCGCCACCAGGAACGTCGACGCCGAGGTCGGCTTCCAGCTCACCTCCACCACGCGTTCGCTCTGCTCGCGCAGGTCCTCGGCGTTGGCGCAGTCCTCGCGGTGCACGCTCACCCCGCCGGAGCGGGTGACGAACCCGAACACCGCGTCGCCCGGCACCGGGGTGCAGCAGCGGGCGAGCTTCACCCACACGTCGCTGACGTCCTTGACGACGACACCGGGATCGTTGGCGGTGCTGCGGTTGCGCGGCGGGCGGGTCGCGACGGCGGTCTCGGCGATGTCCTCGACCGCGCCCTCCTCGCCGCCGAAGCCGGCGACGAGCTTCTGCACGACCGACTGCGCCGAGACGGTGCTCTCGCCGACGGCCGCGTACAGCGAGGAGACGTCGGCCAGGTGCAGGTCGCGGGCGATGGTCGTGAGGTTGTCGCTGGTCAGCATGCGCTGCAGGGGCAGGCCCTGCTTGCGCATCGCCTTGACGATCGCCTCCTTGCCGGCCTCGATCGCCTCCTCGCGGCGCTCCTTGTTGAAGTACTGGCGGATCTTCGTCCGCGCCCGCGGGCTCTTGACGAAGCCGAGCCAGTCCTGCGTCGGGCCGGCCGTCGCGGACTTCGACGTGAAGATCTCGATGACGTCGCCGTTGGACAGCGTCGACTCCAGCGGCACCAGTTTGCCGTTGACTCGTGCGCCGATCGTCTTGTGGCCCACCTCGGTGTGCACCGCGTACGCGAAGTCCACCGGCGTCGAACCGGTCGGCAGCGGGATGACGTCGCCCTTGGGCGTGAAGACGTACACCTCCTGGCTGGACAGGTCGAAGCGCAGCGCGTCCAGGAACTCGCTGGGGTCGCTCGCCTCACGCTGCCAGTCGAGCAGCTGGCGCAGCCACGTCATCTCGTCGATGTGCGCCGGCGGCCCCACGATCGTGGCGCCCTTCTGCTCCTTGTACTTCCAGTGCGCGGCGATGCCGAACTCCGCCGTGCGGTGCATGGCGAAGGTCCGGATCTGCATCTCGACCGGCTTGCCGGTCGGGCCGATGACCGTCGTGTGCAACGACTGGTACATGTTGAACTTCGGCATCGCGATGTAGTCCTTGAACCGGCCCGGCACAGGCTGCCAGTTGGCGTGGATCACCCCCAGCGCCGCGTAGCAGTCGCGGACCGTGTCGACCAGGATCCGCACGCCGACCAGGTCGTAGATGTCGTTGAAGTCGCGGCCCCGCACGATCATCTTCTGGTAGATCGAATACAGGTGCTTGGGCCGCCCGGTGGTCTCGGCCTTGATCTTCGCCGACTTGAGGTCGAGGCTCACCCGGTTGGTCACCTGCCGCAGCAGCGCCTCCCGCTGCGGCTGGTGCTCGCCGATCAGCCGGTTGATCTCCTCGAACCGCTTCGGGAACAGCGTGCCGAAGGCCAGGTCCTCGAGCTCCCACTTGATCGTGTTCATACCGAGGCGGTGGGCCAGCGGCGCGAGAATCTCCAGCGTCTCCTTGGCCTTCTGCTCCTGCTTGGGGCGGGGCAGGAAGGTCAGGGTGCGCATGTTGTGCAGCCGGTCCGCCAGCTTGATGACCAGCACCCGCGGGTCCTTGGCCATCGCGACGACCATCTTGCGGATCGTCTCGGCCTTGGCGGCGTCGCCGAGCTTGACCCGGTCGAGCTTCGTCACGCCGTCGACGAGGAGTGCGACCTCGCCGCCGAAGTCGGCGCGCATCTGGTCCAGGCCGTAGTCGGTGTCCTCGATGGTGTCGTGCAGCAGCGCGGCCACCAGCGTGGTGGTGTCCATCCCCAGGTTCGCCAGGATCGTCGCGACCGCGAGCGGATGGGTGATGTACGGGTCGCCGGACTTGCGGTACTGCCCCGAGTGCCAGCGCGCGGCCACGTCGAAGGCACGCTGCAACGCCCGCCCGTCGGCCTTGGGGTGGCTGGCCCGGTGCGTGGCGATCAGCGGCTCGAGCACCTCGCTGACCTGGGTGCTCTGCCACGGCGCGTTGAACCGCGCCAGGCGGGCCCGCACGCGGCGGCCGGTCGGGGCGCTGGCCAGGCCGAACCCGCCGGCGGTGTCGTCGCCGGGCGCCAGCGGTTGGGTCGCCTCGGCGTCGGCCGGGGGCGCCGCACCGTCGCCCTGCTCTTTCCCGCCGGCCGCCGGAGCGTCCTTCGGGCTCGCTGTCGGGGCACGGGACGGCTTCTCACCCGCGGCCACCCCGTCGGCAGGGGCCGCGCCGGGCTTGACCGGTGAAGCTGCGTCGGGCTTGGCCGCCGTCGCCGAGTCGCTCGGCGGCGTGGAAGCCCTGGTCGCGTCGGTCGGCTGCACCGTGCCCTCCGTCGGAGGGGCGACGTCGCTGGACACCGGCCTCCTCACGTCGCTACTGCTCACCTGACTGGAAACGCCATCCTACCCGCCTGGGGTTCCCCGATGGCCCGGCCCGAGAGTCCGAAAGACTTCCGCCAGGGCGGACGAAAGGTATCAAACGGTCAGCAGGGCATGCACCGTACGCGACATCAGGCGCTTCCGCCCCTCCAGGAACCCCAGCTCCATGACCACCGTGAAGCCGGAGATCGTGCCACCTGCCCGTTCGACGAGGTCCAAAGCCGCCCCGGCGGTCCCCCCGGTGGCGAGCACGTCATCGACCACCAGCACCCGCTGCCCGGCGCCGAACGCGTCGCGGTGCACCTCCAGGGTCGCCTCGCCGTACTCGAGCGCGTACGAGGCAGAGAACGTGTCCCGGGGCAGCTTGCCGGCCTTGCGGATCGGCACCACACCCGTGCCGGTCGCGTACGCGATGGCCGCGGCGAGCACGAACCCGCGCGCCTCGATGCCGGCCACGACGTCGAACGAGTCCGCGCCGTAGTGGGCCACGATCCCGTCGACGACCTCGCGGAACGCCCGCCCGTCGGCGAACAGCGGCGTCAGGTCCTTGAAGACGATGCCGGGCTTCGGGAAGTCGGGCACGTCCAGGACCTGAGCGGCGACCAGCGCGGCGACCTCGGGGCCGCTGTCCCCGCGTACCTGTGCAGCAGTATCCGTCACGCGGCACAGCCTAGGACAGGCCCCGGACACGGCGACGGCCCGCCACCGAGGTGGCGGGCCGTCCCACGATGCTCAGCGGCGCTTCTGGCCGCCGCTCGGGCGGTTGCCGGCGCCACCGCCACGGTTGCTGCCGCGCTTGCCCGCCGGGCGGGCACCCGGGCGCGGAGACGCGCCCGGCGTGGTGCCGGCCAGCGCCGGAACCTCGTCGGAGGCGGTCGCCTCGGGCGTCCGGGCCCGCTCGCCGCGGGCGACGTCGCCGGAGCGCCCCGTCCGGCGCGCCAGTACCCGGGCGGTGTGCGCCTTGATCCGCGGCTCCTGGTCCTTGAGCGCGGCCAGCATCGGCGACGCGAACACGATGGACGACAGCACGCCCAGGCCCATGCCGACGAAGAGGACCAGACCGAGGTCCTTGAGCGTGCCGGCGCCGAGCAGACCCGCGCCGATGAACAGCAGGCCGCCGACGGGCAGCAGCGCCACGAGACCGGTGTTGATCGAACGCATCAGGGTCTGGTTGACCGCGAGGTTCGTGGCCTCGCTGTACGTCCTCGTGCTGCCGGCCGTGATGCCGCGGGTGTTCTCCTGCACCTTGTCGAACACCACGACGACGTCGTACAGCGAGAAACCGAGGATGGTGAGGAAGCCGATGACCGTGGACGGGGTCACCTCGAAGCCGACCAGCGAATAGACGCCGGCCGTCAGCACGAGGTCGAGCAGCAGCGACGACACCGCCGCGACCGCCATCCGCCACTCGAACCGGATCACCAGATAGCCGAGCACCAGCACCAGGAAGATGCCGAGGCCGAGCAGCGCCTGCTGGGTGACCTGGCCGCCCCAGGCCGCGGACACCCGGTCGTCACTGATCTTCCCGGCGGGTACGCCCAGGTCCTTGACGAGGGCGGCCTTCACGTCGTTGGCCTCGTCCTGCTTCAGCGCCGCGGTCCGGACGCTGTAGGTCTCGGTGCCCCCGGAGCCGACCTTCTGCGCCGCGCCGACGTTCGCCTTGTCGGCGACGCCCGCGGTGGTCACCGCCTTCTCCACGGCGTCGTGCGCGCGCTCGGCGCTGCCCACGCTCGCCGGCAACACGAACTGCGTGCCGCCGGAGAACTCGATGCCGAGATGGAAGCCACGGATCAGGAAGCTGCCGATGGCCAGGACCACCAGCGCACCGGCGATGGCGAACCACATCTTGCGGCGGCCGACGATGTTGAGGTTCGCCTCGCCCATGTAGAGGCGTTCGGCAAGGCCCTTGGCCATGTCAGGCCTCCTTCTCGGTCGGGGTCCGCTTCAGGGCGCGGCCGAGGCCGCTGACCCGCGGCGACAGGAACGCCTTCGTGTTCGCGAACATCGTCATGATCGGGTGGCGGAACAGGAACACCACGAGGAGGTCCAGGACCGTGGAGAGGCCCAGCGCGAACGCGAAGCCCCGCACCGCGCCGATCGACACGATGTACAGCACCAAGGCCGCCATGATGGTGATGGTGTTGGCGGAGATGATGGTACGCCGCGCCCGGGCCCACGCCCTCGGTACGGCGCTACGCGCGCTGCGCCCCTCGTGGATCTCGTCCTTGAGACGTTCGAAGTAGATGACGAACGAGTCGGCTGCCACACCGAGGGACACGATGAAGCCGGCGATGCCCGCGAGCGTCAGCGTGAAGCCCGTGGTGCGGCCGAGCACGACCAGCGCGCCGAACGTCAGCAGGCCGGACAGCAGCAGGCTCAGGAAGATCACGGAGCCCAGCAGGCGGTAGTAGAAGAACGCGTAGATCGCCACCAGGCCCATGCCGATAGCGGCGGCGATGAGGCCCGCCTGCAGCTGCGCGATGCCCAGCGTCGCGGAGACGGTCTGGGTGGTGCTCGGCTCGAAGGTGACCGGCAGCGCGCCGTACTTGATCTGGTCGGCGAGCTCCCGGGCCGAGACGGCGGTGAACTGGCCGGTGATCTGCGACTGGCCGCTGAGCACGCCCTGGATCTCCGGCGCCGAGATGACCTCCTTGTCGAGGACCACGGCCACCAGGCAGTGCGTTGCACCCGTCGACAGCGCCTGGGCCGCGGTCAGACAGGTGTCGTTGGCGGCCGGCTGGAACGCCTCGCGCGTCAGCTCCGTCCACTTGCCCTGGCCGGTGCTGGAGAAGTCGAGGGAGACGACCCACTGCCCCTGCTGCTGGTCCAGCTGCGGCGACGCGGTGTCGATGTCCGTGCCGACGACCTTGGCGACGTCGAGGTACACCTTCGCGCCGCCCTGGCAGGCGACGACCTTGGACTTCTCGTCGTCGATCGCGCCGGCCGGCCGCTTGTCGAGCTGGTCGCAGCTGATCGTCGGGACGTTGAACTGCATCTCCGGGGTCAACGCGTTGACCTCGTCGCCGCTGAGCGTGCTGAACGCCTTGTACGGCAGCCCGGCCTTGATGTCGGTGGACAGGTCCACCGGCCCGGTGAGCTTCCCGGCGGCGGCCCACGCCGCGGCCCCGACCTTCTTCTCGATCGCGGCGCGCTGCTCCTTGACGTCCGCCGAGACCGGTGCGGACGGCGCCGGCGCCGGGGCGGTGGACGGTGCCGCGGCCGGGGCGGAGGCGCTGGCGCTCGGCGCGGGAGCCCGCTCGCCGCCGCCCTGGCCGCCGGACGAGGCCGACGGGGCGGCGCTGCCGGTGACGGCCGGCGCCTTGGCGCCGGCCGAGGCGCTCGGCTTCGGTGCCGCACTGCCGCTGGGGGCCGCGCTCGGCGTGGCCGCCGGCGGGTTGACCGCCACGGCCGCCGTGTCGCCGGTCGCCTTGAGGACCTTGCGGAAGCGCATCTGCGCGGCCTGGCCGACGTTCTTCAGCTGGTCGTTCGCCTCACCGGCGACGGACACCACGATGTTGCGGCTGCCCTCGATGACGACCTCGGCCTCGGCGACGCCCAGCGCGTTGACCCGCTGGTCGATGATCTTCCGAGACTCCTCCATGCTCTCCCGGTTCGGCGCCTGACCGTTGGCCAGCGAGGCGACGTACGTCGCCTGGGTGCCGCCGACCAGGTCGAGGCCGAGCTTCGGGTGGAGCCGGTCCTGGTATCCGAGCCCCTTGGTCCCGGGCCCCCAGAACACCAGCGCGTAGAGGATCGCGAAGAGGAGACCGAGCACGGCGAGTTGCCGCCCGGGATGCGGTTGTCCCTGTGGTGGTCGTGCCACGACTGTCGATCTCCTCGTGCTGAGAGCTGCCGCGGGAGCGCGGCCGCAGGTGGGGAAAGGGCGAGGCAAACGGCGCCGGACCGGAAGCGGGCTTCCGGCCGATTTGCCCGGCGACGATTATTCACAACAACGGGCCGTCCGGGTGCCCCGCCCCGCGGCCCGTTGCCATTCCGCGATGCCGCGGCCCGCCACCGGCGGGCCGCGGACGCGACGTCAGTCCTTGTTCTTGCGGGTCTCGACGACCGGGCTCTGCACCGGATCGTCGGCCACCGGCTCCGCCACGACGGGCTCCTCGGCGACGTCCAGCGGCTCTTGCTTGACCACGCGGGCGATCGCGGGGCGCGCGAAGCGGGCGTTGACGCCGGGCGCGAGCTCCACCGTGACGACATCGTCGCCGACCGCCACGACCGTGGCGTGCAGGCCGCCGATGGTCACGATCTCGTCGCCGGGACCCAGTGCCGACTGCATGGCCTGCGCCTCGCGGCGCCGCTTCTGCTGCGGGCGGATCATCATGAAGTACATGACGCCGAAAAGCAGGACGATCAGGAGCAACGGCATGAAACTGCCGCCCCCCGCCTGTGGAGCTGCGTACAACACGTGGAAGAACCTTCCGTGGGGCCACCGCCGCGGCTCAGGACGCGCGGTGTGGCGATATATACATCCCGCTGGACGGCGGCGAGTCTAATCCTTCTTACTGGGAAGTCGCGGGCAGCCACACGTCACGTTCACATTACGGGGAGGAATCCTCATCCCGTGCGAACAGGTCGGGCTGCTGCGGCATCCCGGCCCGGCCTTCCGGCGGCGTCCTGCCGAGATGCCGCCAGCCCGCATCCGTGGCCACCCGGCCGCGCGGCGTACGCGCCAGCAGACCCGCCCTGACCAGGAACGGCTCGCACATCTCCTCGACCGTGTCGGACTGCTCCCCCACCGCCACGGCCAACGTGGACAGGCCGACCGGACCACCCCGGAACGAGTCGACGAGCGCGCGCAGGACGGCGCGGTCGAGCCGGTCCAGGCCCAGCTGGTCAACGTCGTACACGGTGAGGGCGGCCTTGGCGGTCTGCTCGTCGACGACGCCCTCGCCGCGCACCTCGGCGTAGTCCCGCACCCGCCGCAGCAGCCGGTTCGCGATACGCGGAGTCCCCCGCGACCGTCCGGCGATCTCCGCGGCACCTTCAGGCGTGATCGGCACCCCGAGGATGCGCGCGGACCGGTGCAGCAACGAGTCGAGGTCGGCGGGCGAGTAGAAGTCCAGGTGCGCGACGAACCCGAACCGGTCACGCATCGGCCCGGACAGCAGCCCGGCCCGCGTGGTGGCGCCGACCAGGGTGAACGGCTCGACGTCGAGCGGGATCGCGGTGGCGCCCGGCCCCTTGCCCACCACGACGTCGACCCGGAAGTCCTCCATGGCGCTGTAGAGCAGCTCCTCGGCCGGCTTGGCGATCCGGTGGATCTCGTCGATGAAGAGCACGTCGCCCTCGCCGAGGCCGGTGAGGATCGCGGCGAGATCCCCGGACCGCTCGATCACCGGGCCGCTGGTCGTCCGGATTGCGGTGCCGAGCTCCGCAGCCACGATGTTCGCCAAAGTGGTCTTACCCAAGCCGGGCGGGCCTGAGAGGAGGATGTGGTCGGGTGGGGTCCCGCGGCCCATCGCTCCCTTGAGGAGGAGTTCGAGCTGGTCGCGCACCCGGTGCTGGGCGATGAAGTCGGCGAGGCGGCGGGGGCGGACGCTGGCCTCCGCGTCCAGGTCGGCGTCCTCCGCGTACGGGGAGACCAAGTCCTCGGTCATCGGGTCCGGCCCAGCAGGCGGATGGCCTGCCGCAACAGGACGGGCACCGGGGGTGTCTCGCCGTCGAGGGTCTCGGCGATCGCGGCGACCGACTGGTCGGCCTGCTGGGTGGACCAGCCGAGCGCGAGGACGCCCTGGCGCACCTGGTCCTGCCAGCCGCCGCTGAGCGCGCCCGCCACGCCGTCCGGGCCGGTCGAGACGGCGCCGATGCGGTCGCGCAGTTCCAGCACCATGCGTTCGGCGCCCTTCTTGCCGATGCCAGGGACCCGGGTCAGGGTGGCGATGTCGCCGGACGAGATGGCGCGGCGTACGGCCTCGGGCTGGTGCACGGCGAGCACGGCCTGGGCGAGGCGCGGGCCGACGCCGCTGGCGGTCTGGAGGAGTTCGAACAGGTGCTTCTCGTCGTCGTCGGCGAAGCCGTAGAGGGTCAGCGAGTCCTCGCGTACGACGAGGCTGGTGGCGAGCCGCGCCTCAGTGCCGGCTTTGAGCCCGGCGAGCGTGCCGGGGGCGCACTGCACGGCGAGCCCGACGCCGCCGACCTCGATGACGGCGCTGTCCGGGGCGATGGCGGCGACCACTCCGCGCACGCTGGCGATCATCAACGGGCTCCTGTCCTGCGGGCGGGCTTGGCCTTGACCGCGGCGGCCTTCACCGCGGCCGCTCTGACCGAGGCGGCCTTGACCGCGGCGGCCTGCAGCCGGGCGCGGGTGCCGCCGCGCCAGATGTGGCAGATGGCGATGGCGAGCGCGTCGGCCGCGTCGGCCGGGCGGGGCGGCCCGTCGAGGCCGAGCAGGCGGGTCACCATGCTGGTGACCTGGGCCTTGCCGGCGGTTCCGGAGCCGGTCACGGCCGCCTTGACCTCGCTGGGCGTGTACGTCTGCACGGGCAGCCCGGCCCGCGCACCGGCGAGGATGCCGACGCCGCTGGCTTGGGCCGTACCCGTGACGGTCTGGGTGTTGTGCTGGCTGAAGACGCGCTCGACCGCGACGCTGTCCGGCCGGTGTTCGGCCACGAGGTCGGCGAGCGAGCGGTCGAGGTGCAACAGGCGCAGGGCGATGTCCTCGTCCGGCTCGGTGTAGACGACGTAGTAGCCCACGAGCTTGCACTGGCGTCCGGGCTCACCCTCGACCACCCCGACGCCGCACCGGGTGAGGCCGGGGTCGATGCCGAGCACCCGCACGAGCGCCCCCTTCTCCTCGGACGTGTGTTCGACACCCTAGTACGCCTGGCCGGGGCGGCCGCGAGCGACACACGCACATCGAACCCTTGTGCGGTGAGCGGCGTCACTCGACGATGGGATCGTGGCGTACTTGTTCCCACCGATGGACGACGAGCCGCCGGCGGACTTCATCGCGTTCGTCGCCGCCCGCCTGGAGCTGCTGCGCCAGGAGGCGATGCGGCTCTGCGGCGGGGACCGGTCCGCGAGCTCGCTGGCGATGGACGTGCTGACCGACGTGGCCGGCCATTGGCGCCGCCTGCGCTGGGAGAGCCGGGTGCGGCACCGCGACGTGCGCGGCGACTATCTGGTCCACCGCCTGGCGAAGCGAACCCAGCAGTGGCGCGAAGAGCAGATCCACCCGGTGGAGGTCTCGTTCCTGCCCCCGCCGAAGGCGTATGCCCGGCCGGCACCGGCGACGGTCGCGCAGCGGCTCGCGCCGCTGGTGCCGACGACGGTACGCGACGGGACCGGCGTCGTGGCCGAGGCGGAGATCGCTTGGTTGCACGCCTATCGAAGGCACATCTGGCACCGCTACGCGCGCATCTGCGGCGGCGGCCTCCTGCTCGTCGGCAGCCTGATCCAAATCATGTCGCAGGCGTCCGGCTCCGGGTGAAAAGAAGGGCCGCCCCCGGCGGCCCTCCACAAGTGACTCTCAGGCGTCCAGCGCCGCCATGACCTCGTCGCTGACGTCGAAGTTGGCGAAGATGTTCTGCACGTCGTCGCAGTCCTCGAGCACGTCGATCAGCTTGAAGACCTTGCGCGCGGCCTCCTCGTCGACGGGCACCGTCATGGTCGGCACCAGCGACGACTCGGCCGAGTCGTAGTCGATCCCGGCGTCCTGCAGCGCGGTGCGGACCGCGACCAGGTCGCCGGGCTCGCTGACCACCTCGAACGAGTCGCCGAGGTCGTTGATCTCCTCGGCGCCCGCGTCCAGGACCGCGAGCATGACGTCGTCCTCGGAGAGCGAGCCCTTGGGGACGATCACCACGCCCTTGCGGTTGAAGAGGTACGACACCGAGCCGGCGTCGGCGAACGTGCCGCCGTTGCGGGTCAGCGCGGTGCGCACCTCGGTGGCCGCGCGGTTGCGGTTGTCGGTGAGGCACTCGATCAGCAGGGCGACGCCGTTGGGGCCGTAGCCCTCGTACATGATCGTCTGCCAGTCGGCGCCGCCGGCCTCCAGGCCGGAGCCACGCTTGACGGCATTGTTGATGTTGTCGTTGGGAACCGAGCTCTTCTTCGCCTTCTGGATGGCGTCGTAGAGCGTGGGGTTACCGGCCGGGTCACCGCCGCCGACGCGGGCCGCCACCTCGACGTTCTTGATCAGCTTGGCGAACATCTTGCCGCGCTTGGCGTCGATGACGGCCTTCTTGTGCTTGGTCGTCGCCCACTTGGAGTGGCCGGACATGCGTAACCTCCGTGTCGTACTACCGTGCGTCTACGGCGTGGCGGACCATCTCGACGAAGTACCGGTGGACGCGGAGGTCGCCGGTGAGCTCGGGGTGGAAAGCCGTGGCGAGCAGGTTCCCCTGCCGAACGGCGACAATCCTACCGGCGGCGGGCCCGTCCTCGACGCGACCCAGCACCCGCACGTCGGTGCCGACCTCCTCGACCCACGGTGCCCGGATGAAGACGGCGTGGAAATCGCCGCCCTCGACGTCGTCGATGCGGACCGCCGCCTCGAACGAGTCGGCCTGCCGGCCGAAGGCGTTGCGCCGCACGGTCATGTCGATGCCGGCGAAGGATTCCTGGTCGGGCCGCCCGTCCAGGACGGTCGTGGCCAGCATGATCATGCCGGCGCAGGAGCCGTAGACGGGCATGCCGTCGGCGATCCGCTTGCGGATCGGGTCGAGCAGGCCGAAGGTGACCGCCAGCTTGCTCATGGTCGTGGACTCGCCGCCGGGGATGACGAGGGCGTCGACGGCGTCGAGCTCCTCGGTCCGGCGGACCGGGCGCGCGAGCGCGTCGCTCTCGGCGAGGGCGCTCAGGTGCTCCCGGACGTCACCTTGGAGGGCGAGGACTCCGATGTTCATGCTTCCTCCGCACATGGCACCGCGCCGGTCACGGGGACCGGCGCGGCACAAGAATGGTTCACCAACCGCGCTCGGCGAGGCGGTGCGGCTGCGGGATCTCCTCGACGTTGATGCCGACCATGGCCTCGCCCAGGCCGCGGGAGACCTTGGCGATCACGTCGGGGTCGTCGTGGAACGTGGTGGCCTTGACGATGGCGGCCGCGCGCTGCGCCGGGTTGCCCGACTTGAAGATGCCGGAGCCGACGAACACGCCCTCGGCGCCGAGCTGCATCATCATCGCCGCGTCGGCCGGGGTGGCGATGCCGCCCGCGGTGAACATGACGACGGGCAGCTTGCCGGTGGCGGCGACCTCCTTGACCAGGTCGTACGGCGCCTGCAGCTCCTTGGCGGCGACGAACAGCTCGTCCTCCGGCAGCGAGGTGAGCCGGCGGATCTCGCCGCGGATGGTGCGCATGTGGGTGGTGGCGTTGGAGACGTCACCCGTGCCGGCCTCGCCCTTGGAGCGGATCATCGCCGCACCCTCGGTGATGCGGCGCAGGGCCTCGCCGAGGTTGGTCGCACCGCAGACGAAGGGGATGGTGAACGCCCACTTGTCGATGTGGTTGGCGTAGTCGGCCGGGGTCAGCACCTCGGACTCGTCGATGTAGTCGACGCCGAGCGACTGGAGCACCTGGGCCTCGACGAAGTGGCCGATGCGGGCCTTGGCCATGACCGGGATCGAGACGGCGTTGATGATGCCGTCGATCATGTCGGGGTCGCTCATCCGGGACACGCCGCCCTGGGCGCGGATGTCGGCGGGGACCCGCTCGAGGGCCATGACGGCGACCGCGCCGGCGTCTTCGGCGATCTTGGCCTGTTCCGGCGTGACCACGTCCATGATCACACCGCCCTTGAGCATCTCGGCCATACCGCGCTTGACGCGGGCGGTACCGGTGGTGGGCTGGCTGTCGGGCGCGGTCTCGGACACGGTTCCTGGGCTCCTCACGAGGTGGGGTTTCGTGAACGATTTTACGCCCGGACCAGGGGCCGGCCGATGGCCAATCGCCCCCTCGGTGGCCTGCTCGGCCCGGGTCAGGCCGTGGGGATGCGCAGGTCGGCGGCCTCGGCGGGGCGCGGCACCGGCAGCGGCAGGGTCGGGTCGACCATCTCGAAGTACCGCGGCCGCTCGTAGCGCCGGGCCATGCGCAGCAGCCGCACCAGCGGGCGGCCCCGGGCGGTGAGCGCGTCGCGGACCAGGTCGGTGTGCACCTGGCGGGCCAGCACGACCCGGCGGCTGGTGGCCACGAGGGTGACGGTGGCAGGGTCGGCGCCGCTCAGCGCCGCGGCCTTGAGCTGGCGGGTCAGGTCGTTCTCCGCCGCCTCGCGCTCCTCCGCCGCGGCGTCGAGGGCGAGCCGGGCGGCCGCGTACAGCTCCACGAAGTCGGTCCGCTCGGCGACCACGGCCGCGGCGGCGGCGCGCCGCAGGAGGTGCGCGTCGAGGGCCCGGGCGGCCGACTGGGCACGCACGTGGACGCGCTCGACGCGGTGCGCCGTCCAGGCGAGGTACGCCGCCAGCAGAGCGACGACCGCGAGTACAGCCAGGACCCACCACATGCGGGGCATCGTAGTGCCTGATCGTGTCGGAGAGTCACGTCCCGGACCGTGGTTCGGCCCACTCTTCGTCGAAAACCCGCCCGTCTGTCGCCTCGATCGCCGTGGCGTACACCTCCAGCACCCGTTGGGCGACGCTGGGCCAGTCGAACGCCTTGACTACTGTGCGTGCACATGTGGCCAGCTCTGTGCGACGACACGTGTCGTCAAGGAGTTCGCCGAGCAGGATCGTGAGGGCCGCGGCGTCGCCCGTCGGGAACAACGCCCCGGCCCGGCCGCCGTCAAGGACCCGGCGGAACGCGTCGAGGTCGCTGGCGGCGATCGCGGCGCCGGCCGCCATGGCCTCCGTGAGGATCATGCCGAACGACTCACCGCCCGTGTTCGGCGCCACGTAGACGTCCACGCTGCGCAACATCCGCGCCTTGTCCTGCTCGCTCACCAGGCCCAGGAACTCGACGCGGGGACGCAGGTCGGCGGGGATGTCGTCGTACAGATCATCGCGGTCACCCGGACCGGCCACCAGCAGGCGCAGGCCCGGGCGCTCGCGGGCCAGCGTCACGAACGCGGCCCGCAACAGCTCGAAGCCCTTGCGCGGCTCGGTGAAGCGGCCCAGGAAGCCGAGCGTGCCGCCCTCGCCGGGCCATCCCGGCAGCGGCTCGGCCGTGGCGAACTTCGCCACGACGACGCCGTTGGGGATCTCGACCGCGCCACCGCCGAGGTGCTCCACCTGCACCTTGCGGGCCAGCTCGCTGACCGCGATGCGCGCGGTGATCTTCTCGACCACGAGCTGCAGCAGACCCTGCGCGGCGGAGAGGGCCCGTGAGCGCGTCATGGCGGTGTGGAAGGTGGCGACGACGGGCCCGCGCGCGGAGAGCACCGCCAGCAGCGAGAGGCTCAGGGTCATCGGCTCGTGGACGTGCAGGACGTCGAACTTGCCGCGGGCCAGCCAGCGGCGCACGCGGGCGGTGGAGACCGGCCCGAAGGCGATCCGCGCGACCGAGCCGTTGTACGGAAGCGGCAACGCCCGCCCGGCCGGCACGACGTACGGCGGGAGCTCGGCGTCCTCGTCGGCGGGCGCCAACACGCTCACCTCGTGCCCGAGGCTGATCAGCGCCTCCGCGAGGTCCACGATGTGGTTCTGCACGCCGCCGGGTACGTCGAACGAGTAGGGCGAGACGATCCCGATCCGCACGCTGCCCGCCTCAGACCCGTGCGCCCGAATTGAACCAGAGTTTCTGGAGCATGTGCCAGTCCTGCGGGTGCTCCGCGATGCCGATCTGGAACGCGTCCGCGATTCGCTGCGTGGTCTGTTTGACCCGCATGTCCAGGGCGCCCTCGGTGGCGGGTTCGATCCGGCGGATCCGCGCCTCGGTCCGGCTCTCGGAGAACCACAGATCAGCGGCGTAGAGCGGTGCCCCCGTACGCAGGGCGAGCAGCGCCGGCCCGGGCGGCATCCGGGTGCGCCCGCCGAAGAACTCCACCTCCACGCCCCGCGCGGACAGGTCGCGGTCGGCGAGCAGCGCGACGGCATAGCCCTGGGTCGCCTTCTCGGCGAGCACGTCGAGCGGCGGCCGCTGCCCGCCGGTGAGGGGGACGACCTCCATGCCGAGCTTTTCCCGGTACGCGACGAAGCGCTCGAACAGCCCCTCGGGCTTGAGCCGCTCCGCAATGGTGATCATCTTGTGGCCGCTGGAGACGAGCCAGGCCGCGGCCGCGTCCCAGTTGCCGACGTGAGGCAGGGCGAGGATCACGCCCCGGCCCTCGGCCAGGACCGCGTGCAGCTCGTCCGCCTGTTCGAGGTGGAAGCCGGCGAGGAACTCCTCGCGGGACTGCGACGGCAGCCGGAAGGCCTCCAGCCAGTAGCGGGCGTACGAGCGCAGGCCGGCCCGTACCAGTTCCTCGAGCTCGCCCTCGCTCATGCCGGGACCGACCACCTGGCGCAGGTTGCGGCGCAGCCGCTGGGTGCCGGGACCGTTGGCGCGCGCGGCCCGGTCGGCGGCGGTGTCGAAGATCGCCCGGGCGGCCCGCAGCGGCAGCATCCGGACGACCCGCCATCCGGCGGCGTAGCCGAGCTCGGTGAGCCGGTCCTTCACAGGGCCTCCCCCGCCGGCGCGACGGGCGGGGGCGGCGTGGCATCGGGCCGGTCCGATCGGGCGGCGTGGATCAGCCGCTGGAAGGCGGTGATCGCGGACAGCACGGCGAGGAACCAGAGCACCACCGGCAGCCCCCAGTCCAGCCCGGCGGCGCCGAGCAGGCCGCCCACGCCGAGGATGAGCAGGCGTTCGAGGCGCTCGGCGATGCCGACGTCGGCGTTCAGGCCGAGGCTCTGCGCGCGCGCCTTGACGTAGGAGACGACCTGGCCGCCGATCAGGCAGAGCAGCGCCGCCCAGACACCGCCGTACGGGTTGCCCTCGGTCGCGAGGTAGTAGACGACGGCGGCGAAGACGGCGCCGTCGGCGATGCGGTCCATGGAGGAGTCCAGGAGCGCCCCGAACTGCCCGGACGGGCCGCGCATGCGCGCCATCGTGCCGTCGAGCGCGTCCGTCAGCGCGCAGGCGGTGACGATCACCGTGCCCCAGAAGAGCATCCCCTGGGCGCCGAACCAGGAGCCGACGAGTACGCCGACGGTGCCGGCGACGGTCACCGCGTTCGGCGAGACCCCGCGGCGCAGGAGGAAGCGGGCGAGCGGATTGACCCCGTACGCGACGACGGCACGGGCGGGCACGCTGACGATCTTTGCCATGGCCGTCCCACCATAACGGCGCCCGGCGACGGGCGGTACGGCGCCGGTCACGCGACGCCGAATCGTCACAGGGACCCCCGATCCCGCCATCGCGTGACTACAGGGGGTTGCGCCGCCCATAGCGGTGGGTGTCAGATCCAAGGACAGCGTCGTGACGGCCGGGAAATAATGATCGGCACCGCCGGGGGTACGGCGCGCCATCGCAGGCGGCCGCCTCCGCAGCGACCGGGTCGGGAAGAATGGCCGCCGACCGGCTGATGAGGAGGTGCGTCAGGAATGGCGCAGAAGACCCAGGACAACGCGGGCGGGCCGGTGGTGACCGAGCCCGGCAGAGTACGCAACGTGGTGCTGGTGGGCCACTCCGGAGCGGGAAAGACGACGCTGGTCGAGGCGCTGCTGGCGGCGACCGGCACCATCCCCCGCGCCGGAACGGTGACCGAGGGCACCACGGTCTGCGATCACGATCCCGCCGCCGTACGCCAGCAGCGCTCCGTCTCGCTCTCCTGCGCGTCGGTCGTGCACGAGGGCGTGAAGGTCAACCTGCTGGACACCCCCGGGTACGCCGACTTCGTCGGGGAGCTGCGCGCCGGCCTGCGGGCCGCGGACGCCGCGCTCTTCGTGGTGTCGGCGGTCGACGGGGTGGACGACGCGACGACGGCTCTCTGGCAGGAGTGCGCCGCGGTGGGAATGCCCCGCGCGGTCGCCATCACCCGGCTCGACCACCCCCGCGCCGACTACGACGAGACGCTGCAGGACTGCCAGGAGGCGTTCGGCGAGAACGTCATGCCGATCTACCATCCGATGCTGGGCGACGACGGCACGTCGGTCGCCGGCCTGATCGGCCTGGTCACCCTGCGGGTCCTCGACTACTCCGAGGGCTACCCGCCGCGCGCCTCCGAGGCGGAGCCCGAGCACCTCAACCCGATCCAGGACGACCGCAACCTGCTCATCGAGGGGATCATTGCCGAAAGCGAGGACGAGACCCTCATGGACCGGTACCTCGGCGGCGAGCTGATCAGCACCGACACCCTCGTGCCGGACCTGGAGAAGGCGGTGGCCCGGGGCAACTTCTATCCGGTCATCCCGGTCTGCGCGGGCACCGGCGTCGGCCTGGACGCGCTCCTCGACGGCCTGGTCGACGCCGGCCCCTCGCCGACCGAGCACGACCTGCCCGTGGTGACCGGCGTCGACGGCGGCCCGCGGCCGCCGCTCACCTGCGACCCGGCCGGCCCGCTGGTGGCCGAGGTGGTCAAGACGACGATCGACCGGCACGTCGGCCGGGTGTCGCTGGTCCGTGTCTTCTCCGGCACCCTGCGCCCGGAGCTCACCGTGCACGTCTCCGGCCACGGCCTGACCGAGCGCGGGCACCCCGACCACGACGCCGACGAGCGGATCGCGCACATCTACTCGCCGCTGGGCGCGCAGCTGCGCGAGGTGCCCGCCTGCATCGCGGGCGACATCTGCGCGATCACCAAGTCGGGCAGCGCCGAGACCGGCGACACCCTCTCGGCCAAGGACCAGCCGCTGCTCATGGAGCCGTGGTCGATGCCCGAGCCGCTGCTGCCGATCGCCGTGGTGGCCAAGACCCGCTCCGACGAGGACGCCCTGGCCAAGAACCTGGCCCGGCTGGTCGCGGGCGACCCGACGCTGCGCCTGGAACGCAACGCCGACACCCACCAGCTCGTGCTCTGGTGCATGGGCGAGGCCCACGCCGACGTCGTCCTGGACCGGCTCCGGGCCGGCGGCGTGGACCTGGACACCGAGCCGGTGAAGGTCTCGCTGCGGGAGACCTTCGGCGCCGCGTCGAAGGGCCACGGCCGGCACGTGAAGCAGTCCGGCGGCCACGGCCAGTACGCCGTCTGCGACATCGAGGTGGAGCCGCTGCCCCGCGGCGCCGGTTTCGAGTTCGTGGACAAGGTCGTCGGCGGGGCGGTGCCGCACAACTACATCCCGTCGGTGGAGAAGGGCGTCCGCGCCCAGCTCGAGCGCGGCATCGTCGCCGGCTACCCGGTGGTCGACCTGCGCGTGAAGCTCGTGGACGGCAAGGCGCACAGCGTCGACTCCTCCGACGCCGCGTTCCAGACGGCCGGGGCGCTGGCCCTGCGCGAGGCCGCCGAGCAGGGTCAGATGACGCTGCTCGAGCCGGTCGACGAGGTCGTAGTACGGGTGCCGGACGCGTACGTGGGCTCGGTCATGAGCGACCTCTCCGGCCGCCGCGGCCGCCCGATGGGTTCCGAGGCCGACACCGACGGCGAGCACAGCCTGGTCCGCGCCGAGGTGCCCGCGACCGAGCTGGTGCGCTACGCGGTCGAGCTGCGCGCCCTCACCTCCGGGGCGGGCACGTTCACCCGGTCGTACGCGAGGCACGAGCCCATGCCGGCCCACCTGGCCGACGCGGTCCGCAAGGAGCACGCCGCCGCTAAGTAGACGTCAGACGGCCGCCGCCATCGGATACGCGGGAAGCTCGATGGCGGTGGCCGCCTCGTACAGCGGCCGGGTGACCCGCTCGATGATCTGCCGCTTCCACGGGTTGTACTTCAGCGTGCGCATCCCGTGGTTGCGCAACGCGATCTGCCGGCGACCGCCCGGCACCATGTCGCCGGCCATCTTGCGGCCGAGGCTCAGGTTGCGCTCGACGTACGGCCGCATCACCGCCTCGTATCGGCGCAACGCCTCCTCGTGACCGCCCGCCGCGGCCAGCTCTCCCGCGAGCACGTACGCGCCGACCAGCGCGAGGCTGGTGCCCTGCCCGGACGAGGGTGCCGGGCAGTGCGCGGCGTCGCCGAGCAGGACCACCCGCCCGGCCGACCAGCGTGGCAGCTCGACCTGGCTCAGGGAGTCGAAGTAGAGGTCCGGGACGCCGTCGAGGGCGTCCAGGAACGCCGGCACCCGCCAGCCCATGTCCGCGAAGCGCTCCCGCAGGACCGCCCGCGGGTCCGGCTGCCGCGGCAGCACCGGCGAGGCGAAGACCAGCCCGGCCTTGGTGGCGGCGGCCCCGGTGCTGTAGGCGAACACCATGCGCCCGGGCGCGCAGAAGAAGACCTCCTCGTGGTCCAGGCCGAGGTCCTCCGGGACGTCGAAGATCGAGATGTACGCGCCCAGGTGCCGCAGCGGCACGTCGCCCATGACCAGGCGCCGGGTCGCCGAGTGCAGCCCGTCGGCGCCCACGACGAGGTCGAAGCGCCGGGTGGCGCCGCTCGCGAAGGTCACCGCCACGCCGTCGGCGCGCTCGTCGAGGGTGGCGATCGAGTCGCCGAAGACGTATTCGACGGCGGCGGCCGTGGCGTCGTACAGGATGCGGGTGAGGTCGGTCCGCATCACCTCCCGATCGTCGCCGCGGCGGCCCATCAGCAGGTTCGCGTCGAGCACGGCGATCGGGGAGCCGTCGGCCCGCACGTAGGTGACGGTCCGCATCGCGGTGTCGGCCGCCCGCACCGTTTCGAACAGCCCGAGGCGCTTGAGCACCTCGACCGCCGCGCCCCGGATGTCGACCTTGTAGCCGCCGTCGCGCAGGGCCGGGGCCCGCTCGACGACCGTGGCCCGCATGCCGTGCCGGTGCAGGGCCAGGGCGAGGGCGGGGCCGGCGAGGCCGGCGCCCGAGATCAGAACCTCTCGTCGTGTCATGCGGCTACTATACAAACGTCTTATACGTTTGTATAGAACCTAGGATGACGCCCATGGGACACCGGGAGGATCTGCTCGAGGGCGCGAAACGCTGCCTCTACGAGAAGGGCTATGCGAGCACGACCGCCCGCGACGTGGTGGCCGCCTCCGGCACCAACCTGGGCTCGATCGGCTACCACTACGGCTCCACCCGCGCGCTGATGAACGCCGCGATGCTCAGCGCGATCGAGGACTGGGGCGACGCCGTCGGCGCGGCCCTGGCCGCCGAGCCGGGCGACGAGCCGGAGGACCCGCTGGTGCGCTACTGGCGGCGGGTGATCGGCACCCTCGGCACCCATCGCGAGCTGTGGCTGGCGAGCGTCGAGGCGATGATCCAGGCCGAGCACTCCCCCGACCTGCGCGCCCAGCTCGCCGACGGCATGGAACAGGGCCGGCGCGGCCTCGCGGCGCTGCTCACCGGCCGGCCCGAGGAAAGCCTGGACGAGCAGTCCGTCCGCACCGTCGGCGCCGCCGCGCTGGCGCTGATGTCCGGCGTGATGACGCAGTGGCTCACCGATCCGGCCCGGGCGCCGTCCGCCGAGCAGCTCGCGGCCGGGCTGCGCGCCCTCTGCGGAGCGCCGCTCTAGCTCTCGGCCGACACCCAGGCCTTGGCCAGCAGCTCCCTGGTGTCGCCGAGCAGCTGCGGCAGCACCTTCGTCCGCCCGATCACCGGCATGAAGTTTCCGTCGCCGCCCCACCGCGGCACCACGTGCTGGTGCAGGTGGGCGGCGATGCCCGCACCCGCCACCGCGCCCTGGTTCATGCCGAGGTTGAACCCGTGCGGGCTGCTCGCCCGGCGGATGACGCGCATCGCCTGCTGGGTGAACTCCGCCAGCTCCGCGGTCTCCGGCCCGGTCAGGTCGGTGTAGTCGGCCACGTGCCGGTACGGGCACACCAGCAGGTGCCCCGGGTTGTACGGGTAGAGATTGAGCACGACGAACACCGATTCCCCGCGCGCCACCACCAGGCTGTCACCTTCCGGCAGCCCCGGTGCGACACAGAACGGGCAGCCGGACGGTTTCTCGTAACCGCCCTCGGGCCGGTCCGCACCGGAGATGTACGCCATCCGGTGCGGCGTCCAGAGCCGATCGAGTCCGTCCGGTTCCCCCACGTCGCTCACTCGCCCACCCTAATGCCGCGGGCCCACCCGTTTCTCCCCGGACAAGCGCCGGCGCCGCCGGGCGACGTGGATCATGACGTCATGGCCCGATCCGGAAGCGCCGAGAGATTCAGCTGGCTGCTGGCGCTGCAGCCCGCGGTCCTGATCGTCGAGCTCCACCACTTCTCCACCGGTCCGGTGCTGGCCGCGACGGTCTCCGCCTGGCTGGTGGGAGGAGCCGTGATGCTCGTGCTCGGCACGTGCCTGGGATTCTGCGACACACGCGCGCTGAAGCAGGCCGGGGTGCGGCTCAGCCCCGCCTGGGTGGTGGTGCCGGCGGCCTACTTCATCCTGCGGACCCTGCGCAATTCCGGCCGCGGCGTGCTGCAGCTCGTGCTGCACACCGTGCTCACGATCGCCGCCCTCGCGATGACGGCCGTCGCCGTGACGCCCACCGTCCTGAAGACCGCGAAATGGAGCGACCACGACGACAGCTGGATGGCCGAGCAGGTGACGGCGCAGCTCCGGGAGAAGGGCCGGCTACCGGCGGGAACGCGGGTCGATTGCAGCGCGCCGCCGGACATCGGCGGCAAGGCCTACTGCGGCATCGTGCCTGACGTGCCCGGCGACGAACCACCGTGGGTCGCGGTGGTCCCCGTGTACCGCAACGAGAAGCGCACCGCGACGGCAGACGTCGACGGGCTCCAGCCGGTAGGGCCGCGATGAGCGGCCACGGCCGCCGGCGGATCGCCGGCGCCGTCGCCTCCCTGCTGGTGGCCGCAGGCCTGCTCTGGTTCCTGCTGAATCCCGAGGACGTTCTCGGTACGTTGCTGCCCGAGGCCGTGGACCGGGTGCTGGCGCTCATCGATCACCTCACCGGGGTGAACGACGTGGGGCGTTAGGCGGCGGAGGGTCCGGTGTTGACCCGGGAGCTGACCACCTCGACGACGTGCGCCACGGCCTCGTCCAGCGCCATGCCGTTGCGCTGGGAGCCGTCGCGGTAGCGGAACGAGACCGTGCTGCCGTTGACGTCGTCGTCGCCCGCGATCGCCATGAACGGGATCTTCTGCTGCTGGGCGGTGCGGATCTTCTTCTGCATGCGGTCGGTGGAGTGGTCGACCTCGGCGCGGATGCCCTCCTTGCGCAGCCGCGCGGCGAAGTCCTCGAGGTAGGCCGCGTGGTCGTCGCGGATCGGGATGCCCACCACCTGCACCGGCGCGAGCCAGGCCGGGAAGGCGCCGGCGTAGTGCTCGACCAGCACGCCGAAGAAGCGCTCGATAGAGCCGAACTTCGCCGAGTGGATCATCACCGGCTCCTGGCGGGAGCCGTCGGCCGCCTGGTACTCCAGGCCGAAGCGGGCCGGCTGGTTGAAGTCGTACTGGATGGTCGACATCTGCCAGGTGCGCCCGATCGCGTCCTTCGCCTGCACGCTGATCTTCGGGCCGTAGAACGCCGCGCCGCCCGGGTCGAGCACCAGCTCGAGGCCCGACTCGACCGCGACGTCCTCGAGTACCTTGGTGGCGATGTCCCACTGCTCGTCCGAGCCGATGAACTTGTCGCTCTTGGGGTCCCGCGTGGACAGTTCCAGGTAGTAGTCGTCGAGGCCGAAGTCGCGCAGCAGGGACAGCACGAAGTTCAGCAGGTGCTTGATCTCGGCCGGGGCGTCCTCGGCGGTGACGTACGAGTGCGAGTCGTCCTGGGTCAGGCCGCGCACCCGGGTCAGGCCGTGCACCACACCGGACTTCTCGTAGCGGTAGACCGAGCCGAACTCGAACAGCCGCATCGGCAGCTCACGGTAGGACCGCCCGCGCGACCTGAAGATCAGGTTGTGCATCGGGCAGTTCATCGCCTTGAGGTAGTAGTCGGCGCCCTCCATGTGCATCGGAGGGAACATGGTGTCCGCGTAGTACGGCAGGTGGCCCGAGGTGTGGAACAGGCCTTCCTTGGTGATGTGCGGCGTGCCGACGTACTGGAAGCCCTCCTCGATGTGGCGGGCCCGGACGTAGTCCTCCATCTCGCGCTTGATCACGCCGCCCTTGGGGTGGAAGACCACCAGGCCGCTGCCGATCTCGTCGGGGAAGGAGAACAGGTCGAGCTCGGTGCCGAGCTTGCGGTGGTCGCGGCGCTCGGCCTCGGCGAGCCGGTTCAGGTACGCCTTGAGCTCGTCGCGGCTCGGCCACGCGGTGCCGTAGATGCGCTGGAGCTGCGGGTTCTTCTCACTGCCCCGCCAGTAGGCGGCGGCGGAGCGCATCAGTTTGAACGCGGGGATCATCCGCGTGGTGGGCAGGTGCGGGCCACGGCAGAGGTCGCCCCAGACCCGCTTGCCGTCGCGGTCGAGGTTGTCGTAGTGGGTCAGCTCGCCGCCGCCCACCTCCATGACCTCGGAATCATCCACGTCGCCCTTGATGTCGACGAGCTCCAGCTTGTACGGCTCGTGCGCCAGCTCCGCCTTGGCCTCGTCGAGCGAGCCGTACTCGCGGCGGCGGAAGGTCTGTCCCGCCTTGACGATCTCCTGCATCCGCTTCTCGAGCTTGGCCAGGTCGTCGGGCTGGAACGGCTTCTCGACGTCGAAGTCGTAGTAGAAGCCGTTCTCGATCGGCGGGCCGATGCCGAGCTTGGCCTCGGGGAAGACGTCCTGCACCGCCTGGGCGAGCACGTGCGCCGCCGAGTGGCGCAGCACGTTCAACCCGTCCGGCGAGTCGACGGACACCGCTTCGACCTCGGCGTCCTGCCCGGGAACCCAGTCGAGGTCACGCAGGCGCCCGCCCACTTCGCGGACCACGACGATCGCCTTCGGACCGGACTGCGGGAGGCCGGCGGCAGCCACCGCGTCGGCCGCCGTCGACCCCGCCGGTACGACCAGAGCTGCGGACACGGTGGTTCTCCTTCAGTCGACAAGCGGATTCGCACACGATGCTAGTAGGTCTGCCCGTTCACCTTTCGAGCGACGCGGCCGGCCAATCCGGCAGCGGCTCGCGGGCCCTGATCCACTCCTCCGGGATGCCGTCCGTCCCGGTGTGCGCGGCCACAACTCCTCCGGCCATCGCGGCTGTCGTGTCCACGTCGCCGCCCGCGCTGATGCAGGCCGTGATCGCGCGCGGGTAGTCGTCGAGGTGGTGCGCGGCGACCCACAGCGCGAACGGCACCGAGTCCTGTGCCATCGCCCGGGTGCCGGTGCCCAGCTCGTACGCGGCCTCGGCGGCGTCGCGGATGCGGGTGGCGGCCAGCAGGCCGTCGCGTACCCGGCTCTGCGGGGTGTGCGCGAGCACCGCGCCCAGGAGGTCCACCGGACGGCCGGCCAACCGCGCGGTGGCGGCCACGGCCGCGGCGACGGTCACCGCGATGCCGCCGGCGATGCCCTCGGGGTGGGCATGGGTGACCTCGGCGGCCCGGGCGCCCTGGACGGCGGCGTGGGCGAGCGAGTCGGCGTGCCAGGCGCCGAGCGGCGCGGCCCGCATGGCGGCGCCGTTGCCCGCCGAGCCCTGTCCGTCGAAGGCGGCCGCCGCCGCGATCGGCCACGGGACGCCCTCCCGGATCTGCCGCAGCAACACGACGGCTCCCGGGCCGTAGCCGCGGTACGGGTCGAAGTGCCGGCCGAGGAGCTCGGCGAAGCGGTCGCGGTCGAGGCCGGCGTCGTCACTGGCCGTCAGGGCGGCGAGCAGGCAGCAGGCTTCCTCGGTGTCGTCGGTCCAGGGCCACGGCGGGTCCGGCAGCGCGCCGGGCCGGATGCCGGGAACGAAGTACTGGGCGCCCAGAGCGTCGCCCACGGAGAGGCCGGTGAGGCTGTCGGCGGCGAGCGCCGCACGGGTGTCGGGAAAGAGTGTGAAAGACATCGGTGCTCGAATCCTACCGCCGATTTGGTGACTCTCCGTATCCGAGAGACGCCGCTGAATGACGGATTCGGTCTATCTTGCCAAGGGCAGTACCTTCTTCGCATGGCCACGGTGTTGCTCGTCGAGGACGACCACGTCGTGCGCGGTGCGATGCTCCGGTCGCTGGCCGACCGGGGGCACGCCGTGCACGCCGTCGGCACGGCCCTCGACGCCCTGCGCCGGGTCGCCGCTGAGACGCCCGACCTGGTGGTGCTCGACCTGGGACTGCCCGACCTCGACGGCTCGGACGCGTTGCGGATGCTGCGCGGCATCACCGACGTGCCGATCATCATCGCCACCGCGCGCGACGACGAGCAGACGGTCGTACGGCTGCTGCGCGCCGGAGCCGACGACTACATGGTCAAGCCGTTCACCGGCGCCCACCTCGACGCGCGGATCACCACGGTGCTGCGCCGCGTCGGCCGCGCCAGCCGGACCGCGCAGCCGGCCGTACACGAGGTGGGTGAACTGCGCGTCGACATCGGCGAGCGCAGCGCCAGCCTCGGGGACCAGCCGCTGGCACTGACCCGCAAGGAATTCGATCTGCTGGCATACCTGGCCGCACGCCCGGGCCGGGTCGTCTCGCGTCGTGAGCTGTTGGAGGAGGTATGGCGACAGCCATCAGTCGGCGAGGACCAGACGATCGACGTGCATCTGTACTGGCTCCGTCGGAAACTGGGCGAATCCGCAGCGAAGCCTCGCTACCTGCGCACCGTGCGGGGGGTCGGATTCCGGTTGGTGGCCCCGGACTGAGGGCCCGGCTGGCATACGTCAGCGCCGCCACCACCACCATCGCCGCCCTCGCCTTCCTCATCCCGTTGGGCTGGGAACTGCGGGCGGACCATCGCGACAGCGCCATGGCCGCTGCCGAGCAGCGCAGCGCCACGGTCGCCGGTGCGGTCGCCGCGAACGCCAACAAGAAGGGCGTCGACGCCGCCGTCAAGGCGGCCGGGGGTGACGTCGTCGTGCACGCCCCCGGCACGACCAAGGACAGCCGGGTGCCGGTCGAGAAACTGGTCGCGGCCGGCCGCGGCAGCGAGTCCGTCGAGGTGAACGTCGACGGCGGTGTCGTCCGCCTGCAGCCGGTGGAAGCGAGCGGCAAGACCTCCGTGGTCGAGGTGTTCGTTCCCGAGGCCGAGCTCGGCGCGGGCACCTCCCGGGACTGGTGGATCCTGCTGGGCATCATGGCCGGGCTGGTCATCGGTTCGGTGATCGTGGTGGACCGGCTGGCGCGCGGCGCGGTCGCCTCGGTCCGCAACCTCGTGCACGCGGCGATGGCGGTCGGCGGCGGCGACCTCGGCGTCCGCATCCAGCCCTCCGGTCCCCGCGAGCTCGCCGAGGCCGGGTACGCGTTCAACCGCATGGCCGACCGCCTCGTCACGTCCCGCACCAGCGAACGCGAGCTCGTGGCCGACCTGTCGCACCGGCTGCGAACCCCGCTGACCGTGCTGCGGCTCGACGCCGAGGCGCTCGACCCCGACGACACCCACATCGGCGAGTTCTCGGCGGCCGAGCTCGACCGGCGGCGCGGCATCCGGCGCATCCGGCAGGCGATCGTCACCCTCGAGGGCGAGGTCGACCAGCTCATCAACACCACCCGCGCCGCGGTCGCCGCCCAGGTGGCCGACGCCCCCGAGGAGGGGCTGTGCGACGCCGCCGAGGTCGTCCGCGACCGCATGGTCTTCTGGTCCGCCCTGGCCGGCGACCAGAACCGGCAGTACCGCGTGGTGGGCGCCCAGCTGCGCATCCCGGTGCCGGTGGCCCGTACGGAGCTCGCGGCGGCCCTGGACGCGGTGCTCGGCAACGTGTTCCGCTACACGCCCCAGGGCACGGCGTTCGAGGTGGGTATCTCCCGGCGGGACGGCTGGGTGGCGCTGCGCGTCGACGACGCCGGCCCGGGCATCGACGATCCGGAGAAGGCACTCCAGCGCGGGCAGAGCGAGCAGGGCTCGACCGGCCTCGGGCTGGACATCGCCCGGCGGGCCGCCCAGGCCGCGGGCGGCTCGGTCAGCCTGGCGCGGGCCGCCATGGGCGGTGCCAGCGTGGTGATGCTGCTCGCCGACGCGGAGGCCCCGCCGAAGCAGGCGAGCCGGTTCGGGCTGGTCGGCCGGCTGGCCCGGGAACGCGTCCCGGGGCCGCGCAAACGGCCGAACCAGCGCACGGACGAGTCGTGAACACCCCCAGGCGGCGGCAAGGCGCGCAATTCCCCCGGACGGTAGAAGGATTGCTTAGATCTGTATTAAGGGCGTTCCCCTGGCGCAGCCGGGCTGGCACGCTCTATTCCGATCCCATCCGGCTTCCCGGTCCGAAGCCCGCAGCACGTCCCCACACCCCGGACCGGCGAAGCCCTCGCGCGGTGGGAGGTGGTCACCCCATAACCCCCTCCCACCGCGCCCCCGCAGCAGGAGGAGACGGTTTGTCCGCGCACCGACGGCCTGCGCTTCGTGGGGAGGCACCGCAGCGGCAGCGCCCGGCCCCCGACCGCGGCCGGCGGCACGCGAACCCGCGTGCGCACCGGTTGCTGCCCGTCCTGCTCGGCGTCTTCTTGCTGGGCGTCGGTGGCGTGGTCGGCCCCAGCGTGGTCGGCGGTGGCTGGCACCCGGACGGCGGCGGCCAGGGCCGTGAGCGCATCACGTACGCGTCCCTGCCCGACGACGACCCCGGCCAGGGCCTCGTCTACGACGGGCTGGTCGCGGCGGGCAAGGACTCGCTGTGCGCGGGGACGTACGAGCTCGACGACGAGACCTGCACGCACGGCCCGGACCCGGCACCGGCCGGACTCCGGGTGAGCCGCGATGTCAGCCCGGTGACCGGCAAGGTTCCCGAGCCGGTGGAGCCGCGGCGCGAGGCGGCCGCCGTGCCCCAGGACGCGGAGATCGTCCGCGACGAGGGCGGCAGCTCGCTCACCCCGGGCGCCCCCGCGCTCATCCCCGACGCCGCCCCGGGCCAGGCCGACTTCATCATGGGCGGGCACGACGTGGCGTGCCAGGGCGACGGGCGTACGGGCAACCGCGTCCAGGTGCTCTACCTGCACGAGTTCGGCACACCGAGCCGCTACACCGGCTACCTCGGCTCGATCCGGACCTGGGCGGCTGGCGTCGACCAGATCTTCGACGCCAGCGCGGCCGAGACCGGCGGCTCCCGGCACGTCCGGTTCGTCACCACCCCGCAGTGCCGCGTCGACGTCGCCGAGGTGCAGATGCCCGAGGGCGCCCTCGCCTCCTTCACGCGCAACATCGCCGCGCTGCAGACGCTCGGCTACAACCGCAACGACCGCAAGTATCTGATCTTCGCGGACTCCAACGTCTACTGCGGCATCGGTACGTACGTCGCCGACAACCGCGCGGGGCTCGGCAACCGCAACAACGGCGGCCCGTCGTACGGGCGGGTCGACGCCGGCTGCTGGAGCTCGGCGGTCGCGACGATGGAGACCACACAGATGCTGGGCGCGCTGCTGCGGGACTCGCCCAACTCGACCGGCGCCGGCAGTTGCACCGACGACAGCGACCTGCTGTGCCGCCCCGACCGGTCCGGTTCCGCCCTGCGGCAGGTCTGCGCGAAGAAGCACGAGAACCGCCTCGACTGCGGCAACGACGACTACTTCAGCACCGATCCGAAGCCGGGCAGCTACCTCGCGGAGAACTGGAACGTCGCCCAGAGCGAGTTCCTGCTGCGCAGCGACGGCGGCGACGACGTGCCGGACGCGCCGAACGCACTCCCGGCCGAGCCCGACGCCACGCCGCGGGCCACGCCCTCGGCGAAGCAGACGGAGGTGCCCGCCTCCGAGGCCCCCGCCCCTCCGGCTCCAGGAGACGGCGACACCAGCGGCAACAACGCCGGCGGCAACAACGGTGCAGGCAACAACGGCGGCGGTGACGACGGCGCGGCCAACAACGGCGGCGGCAACGGCTCGGGCAACAACGGCGGCGATGCCTCCGACGGCGGCGGCGACGGTCCGGCCGGGCCGGCTGACCCGGGGGCCTCGGCGGAGCCCGCTCCCACCGGCGCCCCGGTGGCCGCCGATCCGATCGTGCACACCGGCGGAAAGCCCGGAACCGAACCGGTGGCGGCCGTGCAGGCGGTGCTCGAGGTCCGCGACCCGACCAGTACGTCGGTGCGGCTCACCTGGAGCGCGGCCGCGCCGGAGGCGGAGTACGAGGTCGACGTCGACGGGTCGACCATCGCGACCACGAAGGCGACCCGCGCCCGGCTGATCGGCCTGCGGCCGGACACGAAGTACCAGGTCACCATCCGCAGCGCCAAGTTCGGCTACACGGCGAAGGGCGTCGCACAGTCGGCACCCGCGGCCCGGCCGGCGGCGAACGCATGGTTCGTCCTGTCGAACTCGCTCACCGGCGGCGCGGCCGACCTGTACGCGGCCCGCACGGCGAACGGCACACCGATCACCCTGGGCGGCGCGGAGGGCGGCTCCCAGCAGCAGTGGAAGCTCGTCCCGGCCGGGGGCGACACCTTCTCCCTGCAGTCGCGGGCCACGGGCAAATGCGTGGTCCCGCTGGGCGGCAATCCGGTGGCCGGCGCACCGCTGGTGCAGGGCGACTGTGTCCAGAACGACAGCGGCCGGTGGAAGCTGTTCGCCACCGACCACGGTTTCAGCCTGCGGACCAACGTGGGCAACCTGGCCGCCGGGGTAGGTAGTCAGCGCTTCGGCCCGGCCCGCCTGCTCGTGCTGCAGAATCCCGAGCAGGCGCGGCACCAGAGTTGGACGGCGGTGCCCGGCTGACCCCGGGCGAGGGAGAGAGACGATGCTGGACACCGACGTACGCCCGAAGCCGGAAGTCGACGAGGACGACCGGGGCCCGTTCTTCAACCGGCGCCGCCTCGTCCGCGTGGTGGCGATCCTGACGATCGGCATCCTCGCCGTGCTGGCGATCTGGCAGGACCCGCTCTACGCGGACCGTTTCTAGCGCACGGCGTAGTCGTCGATCTCGGCCAGCAGGCGGTCCTTGCCCGCGGCCGGCAGGAACGACGCGCCGACCGTCGCCCGGGCGAGCTCGGCCACGCCCGCCTGGTCCAGGCCGAGCAGGTGCGCGGCGACCGCGTACTCCTCCTCGAGCGTGGTGCCGAACATGGGCGGGTCGTCCGAGTTGATCGTGACGGGCACGCCGGCCGCCACGAGCGTGGCGAGCGGGTGCTCCTCGATGGCGGCCACGGCCCGGGTCCGCACGTTCGACGTCGGGCACACCTCGAGCGGGATCCCCTGCTCCGCCAGGTACGCCATCAGCTGCGGGTCCTGCGCCGCGGAGATGCCGTGCCCGATCCGCTCGGCGCCCAGGTCGCGCAGGGCGTCCCAGATCGTCTCCGGGCCGGTGGTCTCCCCCGCGTGCGGGACGCTGTGCAGCCCGGCCGCCCGCGCCTTGTCGAAGTACGGCTTGAACTGCGGCCGCGGCACCCCGACCTCGGGCCCGCCGAGGCCGAAGCTGATCAGCCCGTCCGGCCGCTCCTCCAGCGCGATGCGCAGCGTCTCCTCCGCGGCGGGCAGCCCCGCCTCACCCGGGATGTCGAAGCACCAGCGCAGATCGACGCCGAAGTCGCGACCGGCGGCGGTACGGGCGTCCTCGATCGCCGCGCAGAACGCCGGCGCCGGAATGCCCCGCCGCACGTGCGAGTACGGCGTGACGGTCAGCTCGGCGTACCGGACCTGCTGGCGGGCGAGCTCGCGGGCGACCTCGTAGGTCAGCGTCCGGACGTCCTCGTCGTCGCGGATCAGGTCGACGACGCTCAGGTAGACCTCGATGAAGTGCCCGAAGTCGCGGAACGCGAAGTAGTCGGCGAGCGCGGCGGGGTCGGCCGGGACCGGGGAGGTCCCCTCGTGCCGGGCGGCCAGCTCGGCGACGATCCGGGGCGAGGCCGAGCCGACGTGGTGCACGTGCAGCTCGGCCTTCGGCAGGCCGGCGATGAACGAGGCCAGCTCGGTCACTTTTCCTCCAGGACGTGGGCCACGACGAAGATCCGGCGGAACGGGAACGCCACGTGTCCGCTCCGGGCAGGGTAGACCGCCGCCAGCTTCGCACCGAGCGTGGCCCGGAAGGCGAGCCACTGCGTGTCGTCCAGGGCCGCCTTGACCGGCCGCAGCGCCGTGCCCTCCATCCAGCGCAGCACCGGGTGCTCGTCGCCGGTGGCGGGCAGGTGGACGTACGTCGTCTCCCAGGCGTCCACGCTCGCGCCCGCGGCCAGCAGGCGCGCGGCGTACCCGGCGGCGTCGTCCACCGGGGCCTCCCGGACCAGGTCGCCGGCAGCGGCGGCGAACGGCTCGCTGCGCGCCACCTCCCGGAGCGCCCGGTGCGACGGCGCGTCGAAGTTGCCCGGCACCTGCATCGCGAACCAGGCGCCGGGCGGCAGCGACCGGGCCCACGCCGTCAGGAGTTCGTCGTGCCCGGGCACCCATTGCAGGGCCGCGTTGGTGACGACGACGTCCGTGCCGGGCTCCGGACGCCACTGCGCAAGGTCGCCCAGCCGGAACTCGGCGGGCGAGCCCAGCGCGGTGGCCTTGGCGATCATCTCGGGCGAGGAGTCGAGGCCGACCACGCGGGCGCCGGGCCATCGCTCGGCGAGCGTGGCGGTGAGCTCGCCGGGACCGCAGCCGAGATCGACGACCGTGCGGGGACGCTCGGCGCCGACCCGCGCCAGCAGGTCGAAGAAGGGACGCGACCGCTCGGAGCCGAAGCGGTGATAGACGGCGGGATCCCACATGGCACTCTCCAAACCGTACGTACGTCTTTTTAGAGCGTACGCTAATGTCATCGGGTGGAAAAGCGCAGGTTCGGCCGCCTCGGGCGGGACGTCGGAGCGATCGGACTGGGTGCCTGGCAGCTCGGCGCCGACTGGGGCGAGGTGAGCGAGGCGGACGCCCACGCCACGCTCGACGCCGCCGTCGACTCCGGAGTCACCTTCATCGACACCGCCGACGTGTACGGCGACGGCCGCAGCGAGCAGGTCATCGGCAGCTTCCTCAAGAGCCGGCCGGGCCTGACCGTCGCCACCAAGATGGGCCGCCGGGTGCCGCAGGAGCCCGGGAACTACACACTCGACAACTTCCGGGCGTGGACCGACCGCTCCCGCGCCAACCTCGGCGTCGAGACCCTCGACCTGGTGCAGCTGCACTGCCCGCCCACGCCGGTGTTCAGTACCGACGCGGTCTACGACGCCCTCGACACGCTGGTGCAGGAGAAGCGCATCGCGGCGTACGGCGTCAGCGTCGAGAAAGTGGACGAGGCACTCGCGGCGATCGCCCGGCCGGGCACCGCCGGCGTGCAGATCATTCTCAACGCGTTGCGCCTCAAGCCGCTCGAGCGAGTGCTGCCGGCGGCGGCCGAGGCGGGGGTCGGCATCATCGCCCGCGTCCCGCTCGCGTCCGGGCTGCTGTCCGGCCGCTACGACGAGAACACCAGCTTCGCCGCCGACGACCACCGGAACTACAACCGGCACGGCGAGGCCTTCGACGTGGGCGAGACGTTCTCGGGCGTCGACTTCCGTACGGGCCTCGAGGCGGTGCGGCGGCTGCGGGCGTACGTGCCCGAGGGCGCGACCATGGCCCAGTTCGCCCTCCGCTGGATTCTGGACCACCCGGCGGTGACCGTGGTGATCCCCGGCGCCCGCAATGCCGGCCAGGCCCAGGGCAATGCCGCGGCGGCCGGCCTTGCACCGCTGCCGCCCGAGGTCCACGAGGCAGTGCAGGCGGTCTACGACGAGCTGATCCGGCCGCAGGTCCATGAGCGCTGGTGAGCAGGGGCCGGCGGCCCCGGACGACGGCGTGCCCCTGAAGGGCTGGCTCTGGCTGACGGGCGGCATGCTCGCCCTGGTGATCGGCGTCCTGTGGACGGCCCAGGGGCTGGATCTCGTCCACGGCAGCATCATGAGCGGCGTGACGGCCTTCGCGGTGGTCGGGCCGGTGCTCGCGGTGGTGGGCCTGGGCCTGATCGTGACGGGGGTCCGGGTCCGGTCCCGCTACAAGCGACAGCAGGCCGCGCGGCAGGAGAACAAGCCGTAAAAGCAGACGGCCCCGCATCCTGCCGAAGCGGGATCCGGGGCCTTACTGCTGGAGCCGACCTCCGCCAGGCGGTCGACTGCCGGCATCACGGCCGGCCGGTTGGTCTCAGAGGGGGCGAACCTGCTCCGCCTGCGGGCCCTTCTGGCCCTGGGCGATCTCGAACTCGACCCGCTGGTTCTCTTCCAGAGTGCGGTAGCCGCTGCTCTGGATGGCCGAGAAGTGGACGAACACGTCAGCACCCCCGCCGTCGACGGTGATGAAGCCGAAGCCCTTGTCTGCGTTGAACCACTTCACGGTTCCCTGCGCCATGCTGAACTCTCCTTCTGAAAATGCCGGCCCGGTGATGCGGGGCCGATGGTCGTTTTCGAGCAGCGGCGCCGCGAACGGCCTTTCAGAAGGAACGGCCCCCTGCAGAAGGCCGGGCTTCCTCAAACCAATACGCCTGAACCACTCACACAAAAACTGGCCACACTGTACCCGAAGAACCACCCGGAAAGCTTCCCCTCAGCCGAATTCAGTGGACTCCGGTAGCGCCGGAAAAGGCCCTCAGCAGTGCTGAGGGCCTTGACGGTGGTCGATACAGCTATCTCAGATATCAGTCCGGCCACGTACCCGTAATCTTGCGGACACCCGTCGCCCCGCCCCGGTCGACGAGCGCCTTCACCGTGGCGAAGATGGCGCCCTGCAGGGCGGCCGCGGCGATGATCTCTCCCCAGCCGCGTTCCTCGTCGGTGGCGTTCGGGGCGTCGTCGTCGCCGGAGGCCAGTTTCCAGATCTCCTTGAAGATGAAGCCCGCGACGGCGCCGGCGCCGATGCCCAGGAGCAGGCCCACCGGCTTGTACGCCACCTTCTGGAGCTTCCCGCTCACTTACGCCTCCCCCGCACGATCAGGATGATGCCGACCAGCGCCACACCGGCCGCGAGCACCGCCGCGAACGGGACGGGATTGCGGCGTACCTGCTCGCGCGCCTCCTGCGCCTTGTCGAGCGCGCCGGTCTCCCGGACCTTGTCCAGCGCCGGGGAGACCTTGTCGCCGGCCTGGGAGGTCGCCGCACGCACCTTGTCGGACGCGACCGCTGCCGCGTTGGCAGCCACCCCGCGTACCTTCTCGGTCGCCTCGTGGACCTGGGCCTTGGCCTTCGCCTTGGTCAGTTCGACCTGCTCCTTGGCCCGGGCCTTCACATCCGTCTTGGCCGCGAGGGCCTGGACGGTCTCGCCCAGTTCCGCCCGGGTCTGCTTGATCTCCGCACGAAGTGCGTCCACGTCGGGCTTGGACCCCGACCCACCGTTCTTGTCGCTCATGCCCGGCTCCTGCCGCTCTTGATCGCGTGCTTGACCTCGTCGACGTCCGCCTTCGCACTCTCGATGGCGGACTTCGGCTCCGGCGGGACCGCCTGGGTCACCTGCTTCTTGCCGAGCAGCGCCAGCACTCCGGCCGCGGCGAACAGCACCACAGTAACGATCAGCGCGGCCAGCCACAGCGGCAGGAAGAGGTCCAGCACGATGATCAGCGTGGCGAGGAGCGCGCCGACGCCGTACAGGGCGAGCACGCCACCCCCGCCGAACAGACCCACACCGATGCCGGCGTGCTTGCCTTTCTCCGCGAGCTCCGCCTTGGCGAGTGCGATCTCGTCCCGGACGAGGCGGGTGATCTGCTCGCTCGCCTTCTGGACCAATTCCGAGGTGGACTGGTCGGTCCCCGGACGGGCCGGGCTACCGTTCAGGACATCGGCCATGGTGTCCTCCTTTCACTGCCCGGTGTATGCCCTGCGGGGCACCAAATCAATCCTGCCCGGGGAACACCGCCCTCACGTGCGGTTACCAGAAGTTGCGACCGGGATCGGCCGGACCGGTCCCACCGGCTCGCCGGGGTCGTCGGAGCCGCGGTGAACAGGGGCGTCGTCCGGACCGCCGAAGGCGACGGCGCGCTCGTCACCGTCTCCCGGGCCGCTGAAGACCCGGGCATCGTCAGACGCTTCGGCGGCGGCGCCGTCGCCGTCGAGCACGGACCGGCCGGGTCCCTGACGGTCGAGGCCGGCCACGTCGGCGCGGACCCGGGGCAGGGAGTCGCGCCGGTGCTCGAACACCCACGCGACGAGTCGCTCCCGCACCAGGCAGCGCAGATCCCACAGGGCTCCCGCGTCGTGGGCGCTCACCAGCGCCCGCAGCCGGATCATGCCCCCGACCGCGTCGGTCACCTGGAGTACGCAGACGCGGCCGTCCCACAATTCGGTGCCTTCGCAGACCTTGCGCAGCTCGGCCCGCATCGGCTCGACCGGCGCGGACCAGTCGACGTCGATCTCGGCGGTGCCCAGCACGGCGGATCCGGTGCGGGTCCAGTTCTGGAAGGGCTTTGTCGTGAAGTACGACGTGGGCAGGATCAGCCGCCGGTCGTCCCAGATCTGCACCGCGACGTACGTCAGGGTGAGGTCCTCGATGCGGCCCCACTCCCCCTCGACGACCACGACGTCGTCGATGCGCACCGCATCGCTGAACGCGAGCTGCAGGCCGGCGAAGACGTTGCCGAGCGTGCTCTGGGCCGCGAGCGCGGCGATCACCGAGACGATGCCGGCCGAGGCCAGGACGCTCGCCCCCAGCGCTCGTACGGCCGGGAAGGTCATCAGCACGACGCCCAGGGTGAGCACGACGATCGCCGCGACGGTGACCCGACGCAGCATCTGCACCTGGGTCTTGAGGCGGCGGGCCTTCATGTTGTCCGGGACGTCCACCCGCCACTTGGCGAGCGCGACGTCCTCGAGGACCAGCATCAGCGCCCCCACCAGCCACGCCACCGAGGCGATCACGAGGATCACCAGGGCGTGCAGGACGCCGTTGCGGGCCGGGAAGTCACCGCCGAAGCCGCGGACGGCCACCTGCACGGCGAAGACCGTGGCGGTGGCCAGGAACGGGTGGTGCGCGGTGGTCGCCAGATCGCGGAGCAGCGGGGAGCGGCGGCCGAGGCGCTGGGTTGTCCAGTGCACGGTCTCGACGATCACGATCGCTGCTCCGGCTGCGACCACGACCGCGAGCAGGACGGTCAGAAGGCTGGTCACGGTTCCCTCTCCTCACCGAGGTACGTTGCCAGCGATCCAGCATGCCCTGCCCGCGCCGGGGTTCCACCCGCACCGGGGAAGGTCGGACCTTCCTCACACCTTGCGGTAGCGCGCCTGGAAGAAGCAGTAGACGCCGAACGCCGCGATGCCGAGGGCGATCAGGCCGAGCAGCCAGGGGCCGTACTTCTGACCGGCCAGGGTCTTGAGGGCGGCGTCGAGGCCGCGCGCCTTCTTGGGGTCGTAGGTGACCGCGGCGGCGACGACCAGAGCACCGGCGATGCCGAACGCGACGCCCTTGCTGGAGTAGCCGACAACGCCGAGGTTGCGCGTCGTCTTCAGCACCGTGGGTTTCATCTGCTGCGTGTTCAGGCGCTTCTCAAACTTCTTCTTGAGCCCGTAGACCAGCAGCCCGATGCCGACGCCCACGACGACGACGCCGATGAGACCCACCAGGAAGCGGCCGCCGGTGTTGTCCATCAGGCTGGAAGCGCCCTTCTGCTGGCTGTCGCCCGTGGACGCGTTGGCGCCCTTGAGGACCTTGATGCCGGTCCAGGCGAACGACAGGTAGATGATCGTCCGGATACCGGAGATCACCCGGGTGGCGATCGCCTCCTTGTCCTGCTCACCGCTCTCCCCGATGGCGGCCTCGAAGGCCTGCCACAGGGCGAGGCCGATCATGCCGATGACCGTGATGACCACCAGGGTCTTGCCCATCGGCTGGCTCGCCAGGTTCTGGAAGGCCCCGGACTGGTCCCCCTCCGCGGAGGAGTTGCCGAAGGCGAGCTGCAGGGCGATCCAGGCGAAGATCAGGTGAATGACGCCGTACGCGATGAAGCCACCGCGGGCCAGATATTCGAGGGGTTTGCTATCGGCCGCGCGCGACGCCGTGCCGCGGACGTGTGAGGAGGCTGTCATGGCGCTAATGTGACCGGCCGCGGATTTCTCCAAACCTCCCCGGACCGGCCACGATCGTGCTAGCGCGACACCTGGAAGCTGACGCTGTCGCTGTCGATGCTGTTCAGGGAGACCTGTAGGCCGCCCACGTTGACCGCCTGCTGCCCCTTGGTCAGCTGGATCTGCTCCCCGGCCACGTCGAGCGTGACGGTGTTCTGGTCGGCGCTGACGAACTTGGCCTCCACACCGAGGACCTCGGCGCTCGCGTTCACGCTGCGGTCGATGGTCACCGTGCACTGGTCGAGGCCGCAGTCGACGTTGTCGCTGCTGCACCCGCTGAGCAGGGTGAGGCCGAGCGCGGCGGCGGCGATCAGGGCGGCGAGGCGGCGTGCTGCGGTGGTCGTCACGTGATCGAGGATACGGGGGCGCCGCGACCCCGGATCCCCGTCCGATCAGGCGGCGAGAGCCTGTTCGGTGCGGCCCGGGGCGAGGGCGCCGGCGATGAGCTCGGCGGCGGCCCGGCCACAGGCCCGCGTGGCGCCGTACGTGGCGACGTGCAGGCCGCCGCTCACCGAGACCGGCACGCCCATCTCCACCACGATCGTGTCGGGGCGAACGGCGAGCGTACGGGCGAGCGCGTCGCCCACCCAGGGGTGCCGGTGGGCGTCGCGGACCACGAGGACGAGCGGGCGGGCGCCGCTGCCGTCGAGGATCGGCGCGACCGGGTCGGTCACCCCGGCGAGGTCGTCGGCGCAGAGCCGGACCGAGGTCGTGCCCGGGAGCAGCTCGCTGAGCGGCGCGCCCACGCCCCAGGGTGTCTCGGCGCCGATCGCGATGTTGCGCGGCGGTGCGAACTCGACGACGTGCGGCGCGGTCGTCAGCGGGAGGTCGGGGGCGTCCGAGGTGGTGGTCACCTTGACCGCGCGCCGGGCGGCGGCCTGGCCCACGGCCGAGCCGCCGATCACGGCGACGTCGCGGGCAGCTGATCCGCCCGAATCCGCGATGGTGCGAGCACCGATCGCCGTCTGAGTCTCCAGCGTCCACGCGGCCAGCCTGCGGACCCGGGCCGCCGCATCCCGCAGGCGCTCCTCGGCGAGCTCGCCGCAGCGCACGGCCGCCACGATGGCGTCGACCAGCCGTTCGGCGGTGCGCTCGTCGGCGTGGTCCCCGCCCACGCAGATCGCGTCGGCGCCGGCGGCGAGGGCCCGGACGGTGGCGCCCTCGAGTCCGTACTTGCGGCGTACGCCCTGCATCTCGATGCCGTCGGTGACGATGAGCCCGTCGAAGCCGAGCTCCTCGCGCAGCAGCCCGGTGAGGATTCGCCGGCTGAGGGTGGCGGGCAGCTCGGGGTCGTACGCCGGCACCAGCAGGTGCCCGGTCATGATCGACTGGACGCCGGCCGCGATGGCGGCCCGGAACGGCACCAGCTCGCACTCCGCGAGGCGGGCCAGGTCGTGGTCGATGACGGGTACGTCGTGATGCGAGTCGACCGCGGTGTCCCCGTGGCCCGGGAAGTGCTTGGCACAGGCGGCCACGCCGGCCTCCTGCAGGCCCCGGATCCAGGCCGAGCCGTGGCGGGCCACGAGCGGTGCGTCCGCGCCGAACGCGCGTACCCCGATGATCGGGTTGTCGGGGTTGCAGTTGACGTCGGTGTCCGGCGCGTAGTCCAGGGTGATGCCGGCGTGGGCGAGGTCCAGGCCCAGGTCCCGGGCGACCGCCTCGGTCAGCGCGGGGTCGTCGACGGCACCGAGGCCCAGGTTGCCCGGGCGGGAGCTGCCGTGCCGCGACTCGAAGCGGGTGACGTCGCCGGCCTCCTCGTCGATCGCCACGATGACGTCGGGCCGCTCGGCGCGCAGCTGGGCCGTCAGGGCCGCGACCTGTCCGGGCGACTCGACGTTGCGGGCGAACAGGGCCACGCCGCCGAGTCCCTCCGCGAGCCGCCGGCGCACCCAGTCGGGCGCGGTCGTACCCACAAATCCGGGCTGCAGTACCGTCGCGGCGAGTTGGGGCAGTTCGCCAGAATTCGGCATGTGTCCGCGTACCTCCGGTGACGATCAATACGCGCTCCGCGAGCGCGTTCCCCTCAGTGATCGACCGACAACCGTCTTGGGCGCGGCGACGCCCTATGGTCGCCCACTTCGCCCGTTCAGTCAACAAACCTTTCTATTAAGCGTGGTCTAAGCCTTCGCCGGTAGGCTTCCCCCGTGCCCCCACATGTTCTGGCCGCCTCCGGCGTCGACTGGTCCGAGGTGCACGCCGTGCGCCTGCTGGGCGTGGCACTCGCCGCGCTGATTCTGCTGTGGGCCATCCGGCGAATGTTCGGCGGCAAGTAACCGGGGTATCCGCCGGGCATGCGAATCGGATATTTCCTTTCCAGCGAGGAGTACACCCCGGCCGAGCTGATCGAGCAGGCCAAGGGCGCGGAACGGGCCGGCTTCTCGGCACTCTGGATCTCCGACCACTACCACCCGTGGGTCGACGCCCAGGGCCAGAGCGCCTTCGTGTGGTCCACCATCGGCGCGCTCAGCCAGGCGTGCGGCCTGCCCGTCACGACGGCGGTCACCTGCCCGACCGTACGCATCCACCCGGCCGTCATCGCCCAGGCCGCCGCGACCAGCGCCGTGCTGACCGGCGGCAGGTTCCGGCTCGGCGTGGGCACCGGCGAGGCGCTCAACGAGCACATCTTCGGCGACGCCTGGCCCGAGGCGGACGTGCGGCTCGAGATGCTCGAGGAGGCCGTCGAGATCATGCGGGAGCTCTGGAAGGGCGGCGTCGTCTCGTACCGGGGCAAGCACTACACGGTCGAGAACGCGCGGATCTACACCCTGCCCGAGAAGCCGGTGGAGATCCTCGTGTCGGGCTTCGGCCCCAAGGCGATCGAGGTCGCCGCGCGCATCGGCGAGGGCTACATCAGCGTGAGCCCCGACGCGGACGCGGTCCGGCAGTTCCGCTCGTCCGGTGGCGGCGACCGCGTGTGCCAGGCCGGTTTCAAGGCGGCGTACGCCTCCAGCGAGGAGGAGGGCGCGCGGATCGCGTACGAGAAATGGCCGAACGCCGGCGTGCCCGGCGAGCTCTCCCAGGTCCTGCCCTCGCCGAAGCACTTCGAGCAGGCCTCCCAGCTGGTCACCCAGGACATGCTCAAGGAGGCGTTCGTGTGCGGCAACGACCCGCAGGCCCACCTCGAGATGATCGGCAAGTACGCCGAGGCCGGCTTCGACGAGGTCTACGTCGCCAACACCGGGCCGAACTACCAGGGCCTGCTCGACCTGTACGCCGAGCACATCCTCCCCAAGCACCGGTAGCGGTTTCGAGGTGGCCACGCCAGGGCACAATGGCCGCTCGATGAAGATCCCCGTCTACGGGCCGCGCCTGCGCAGGGTCGCCCGCAAGCAGTTCGGCTGGCCCTCCCTGCGCCCCGGCCAGTTCAAGCCCATGCGAGCCGTGCTGCGGCGCAAGGACGCCCTGGTCGTCCTGCCCACCGGGGCCGGCAAGTCGGCGATCTACCAGATCCCGGCGGTCCTGCTGCCGGGGCCGACGGTGGTGATCTCACCACTGCTGGCCCTGCAGCAGGACCAGATCGCCGCGCTCAACGCCTCCGGCGACCCGAAGACGCGTGCCGTGCGGGTCAGCTCCGCGGAGACCCCGACACAGCAACGCGAGGCCATCCGGGAGATCCGGGAGGGCCGCGCCGAGTTCCTCTTCATCACCCCGGAGCAGCTCAGCGACCCCGAGCGGATGGCGGAGGTACGAGCGCTGCGCCCGGGCCTGGTCGCCGTCGACGAGGCGCACTGCATCTCGGCCTGGGGCCACGACTTCCGCCCCGACTACCTGTCGCTGGGCCACCTGATCAAAGGCATCGGCCGGCCGCCGGTGCTCGCCCTGACCGCGACCGCGTCCCCGCCCGTGCGCGAGGACATCATCGAGCGGCTGCACCTGCGCAACCCGGAGATCCACGTGTCCGGGCTGGACCGGAGCAACCTGTTCCTCGAGGTCGCGTACTGCCCGGACGAGGACTACCGGTGGCGGCGGCTGACCGCCCTGCTCGACGAGGCGCCGCGGCCGGGCATCGTCTACGTCGCCACCCGCCGCGCGGCCGAGGAGCTCGCCGAGCGGCTCACCCAGGCCGGGTACGCCGCCGAGTTCTACCACGGCGGCATGGCGGGCGGCGCCCGCGAGCGGCGGCACGAGGACTTCACCGCCGACAAGATCGAGATCATGGTCGCCACCTCGGCGTTCGGCATGGGCATCGACAAGCCCAACATCCGCTGGGTGGCGCACGTCGCGCTGCCGGACTCGCCGGACAGCTACTTCCAGGAGATCGGCCGGATGGGCCGCGACGGCGAGCCGGGCCGGGCGCTGCTGCTGTGGCGCGCCGAGGACGAGGCGATCCAGCGGTTCTTCAGCGGCGGCTCCCCGGACGTGGCCGAGCTGCGCGAGCTGGCCGCTGCCCTGCGCGCCGGCCCGAGCACCAAGACCGCGCTCAAGGAGAAGACCGGCCTGGGCCCGCGCAAGCTCGGTCAGTTCCTGAGCCTGCTGGAGCAGGTCGGCGCCGCGACCGCGGGCCAGGGCAACAAGTGGACGGTCCCGGTCTTCGCCCCGCTTCCGGCCGCGGCGGCGGAGGCTGCGGTCGCCGCGTACGAGCGTCAGCAGGTCGTCCAGCGCTCCCGTACGGACATGATGCGCGGCTTCGCCGAGACCCGGGCCTGCCGCACCCAGACGCTGCTCGCGTACTTCGGCGAGGACGTGAAGAAGCAGTGCGGCCACTGCGACAACTGCGTCGAGGGCGTGGCCGACGAGGTCGAGGAAGCGACCGGCGACGAGCTGTTCCCCGTGCACAGCACCGTGCGACACCCCGAGTGGGGTCCCGGCATGGTGATGGGCTACGAGGAGGATCGGGTCACGGTGCTGTTCGAGGAGGTCGGCTACAAGACCCTCTCGGTACCCGTCGTCGAGGAAAATGCTCTCCTGGTCGCCGACAAGAAAAAGTGAAGTGAGGACATCCGTGACGGACGAACCGTTGTACGCCCAGTTCGGTTTCACCGACGCCGAGTGGGGGCTGCTCGTCGGCCTGCCGCAGTCGGTGCTGACCGCCGCGAGCGCGGCGACGCATGACAGCGCGCGCAAGACCCGCCAGGAGACCGCGGCGGGGCTCGACCAGATCTCGGACGCCCGGGCGTCGGCGAGCCCGTTGGTGACCGCGATCGCCAAGGCCGTGCTCGACGCGACCGGCGACCCGGACCGCGGCGAGGAGATGCCGGCCATCGAGCCCGCCGACCCGATCGGCTACGCCCAGGACGTCGTGACCCGGGCGGCGGAGGCATCGGCGCTGCTGGCGGCCAAGGCCGCGCCCTCGGACGCCGAGACCTACAAGCACTGGCTGGTGGAGATCGCGGAGAGCGTGGTCGGCGCCGCGTCGACCGGCGGCGTCCTCGGCATCGGCGGCGACCAGATCACCGAGAGTGAACGGGCGTTCCGGGACGAGCTGGCCAAGGCGCTCGCGGCCTGAGCCGCCCGGGTGTCAGGCTGGTCCCATGCCCGTCGACGAGTACCTGCAGGCCCGGCCCGCGCCGGCCCTGCGGCCGTACGTGGCCTGGTACTCCGGGTACCGGCAGGCCGGGGTCGCGCCGGGGACGCATCGGGGATTGCCGTCGCCCTACCTGACGCTGATCTTCACGATGGAGGACCCGCTCGTCGTGGCGGCCCATCCGGACCCGCGGCAGGCCCCGGGCCGCTACGCCGCGCTCGTCGGCGGCCTGCACCTGGCGCCGGCGATGATCATCCACGACGGCTTCCAGTCCGGCATCCAGGTCGCCCTGCACCCGCTAGGGTGCAGGGCGCTGCTCGGGCTGCCCGCCGGCGAGCTCGCGGCGCTCGACTTCGATGCGAGCGACGTGTTCGGTGAGGTGTTCGTCGAGCGGGTCCGCGAGCGCCTGCGCGGCGCACCGACCTGGCCGCAGCGGTTCGCCGCGGTGGACGCCGAGCTCGGCCGCCGGCTCCGGCCCGGCGTCGAGCCGCCGTCCGGGGTGGCCTGGGCGTTCCGCCGCCTCGTCGAGACCGGCGGCCGGACCGGGGTGGCCGCGCTGGCCCGCGAGACGGGGTGGAGCGCCCGGCACCTGACGAACCGCTTCCGCATCGAGACCGGCCTGGGGGTCAAGGAGGCCGCCCGGGTGGTTCGCTTCGACCGGGTCCGGCGCCGGCTGCGCCCAGGGGTGCGCCTCGCCGAGCTGGCCGCCGACGCCGGCTACTTCGACCAGGCGCACCTCGCCCGCGAGTTCCGCGCCCTCGCCGGCTGCCCGCCGTCGCGCTGGCTGGCGGACGAGATCGGTTTCGTCCAAGCCGCGCGGCCGGGCGGCGACCACGATGGGGCCCATGACTGACACGACCCCGCCACCCCAGGTGTGGCCCACGCTGCGGGCCCGCGACGCCCGCGCCCTGATCCGCTTCCTCGTCGAGGTCCTCGGCTTCGAGGAGACCGTCGTGCACGGCTCCGGCGACCGTGTCGACCACGCCCAGCTCAGCTGGCCCGAGGGAGGCGGCATCATGCTCGGCTCGCAGCGCGACGACCCGGACGACCAGTGGCCGCTGCGGCCCGGCACGTTCGGCGCGTACGTGGTGACCGCCGACGTCGACGCCGTCCACGAGCGGGCGGCCGCCGCGGGCGCGGAGATCGTGCGCAAGCCGTACGACACGGACTACGGCTCGCACGACTTCACCGTCCGCGATCCGGAGGGCAACCTCTGGCAGTTCGGCACCTACCGCGGAGAACCGCGTTAGGCGTTGCCGAGCAGGCCTCGTTCGAAGGCGGCGGCCACGGCGGCGGCACGGTCCCGGACACCCAGCTTCGCGTACGCGTGCAGCAGATGCGTCTTCACCGTCGCCTCGCCGATGAAGAGCCGTGCCGCCGCCTCCCGGTTGGTGCACCCGCGCGCGATCAGCCCGAGCACCTCCAGCTCGCGCGGGCTCAACGGCTCCTGGGCGGGCGACCGCAGGCTGCCGATGAGCCGGCCGGCCACCGTAGGCGACAGCACGGACTCGCCCCGGTGGGCCGCGACGACCGCCCGGTACAACTCCTCGCGCGGGGTGTCCTTGAGCAGGTAACCGGTCGCCCCGGCCTTGATCGCCGGCAGCACGTCGCTGTCGGTGTCGTACGTCGTGAGCACCAGCACCCGCGCCGCACACCCCTGCTCGCGCAGCTCCCGGATCGCGGTGACCCCGTCCATGCCGGGCATCCGCAGGTCCATCAGCACCACGTCCGGGCCGACGGCCCGGGCCACCGCGAGGGCCTCGCGCCCGTCGGCGGCCTCGCCGCGCACCTCGAACCGGTCGTCGCCGGCGAACATGCCGCGCAGCCCGTCGCGGACCACGGGATGGTCGTCGACGATCAGCAGCCCGATCATGCGGCGGCGCCCAGCGGGATCGCCGGCACGCAGACGGAGACGGCCGTGCCGGCGCCCCGCTCGGACTCGACCTCACACGTGCCCGCGATCCGCCGGACCCGCTCCCGCATGGCCGTGAGGCCGAAGCCGCCCTCGTCCTGCCCGGCCCGCGGGGCGGCCGGGTCGAAGCCGCAGCCGTCGTCGCGGACGTCCAGGGTCACCAGATCCTCCAGATAGGACAGGGTCAGGGCGACGCGACGGGCACCCGCGTGCCGGGCCACGTTCGCCAGCGCCTCCTGCGCCGTCCGCAGCAGCGTCGCCTCGATCTCGGGGAGCAGCGGCTGCACCGTACCCGTCATGATCATCTCCGCCGCGACCCCGTGCCGCGCCGACCAGCCGTCCACCACCTCGGCCAGCGCCTGCGGCAGCGACCCCGCGTCCAGCGGACGCGGCCGCAGCGCCCGGACCGACCGCCGGGCCTCGGCGAGGCCGTCGCGGGCGAGCTGCTTGGCGGTCGCCAGGTGCCGGTCCCGGTCGGCGGGCCGGCCGGCGGCCTGACCGGCGGCCTCGAGCTGGGTGACGATCCCGGTCAGCCCCTGCGCGAGCACGTCATGGATCTCGCCGGCCAGCCGTTGCCGCTCGTCGAGAACGCCGGCCTCCCGTGCCTGGACCAGCAGCCGGGCGTGCAGCGCGGCGTTCTCCTCCAGAGCGGCGGCCAGCTCCTGGACGAGCTCGGCACGGCGGGCATGGTGGCCCTGCGTGACGATGGCGAGGTACGTCATCGCGGTGCCGATCGCCACGTTGAGGACGACCACCACCGCGATCGTCCCCCACTGCGCCGGCACCCACGGGCCCCGCACCTGGGAGACCCCGGTGCAGACACCGACGCTCGCCGCGCCCAGCAGCCGCCAGCGGCCGTGCAGGGCATGCAGCACGAGCAGGAAGCCGGTCCAGGCGAAGAAGCCGTACAACGGGTCGGTCCAGACCAGCACCGCGATGAGGACGATCAGGCCGGCGAAGAAGACCGCCATGTGCCGCCCCCGGTTCTGCCATGCCAGCAGCCACGCCGTGGTGACATAGGGCAGTAACCGCGATCGCCGGTCCATCGATGTCCCCTCCCCGTATCTCAGGGGAAGAGCCTCACACGCTGCGCCTGCCGGCGGATCAACCAGTCGATGGATGCCAGGGGTCGTCGCGCCCTACGCCACGACCTCGGCCTCGTTGCTGCGCCGGCCGGAGACCGCCGAGTACACCGAGCCGATCTGCGAGGCGACGCGCTTCCACGAGTACGCCTGGCGGGCCCGGTCGAGCGCGGCCGTCGCGTATGCGAACCGGCGCACCTTGTCGTTGACCAGCCGCCGCAGGGCGCCGCCGAGCGCACGCGGGTCGCGGGCCGGCACCAGGTCGCCGGTGAGGCCGTCGACGACGGTCTCGTTGAGGCCGCCGACGGCGGTGCCGATCACCGGTACACCGCAGGCCATCGCCTCGAGCGGCGCCAGTTCGAACTGCTCCTGCCAGGGCGCGGCGACCAGGAGGTCGGCGGAGCGGTACCAGCGCGGCATGTCCCGGGCCGGAACCCCGCCGACGATCCGCACCCGGTCGGCGACCTGGCACTGCTCGGCGATCGCCCGCAGCTTCTTCGCCTCCGGATCGGCGGCCAGCTCCGCGGCGGGCGGACCGCCGACGACGACGCACTCGGCGCCGGGCACGTACCGCATGGCCTGGATGACGTCGCCGAAGCCCTTGCGCTCCACCAGCCGTCCCACGCTCAGGATGCGAGGCCGTTGGGGGTCGCGCTCGGCGGCCGGTCCGTCCGGGGTGAACCGTTCGCTGTCGACGCCGGCCGGCACGACGGTCAGCCGGGACCGCGGCACTCCGATGCGGATCAGCCCCTGCAGCTCGTCATGGGTTTGGGCGACGACCTTGTCGACGGCACGGCCGAGCGCGCGCTCGTAGCCCGTCCGCGACGTGCCCGTGCCGGCGGGCTCACCCGCGGCGATCTCGTGGAACGACTGGACGACCGGGATGCCGACCTGCCGGGCCGCCGTGACGGCCGCCAGGCCGCTGGTCCAGAAGTGGGCGTGCGCCACGTCGGGCAGCCAGTCGGTGTCGCGCCAGTCCGTACGCAGCCACTGCGCGAAGTCGCCCATGTGGCGCAGCAGGACGTCGTCGGGCAGCACCCGGGCCGGGCCGGCGGGCACGTGCACCACGCTGACGCCCTCCGCCAGCGGCACGATGGCCGGCAGGTCCGGGCTGTCCCGGCGGGTGTAGACGCGGACCTCGTGGCCGAGTTCGCCCAGCGCCGTGGAGAGCTCCGCGACGTGCCGCTGCTGGGCGCCCGTGGCGGCGTCGCCGGCGGGCAGCGGGCTCGCCTGCTCGGAGATCATCGCGATGCGCACTAGGTCCTCCTGGCGACAGCTTGGTTCCGGGAGAAGACCGGAGTCGAGGCTGGCGATACGCGGAGCGTCTTGCCCCTGGCCGGAAAGCGTAAACATCGCCCTGGGGGGTATGTCCCGCCCCGTGGCTATCGTGCAGCGTATCGTTCCCGCTCCCCCGGATCAGGTGTTCGCGGTCCTCGCGGACGGGTGGACTTACAGCGACTGGGTCGTCGGCACCGTCCACATCCGCGACGTGGACGCCTCCTGGCCACAGCCCGGCGCGAAACTTCATCACAAGGCCGGGCCGTGGCCCGTGTCGCTGAAGGAGAGTTCCACGGTCCTCAGCTGCGTGCCGGGGCGCGAGCTGACCATTCTCGCCGGCCTGTGGCCGCTGGGCGAGGCGACCGTGCAAATGGTGCTGGACCCGGTCGACGGTGGCCGTACCCGCGTGACGATGGAGGAGACCTTCCGCGCCGGACCGCTGCGCTGGATCCACACCAAGCTCAACGATCTGGTGCTGCACCGCCGCAACGTGGAGTCGCTCCGACGTTTGTCCGACATCGCGACGCGGGAAAAGAGCCGGCCATGAGTCAGAACGTCGTGATCACCGGAGCCAGCGCCGGCGTGGGCCGCGCGGTGGCCGTCGCCTATGCCCGCCGCGGTGCCCGGGTGGCGCTGCTCGCCCGCGGCCGGGCCGGCCTCGAGGGCGCCTCCCTGGAGACCCGCGCGGCCGGCGCCACGGAAGTGCGTACCTATCAGGTGGACGTGTCCGACGCGGACGCCGTCCAGGAGGCGGCCGACGACGTCGCCGCGGCCTGGGGCGGCATCGACGTCTGGGTCAACGACGCCATGACGTCGGTCTTCGCGCCCACCTGGGAGATCACCCCGGCCGAGTTCCGCCGCGTCACCGAGGTCAACTATCTGGGTACGGTGCACGGCACCCTGGCCGCCCTGCGCCACATGCGGCCGGCCGGGCACGGCGCGATCGTGCAGATCGGCTCGGCGTTGGCGTACCGGGGGATTCCGCTGCAGTCGGCGTACTGCGCGTCGAAGCACGCGATCCAGGGCTTCAACGACTCGCTGCGCGCGGAGCTGCTGCACGACGGCAACCGGGTCACGCTGTCGATGGTCCAGCTGCCGGCCGTGAACACCCCGCAGTTCTCGTGGGTCCGTACCCGCCTGCCCAACCACCCGCAGCCGGTTCCCCCGATCTACCAGCCCGAGGTCGTGGCGCAGGCCGCGCTCTGGGTGGCGGACAAGGGCAAGCGCGAGATCAACGTGGGCGGCCCGACGCTCAAGACCCGGCTCGGCAACATCGTGGCGCCGGCCTTCCTGGACCGGCTGCTGGCCAACGACAAGCGCGGCTATCAGGGACAGCAGACCGGCGAGAAGATCGACCTGTCGCAGTGGCACGACAACGTCGACAAGCCGGTGGACGAGGACCGTGACTTCGGCGTGCACGGCGTGTTCGACGACCAGAGCCGGACCAGCTCGTTCGCGTTGTGGGCGACCATGCACAAGCCGCTGGTGGCCGGGGTGCTCGGCGCCGGTCTCAGCCTCGCGGCGGCGGGCTTCCTCCGCCGCCGTCCCTACTTGTAGATCGCGCCGTGGGCCGCGTCGATCACCGCTTGGTAGGCGCGGCCGGTGAGGAAGCGGTTCCGGGCGAGCGCCGCCCGGGCCGCGTTCGCACCCGGCGCGCCGTGCACTCCGCCGCCCGGATGGGCTGAGGCACTCGCCAGGTACAGCCGGTCCACCGGCGTGTCCGGGCGGCCCAGGCCGGGCACCGGCCGCAGGAACAACTGCTGGAACGCCGCGGCCGTCCCGCCACCGAGGGCGCCGCCGACCAGCGAGGGGTTCTCGCGCTCCATGACGGCCGGGGAGAACACGTTGCGGCCCTCCACCATGCGCCCGAAGCCGGGGGCGTGCTCCTCCAGCACCGCCTCCATCCGGGCGACGTGCGCGTCGATCTCCTCGGCCTCCCAGTGGGCGCGGTGCGGCAGATGCGTGTACGCCCACACCGACTCGGTCCCCTCCGGCGAGTGCGACGCGTCGGCCGTGGTCATCTGTCCCAGCAGCAGGAACGGGTTCGGGGGCACCGAGTCCGTCGCGAGGTGGGCGGAGTAGCGGGTCAGCCCGTTCAGGTCGGCGCCCAGGTGCACGGTCCCCGATCCGGCCGCCGCCGGGTTCTTCCAGGGGATCTTGCCGTTGACCGCCCAGTCCACCTTCACCGTCGCGCCGTCCCAGCGGAAGAACTCGAGGTCCTCCGCGAACCGGGGCGGCAGCCAGCGTTCGCCGACCAGGTCCAGGAAAAGCGCCGGGGCGGGGACATCGGCCAGCACCGCCCGGCACGCGCGCCAGTTACGCCCGTCGGCGCTGCGTACGCCCATCGCCTTGCCCCCGGCGACCAGCACGCGCGACACCGGGGTCTCGTAGTCGATCCGCCCGCCGCGGTCGAGCAGCCGCTCGACCAGCGCCTGGGTGATCCGCTGGGCGCCGCCGACCGGCACCGGCCAGCCGTACTCCTGACCGAGCATGGCGAGCAGCCAGCCGTAGACGCCTCCCCCGGCCTCCTCCGGCGACAGGTCGGTGTGCAGCGCGCAGCCGGCGAGGGCCAGTTTCGCGCCCTCACCCTCGAACATCTCCGACCCGAGCTCCCGTACGGACAGCACCAGGCGCCGGGCGAGCCGCAGCGCGCCGCCGACCCGGAGCCGGCGCGCCAGCTGCAACCCGGAACGCACCGGTGGGAACGGCGTGAAGAGCACGTTCAGCATCTCGGCGGAGACGTCGCGCCAGTCGTCGTACGCGTGCTTCCACCGCTCGCCGTCCCCCGGCGCGAACTGCTCCATCGACGCCATGGACTTCTCGAGGTCGCGGTTGACCGTGGCAGCCCGGCCGTCGGGCAGCAGGTGGGTGAGGACGTCCGGGGCGTGGGTCCACTCCAGCCCGTACGCGTCGAGGCCGAGGTTCTTCAGCACCGGGGAGGCGAAGCCCAGCGGATAGAAGGAGCTGAAGAGGTCGCTGAGATAGCCGGGCGCGGTGACATAGCCGGACCGCACCGCGCCGCCGGGTTGCGGTGTCGCCTCCAGCACTTGGACGCTCCACCCCGCGTCGGCGAGCAGGTTCGCCGCTACCAGGCCGTTGTGTCCCGCACCGATGACGATCGCGTCCGCTCGTTCCACCCGCCGACCGTACCCCGCGCCGTTTGCCCCAAACCCACACCGGGTAGTGACGAATGCGCATGCCGTGACGGATGGGAGCCGGAGACCAGATGACAGCCGCCACGACGCGTCCGGACATGACCCCGACCCTGCCCAGCCGCTTCCGGCAACTGCGCTGGTCGACGTGGCGGGGCGTGCTGTGGCGCAGCATCAACGGCTTCATCGACGACGACTGCGGCGACCTGGCCGCGGCGCTGACGTACAACGCGGTGCTGGCGATCTTCCCGGTCGCGATCGTGGTGGTGGCGCTGGTCAACCTCGTCACCGACGGCCGCACCGCGGTCGAGACGATCCTCGGCATCCTCAAGGACCTCGGCGCCGGTTCGGTGGTGGGCAACGAGAACCTCACCTCCGTCCTGGACGCGGTCATCGTCCAGCAGAGTTCCGCGAAGGCCCTGCTCAGCTTCGGCCTGCTCGGCGCCCTGTGGTCGGCGTCCACCTATGTCGGCGTCTTCACCCGGGCGTCGAACCGCATCTACGGGGTCAAGGAGGGGCGGCCGTTCTGGAAGCTGCGGCCGCTGCAGCTCGGGCTCAGCGCCATCGCGCTGGTCCTCATGGCGGTGGTCGGCACCGGCCTGGTGATCAGCGGCCCGCTGGTCGACGCGGTCGGCAACGTCCTGCACGCCGGCGGCACCGCCAGGACGGCCTGGTCGATCGGCCGCTGGCCGGTACTGGTGATGATCCTGATGTTGCTGCTGTCGATGCTGTTCTGGATCGCCCCGAACGTCCGCCAGCCCCGCTTCCGCTGGCTCACCCTCGGCGGCGCGGTCGCCCTCTTCGTCTGGGCGCTGGCGTCGTTCGGGTTCGGCCTCTACGTCGCGAACTTCGGCTCGTACGACAAGACGTACGGCAGCCTCGGCGCGATCATCGCCTTCCTGGTCTGGCTCTACCTGGCCAACTCCGCGCTGATGCTGGGCGTGGAGATCAACGCCGAGCTGCAGCGCGGCCGCCAGCTGCAGGCGGGCGAGAAGGACACCGACCCGCCGCTGCCGCCCAAGGAGCCGGCCGACGACGAGAAGGATCGAGCGGTTTAGCTGCCGGACCGCCGGGCACCTTTCTTGTCATGGAGGCGGCCAGGGCACGGCGGCCGCACGACCAGAAGCACCACCGCAAGGCGGGGAAACCCACAAGGAGGGAAACACCGTGAGTACAGTCACCGAGTCCGTTGACGTCAGCGTGCCGGTACGCACCGCGTACAACCAGTGGACCCAGTTCGAGGACTTCCCCCGGTTCATGGGCGGCGTCGAGGAGATCCGCCAGCTCGACGCGACGACCACCCACTGGAAGACGAACATCGACGGCGTGAAGCGCGAGTTCGACGCCAAGATCACCGAGCAGCTCCCCGACGAGCGCGTGGCCTGGACCACGACCGAGGGCAGCAAGCAGGCCGGCGTCGTCACCTTCCACCGGCTCGACGAGACCCACACCCGGGTCACCTGCCAGATGGACTTCGAACCCGACGGCGTGCTCGAGCAGGCCGGCGACAAGCTCGGCTTCCTGGACCGCCAGGTCAAGGGCGACATGAAGCGATTCAAGGAGTTCATCGAGAACCGCGGCGGCGTCGAGACCGGCGCCTGGCGCGGCGAGGTGGACCGCCCGCAGCCGTAAGAACCCCACCATCGACGAGGCCGCCGGGATTCCGGCGGCCTTTTCGTGGGTACGCGAAGAGCATGACTGATCGCGAAGACGCCGGCGTATGGCGCGACGAGGACAAGCTCTCGGTGAAGGACCTCAGCGAGGCCATGGCGACCTGGGACACCGACGGCCAGGGCGACCCGACCGGCAACGACGCGGGCGAGGAACAGGCCTTCGGGCACGGCGCTCAGGTCACGACCGAGGCCGGCGAGACCGACCCGGACCGGGAGTACCGGCCGAGCACCACGGGACGCGGCGGCCCCCACTGATCGGCCCTTGTCAGCCCAGCACCGTCACCGTGCCCACCTCGGCGCCGGCGTCGAGCAGGTAGCGGTCTCTCGCCGTACCCCAGGACTCCGGAGCGACGACGGCACCCGGCGCGGCACGCACTCGGGCCGCCCACGGCACCGCGACCAACCCCGCACCCCCACGAAGCCGCAGCTTGACGGCGGTGTCGGCGGGCACGGTGACGGCCAGCTCGCCGACGGACCCGGACAGGGCGACCGGCACGGACCCGGCCGGCGCCGGAAGCCGCATGCTGACCAGCCCGGCCCCGGACCCGAGCGCCAGCCGCCGGACCCGCCCGGCAGCAAGATCGAGATGCTGCTCCCCCGCGCCGGCCGGCAGCCGGATGTCCCAGCGGACCCGCCGGTTCAGCTCGATCTCGACGGTGTCGGGCCCGTCGGCGCCGGTCGGCATCAGCCCCACCCGGACGCGGCCCGGCACGCCGGTGACCTGCGGGGACAGCCCGGAATCGGCGGGAGTGCTCACCCGGTAGAGCAAGCCGGGCAGGTCCGCCATCCGCACGTCGACGCGCGAGGCGGCATCACGGACGATCAAGAAGGCATCGGTACGTCCGTGCAAGGCGCCGGCCTGAACGTGAGGCTGCGGGCCGTCGTCGGGCGGCACCTGGCGGGCGCCGAGCGTGGTGGCGGGCGAGCAGGCCGCCAGGGCCAGAGCAGTCGTCGCCACCGCGGCTGCTCCGCCGAACCGACGGCTCTCCGAACGTGACCGCGGCGGGACGATCCGTACGCAAAGCGCCCACAACCGACTTCCGGTTCGAGCGTCGCAAGCTTCCACGAAAGGTATAAACGCCCGCCAAACCCCGGGAGCGTCTCTGACCTGCGATGCATCCTGGAACCGCCGGATGACCTTTCCGGCCGGCAACGCGATGACCTGCCGAAACGGCAGTCGCGTACCGCTCGTGGACCGGCGACGACGGAGCGCAGTGGGCACTATCGGACAACCCGAGATCGGCCGAAAGGGTGACGGCGAACCGCCCGAATCCGGCAACACTAGCCGGATGCGATCTGCCGGTTTCCTCTCCGAACGTCAACGCCGAGTTGCCTGGGTGGCCTTTCTTCTCGCCGCGTTCCAGGCGCCGTTGGCGGCGTCGCTGATCGATGACGCCTCCTGGTTCTTCGCCGTGGTCGTGTCCCTCCTCGTCGCTACCGTGATCATCGCCGACGACGCCCAGCGTCGCCGCCCGCGCACCGAGCTCGAGTAGAACCGAGCACCACCCGTCAGGGCAGTGCCTCGTGACCCTTGCGTCCGCGGGTACGGCGCTGCTCCTTGAGTTCCGCCTCGTAGAGGTGACGCTTACCCTGGGCGAGCTGGTCCCTGGCGTCCTTTTCGATGCCCTTGAACTCGGCGTAGTACCCGTCGTCGAACTCCTCGACGACCTGGAACGTCCACCGGCCCTCGAGGACGTTACGGCCGATCAGCTCCTGCTGGACCCGCTCGGCGAGCTGCTCGTGACCGGCCTTGCGCAGCAGGGCAACCGCGTCGTCGAGCTTGAAGTCGGCCTCGCCGACCAATTGGTGCATCGAGTACAGGTGGCCGCGGACGCGTTCGATCACTTCCAGGGCTTCGCTGAGCTTCCCGAGGGCCTCGACCGTGGTGTCGTCGAGACCTTCGGGTCGCCGGTGCTCGGTGTCGGGACCATCGCTCATGCCGGGACCATTTCCCCTCGGGCCCGCAGTTCAACCGAGCTGCACCGATCAGGCGAACCGTTGGCTACCTCGGCGACCCTAACGTTTCTTCCCATGAATGGCCTGTTCAGCGGCGCTGCCGCCCGCGCTGCCCTGCGTTCCGCCACCGCTTGCCTCGCCGAGCTGACGTCGTCCGTCGGTGTCACCGGCCTCGAGGCCGCCGCCCGGACGCCGGGCCTGCTCGCCGCCGTCGACCAGCACGTGGCGGCCATCCGGGACAGCCTCTCGACGGAGGTGCGCCCGCTCACCCCGGTGATCCTGGCCGCCTACGCCGAGGGCGTCCGCGACGCCGCGTTCAAGCACGGCTGGCGCGCGCCCGACGGCCCGATCGACTGGAGCGCGAACGACTGGGTTCTCAACCGCCTGCTGGCGGTGTGCTCGCTCGCGCACACCATGCCCCAGTCCCGCTGACGGTAAATCCGACCTGACAGGCCACCGACCGTTCTGGGCCGGCACCTCTACGAGGTGCCGGCCCTTTCTCTACCCCGCGCCCCGGTCGCCACCCGGCGGCTTGATGATCTGGGTCTGCTCGCCGTCGGCCGGATCGGGCAGGCGGGAGATCACCTGGGTCCGTTCGCCTTCGTCGCGGACCGCCTCCGACCGGGCCCCGCCGTCCCCCGTGGTTTCCGGGTCGTCGTCATCGTCGTCGAAGCCGGGTACCGGGTTGGAACTGCGCCGGGACCGCTGCACCGGAATCACCTGGGTCTGCTCACCGGCCGCCGCTTCCAGGAGCCGCTGCCGCGCCGCTTGGGCACGCTCTTCCTGCTCACGCCGCGCAGCTTCGGTGCGCCCCTCCGGCCCCGCCTCAGCAGCCGGACCCGCTTCTGCGCCCGCGGCCGGGCTCGCTTCGGCCGCCGGACCCGGTCCCGCGGCGTCCGTGGTCCTACTCGCCTGGGCAGTCCTACGCGCCCGCCTGGCTCTGCGCGTCCGGTCGGTCGGTGGCGCCTCCGCCGGTGATGGGGGTTCGGATGACGCCGCCGTCTCGGCTCGAGGTGCCGCCTCGGCCAAAGGCGCTTCCTCTGCACGGCGCGCCTCTTCGGCGACCCGCGCCTCCTCCTCCGCGCGGCGCGCATCCTCAGCCAGGCGATCCTCCTCAGCTTTCCGCGCCTCCTCGGCTTTCCGCGCCTCCTCGGCGACCCGCGACTCTTCGGCTTTCCGTGCCTCCCCGGCCTGGCGAGCCTCCTCGGCCTGGCGAGCCTCCTCGGCCTGGCGAGCCTCCTCCTCCGCGAGTCGGGCTTCCTCAGCGCGGCGAGCCTTCTCCTCCGTATAACTGCGAGCATGCGCCCGGATCACCGCCGACTCCGCGCCGGCGCGCTCGAGCCAGACCTCCCAGCGCTGCTGCATCGGCCGTATCAAGCCCCCGCCGACCCCGACGATCACCACCCCGGCCACCGTCGCGAGGACCGCGATAAGCAACGGCTGGGTCACCGCTGTGGCGATCTGGACCTGTTCGAGGGCCGCGATGATGCCGAGGGCGACGATCAGCCAGTACGCCGCCTGGGCCAAGATCCGCCCGTACGCCAAGCCGCCGAGTGCGCTGCCGATCAGGTCGCGCACCGCGCCGCCGATCGCCGCCGCGACCACGATGATGACGATGGCCACGAATGCCCGCGGCAGCCAGGCGACCAGCGCGGTGAGCAGGTCGCTGACCGCGTTGGGCCCCCAGATGCCGAACGCCAGCTGAAGAGCGAAGAGCAGCACGGCGTAGAACGCGATCTTGGCGCACAGGTCGCTGGGTTCGACCCGGCCGCCGAGGGCGCGCCCGACCGCGCCTCGTTCGACGGCCCGGTCGAAGCCGACGCGGTGCAGGGTCTTGCCGACCACGGTCCGGGCCAACCGGGCCAGCACGTAGCCGATGATCAGGATCGCGACGAACGCCAGGGCCGTCGGGACGAACAGCAGCACCGATCGCCACATGTCGCTGAGGGCGCCGCTCAGGTCGGAGCCGTTCATCGGGCCTCCTCGCCGGTCGGACCGGAGGTGGGCGGCGGGCGCCCACCTGAGACGAGGTTAGATCGGCGGCCGTCCGTCCGCACTGGCGTGGGAGCGACGGACTGAGACAGGAGGTCTCAGGAGCAGGCGAGGCCGTCGATCCGGCAGCCGCCCGGCAACGCCGGGAGCGTTCCGTCGACAGCGAACGTGAACGTCAGCGTCTCGCCTGCGGCGATCGGCTCGCCGGTGAACGTCACCGACTCCCCGTCCTGTGCCACCCGCGCCCCCGAGGCGGTCACCGCGTTCGCGCCCGGCACGGTCAGCGACACCGTCCAGCCCCGGTTCGGCACGCCGCTCGGATTCGTCACCCGTACCGTCGCGGTGTAACCCGTCACGCCGTCTTCGCCCTGCTCAGCGGCGTACGTGAGAATCGCGGTCGGCGGAAGGGGACGCGGCGGCAGCGCGACGGGATCGGTCGCCTCCGGCGGGTCGCTGGTCTCGGCCGGTTCCGGCTCGGTGGGCTGGGCGGTGGCTCCGGGCCGGTCCGGGGATCCGGGTACGGCCGGAGCCGACGTCCCCTCCGGCACGTGCACCGGCAGCGGCGCGACCCGGGCCGCCGTGGTGGGCGCCGCCGGGGGCGTGGTGGCGGGATCCGTGGCGGCGCCGGTGACGGGGTCGACGCCCGGCAGCGCGGGTGCCAGTTCGAGTCGGCCGTCCTCCGGCGCGGCCGAGCTCACGCCGCCGGGTGCCTGTGCGGACGGTGTCCCGCCCGTGGTGTCCCAGGCCGCATAGCCCATGCCGACCCCGGAGATGATCGCCAGGATCGCCGCGGACAGCACGACGGCCCGCATCCGTCGGCCCGCCGGCTCCGGCCGCACGTGCGACGCGATCGGCGCCGGCTCGACCTCGGGCGCCGAGAAGAAGGTGTCGGTCGCAGCGGAGTAGACCAGGTCCGGGGAGACAGGAGAAGGAGCGTGAGTGTCCGCGGGCGGGTCCAGCTCGTAGACCGACGGCGGGACAGGGTCGAATTGCTGCAGCTCAGCGACGTACCCCATGACGCCGCGGCTGGGCCGGGGCCGCCACGTTTCACTCACGCGCGGCACTATAGGCGAGCCAAGATCCAAGACCGAGACCCGTTTTCAGTACGGCCGAACTACCCACCGTCACATCACACGGGGACGCCTCACAACTGGCACCCGCGCGTACCGGACAGAACCGGACGTCCGTACAGTGGCGGCATCGTCCGAACGGCCGAGGCGGGCTAGGCTCAACGCATGGTCGGCATGGGGAGCCCTTCGGCGACGACGCTGCCCGCTCAGGAAGGCGGGTCGGCGCAGCGCACTCCGGACTGCGCCGAGCTCGTCGGCGCGCACCCTTGGGAAACCACCTCGCTGGGCTCGATAGAGGCCTGGGATCCGGTGGTGCGGGCCACCGTGGAGGTCGTCCTGTCGTCGCCGGTGCCGATGGCCCTGGCCTACGGCGACGACCACGTGCTGATCTACAACGACGCCTACGCGGAGGTCATCGGCGTCAAGCATCCGGCCGCGCTCGGGCGCCCGGCGGCCGACGTCTTCGGCGATCTCTGGCACACGCCCGGCGTCGGCGGGGTCATCAACGACGTCTACCGCAGCGGTCAGTCCTATCTGGAGGCCGAGACCCAGATGGCGGTCCCGCGCGGCGGGCAGGTCGAGCAGGCGTCGTTCACCCGCGGGCATTCCGTGGTACGCGACCGGCACGGTTCCGTCGTCGGCGTGCTGACCGTGGCGGCCGAGACGACCCAGGTCACCCGGCGGCTGCAGAGCCTCGGCGAGCTCACCGCACGGCTCGCGTCGGCGCTGACCATCGACGACGTGGCGCGGGTCGTGCTGTCGTACGCGATGGCCTCGTTCGACGTCGACCATTGCGTCTTCGCGGTCGACGACGGCGCGGAGTTCCGCTACGTGCGGCGGATCCGGGGCGAGATGGTCGACGAGGTCGACGAGCGGCTGCCTCCGTTGTGGAAGCGGGTCGGCAACGATTCGGCCTTCCCGCTGGTGATGGCGGCGCAGAGCGGACGGCCCGCGTTCCAGCCCGACGGCTCCCCGCTGGCCAACGTCGCGACCGACCGGCACGAGCGCCGGATCCGGGCGCTCGCCGCGATGCCGTTGCGCACCCCGTCGCTGCGCGGCGCCCTGACCATGGGCTACCGCGCCGCGCACACCTGGTTGCCGGCCGAGCGGGCCCTGCTGTACGCGGCGGCCGAGCTGGTCGCGCAGGCGGCCGAGCGCGCCCGGCGGTTCGAGGCCCAGCACGGCACCGCCCAGCTGTTGCAGCGCAGCATGCTTCCGGAGCACCTCCCGGAGCTGGACAGGTTCCGCATCGCCGCCCGCTACGACGTCGGCGTGGACGGCAACGCGGCCGGGGGCGACTTCTACGACGCGTTCGAGCTGGCCGACGGCCGGCTGGCGATGGTCCTCGGCGACGTCGCGGGACACGACGTGCGCGCGGCCGCGGTGATGGGGCAGGTTCGCGCGGCATTGCGTGCCCTCGCGTTGACCGACCCCGCGCCCGGGACGGTGCTGGCGGGCCTCGACCGGCTCGTCGGCTCGCTCGGGGCGGAGTCGCGCAACGAGGAGATCTTCGTGACGGTCGTCTACGGCGTGCTGGACCAGAGCGACGGGACGATCACCCTGGGCAGCGCCGGCCACCCCCCGCCCGTGCTGCGCCGGGCCGGCCGGGGCGGGGCGTCGGCCGAGCTGGTCACCCTGCCGCCGGGTGCGCCGCTGGGCCTGGGCGGTTCCTGGCGGACCAGCACGGTGCGCCTGGAGCCCGGCGACACGATCCTGATGTTCAGCGACGGCGTGGTGGAGCGCCGGGGCCGGACGCTCAGCGCCGGCCTGCAGGACCTGGTCCGGGCCACCGCGAGCGCGACCAGCGGCGACCCCCGCAACCTCTGCGCCCTGGCTACGGCTGCGGTCGCCGGGAGCACGGACGACGACGTGGCCGTCCTGGCCGTCGAGCGGGCCGTGGCGCAGAGCCGGTCCGCGACGATGCGGGTGCCGGCGGAGCCGACCGGGCCGAGCCGCGTACGGCAGTGGATGACGACCCGGCTGCGCGAGTGGTCGGTCCCCGAGCCGGTGATCGGCGCGGCGATCCTGTGCACCAGCGAGCTCACCACGAACGCCCTGCTCCACGCGGGCACCCCGGCCCAGGTCCGCATCGACCTCAGCGCGGAGCGCCTGCTGGTCTCGGTGGCCGACACCGGTACGCGCGGCAGCGTCACCCGCGCCCGCACGGACGCCATGAGCAGCCGGGGCCGCGGCCTCGGGCTGATCGAGGAACTGAGCGACACGTGGGGCACCGACCCCACTGTGCGCGGCTCCACGGTTTGGTTCGAGATGTTGATACCCCCCGCCGAAAAGGGGTAATCGCCGCACATGACAGCCAAGCGAGGAGTGCTCTTCGACGTCGACGGCACGCTGGTCGACACCACCTATCTGCACGCGGTCGCCTGGTGGGAGGCCCTGCGGCAGCATGACGAGGACGTACCGATGGCCGAGATCCACCGGGCGATCGGCATGGGCTCCGACAAGATCCTCGACCACCTGCTCGGCGCCGATCGCGACAAGAGCGACGACGAACAGATGGCCGCCGCCCATGACGTGCTCTACGGGGCATGGTGGGAGCGGCTGCGCCCGCTGCCCGGGGCCGCGGACCTGCTGCGGGCGTGCGCGGAGCGCGGCCTCGCCGTGGTGCTCGCATCCTCGGCGAAGGGCACCGAGCTGGGGAAGCTGCGGCGGGTCATCGGCGCCGACGACGTGATCACCGCGGCGACCTCGTCGGCGGACGCCGAGGAGAGCAAGCCGGCGCCCGACATCCTGGAGGCCGCCCTCGATCAGTCCGACGTGGATGCGAAGCACTGTGTCTTCGTCGGCGACGCGGTGTGGGACGTCAAGGCGGCCGGGAAGCTCGGCATCCCGTGCATCGGCTTGACCTGCGGCGGCACGAGTGCGGACGAGCTGATGGCGGCGGGTGCCGTCGAGACGTACGAGAATCCCGCCGCCCTGCTCGCCGCCCTGGACCGCTCGGCGATCAAGAAGCTGACCGGCTGACGGTCAGGGACGGCGCCAGTCGTCGCCGGTGATGTGGGAACCGGCCTGCGGTCCCATGGTCAGCATGCCGCCGTCGACGGGCCAGGAGGCACCGGTCACATAGGACGCCTGCGGGCTCGCGAGGAACGCCACCACGGCGGCCACCTCGCGGGCGTCGCCGGGCCGCCCCAGCGGAATACCGGGACGCCGCTCGGCGTGCGGGTCCTGGTCCTCCTGCCCGGTCATCGCGGTGGCGATCTCGCCGGGCGCCACCGCGTTGACGGTGATGCGGTGCTCGGCCAGTTCCTGCGCCATGACCTTGGTGAGCAGTCCGAGGCCGCCCTTGGCCGCGCAGTACGCGCCCGCCCCGACCCGCGGGGCCGTCTCGTGCACGCTGGTGATGTTGATGATCCGGCCGCCGCGGCGCGCCTCGACCATGCGGCGGGCGGCGCGCTGGGCGCAGAGGAACGGCCCGTCCAAGTCGACGGCGAGCACCTTGCGCCACTGCTCCCAGCCGGTGTCCAGCACCGGCGTCGAGATGCCCGTACCGGCGCAGTTGACCAGCACGCCGATGCCGCCCAGCGCGTCGGTGAGATCGTCCACGACGGCGGCCGCGGCCGGCAGGCGGGTCAGGTCCAGGGACCGGATCTCGGCACGCCGGCCCGCCTTGCGGACCTCGTCCGCGGTGCGCTGGGCGTGCTCGGTGTCGCGATGCCGGGTGATGCCTATGTCGTACCCGTCCTCGGCGAGGGCGACCGCGATCGCCCGTCCGATGCCCGACTCCGATCCGGTGACGACGGCGACGCGAGGGTACTCAATCATGCCGGGCGGTTACCCGGCTGTGCGGCAGACAACCGCTGCTGTCCGGCATGTTTTGCCCCGGCGCCGGGCAGTGAAGGCGGGTGCAACTGCCCGACCTGCTCTTCGCCATCTTCGGCGTCGGCGCTCTGCTCGCCGGCATCCTCCCCCGGCTCCTCGAGCGCCGTCCGCTGTCCATGCCGATCGTGTTCCTGGCGCTGGGGATGGTGCTCTTCGCCGTACCGTTGGGCCTTCCGGAGGCCGATCCCCTCGCCCACCCGCAGCTGACGCAGCACCTGACCGAGGTCTGTGTGATCGTCGCCCTGATGGGTGCGGGCCTGAAGATCGACCGCCCGCTCGGCCGGCGGCGCTGGGCCACCACGTGGCGGTTGCTGGCGGTCGCCATGCCGGCCACCATCGCGGCCGTCGCCCTGCTCGGCTGGTGGTGGGCGGGGCTGGTGCCGGCCACCGCGCTTCTGCTGGGTGCCGCCCTCGCCCCGACCGATCCGGTGCTGGCCTCCGACGTCCAGGTCGGCGAGCCGACCGACGAGGAGGACTCCGAGGACGAGGTCCGCTTCTCGCTGACGTCGGAGGCCGGTCTCAACGACGGTCTCTCCTTCCCTTTCGTGTACGCGGCGATCGCGATGGCCACGGCCGCCGTCACGCACGAGAGCTGGATCGGCGAGTGGCTGCTGGTGGACGTGCTCTACAAGGTCACCATCGGCGCGGTGGGCGGCCTGCTGGTCGGCAAGTTCCTCGGCCGGCTGTTCTTCCGCGCGCGGAACAAGAAGCTGCGCCTCGCCCACCATTCGGAGGGGTTCCTTGCCCTGGCGGCGACGTTCCTGGCGTACGGGCTGGTGGAGATCGCCGGCGGCTACGGCTTCCTCGCGGTGTTCATCGCCGCGCGCGGGATCCGGTCCGCGCAGCGGTCGCACGAGTACCACCAGGTGCTGCACGAGTTCGCCGAGCAGATCGAGCGGCTGCTCACGGTGCTGCTGCTCCTGCTGCTCGGTGGGGCGGTGGTGGGCGGGGTGCTCGGGCCGCTGACGGTGAGGGCGGCGCTGGTGGGATTGGTCCTGGTCTTCCTGGTCCGTCCCGTGTCAGGATTCCTGTCGCTGCGCGGCGCACCGGGCCACACGGCGGAGCACTGGGTCATCGCGGCCTTCGGCATCCGGGGGATCGGGACGTTCTATTACCTCGCGTACGCGATGAGCCACGCGACGTTCCCGAACGTGGATGTCGTATGGGCGACAGCGTCGTTCGTCGTTCTGGTGAGCGTGGTGTTGCACGGCGTTGCGGTGACGCCCGTGATGCGGCTTCTGGACCGATACAACGAGCGGACCCGTACCCCGGAAGAGAAACACGCTCAGTAATTGCCGCCACGCTCCGTAATCGCGCCTCCGCGAAATCGTGGTTTATTGAGGACATTGAACCCGGGCCTGGTGGCAGAGCGTATTCATGGCTGTAAAGTGAGCGGCACCTTCCCCAGGCCGGTAATCCACGATGGAGCGACGAAAGGTGCGGCCGATGCGTATACGGGGCTTTGCGCCGGGGACACCCTGCTGGGTGGAGCTGGCGAGCGCGGATCCCGCCCGGGCTGCGGACTTCTACGCCCGGCTGCTGGGCTGGGAACCGGCGGGCGACCGGTTCAAGCTCGACGGGCGCGCCGTCGCCGGCCTGACCCGCGTCCGCGACGACCGCCCCGCGGGCTGGCTGACCTACCTGACCGAGCACAACCTCGAGGCCTCCGTCATGCGGGTGCGCGAGGCCGGCGGACGCCTGGTCAGCGAGCCCGCCGAGGGGCACGGCGGCCGCTCCGCCGTCATCGCCGACCCCGCCGGCGCGGTCCTGGGCATCTGGGAGCCGGCCGGCTTCACGGGAGCGCAGGTCGGCGGCGAGCCGGGCACGATGACCTTTCCCGAGCTGCTCACCGACGACGCGGTCGCCGCCGCCAACTTCTACGGCCAGGCGTTCGGCTGGCTGCTGCGCGACGAGTACGGCAGCGACGGGACCCGCGGCGAGTGGATCACCACCGCGCACGACGCGATGGCGGGCCTCGCCCCCAGCCGCGGCGGGAGCTGGTGGCGCGCCGCGTTCCAGGTGGCCGACTGCGTCGAGACGCTCGAGGACGCCCGTGCGTACGGCGCCACCGTCGTCTCCGGCGCCCGGCCCATGGGCTTCGGCACGTACGCGGAGCTGTTGGATCCCTGGGGTGTGCCGTTCTCGATCGCGGCCCCGGCGGCGATCCCGATCGAGCTCACCATGTCGTTCACCCCGAACTCAGGCATGGAGCTGACGTTCGGCGGGTAGTGGTACGCCTGTTCGAATAAACGTCATTCGAGGAGGCGGCGCCATGGCGGCGAGGCAGCAGGATCCGGCATCGAACACGATCAAGGACCCGGCCGACTGGACCACCGGGGACGAGCCGGCCACGGGAGCGCAGCAGTCGTATCTGCACACGCTGGCTTCCGAGGCCCACGAAGAGGTGCCCGAGGATCTGACCAAGGCGGAGGCGTCCGAGCGGATCGACGACCTGCAGGAGAAGACCGGCCGCGGCCGGTAAAGACCATTCCACGAAGAAGGGGCCAGCCGTCCGGCTGGCCCCTTCTTCGTGGAATGGCTGTCAACCCGGGTTGACATGAAGCTCCTGTCAACATAGGTTGACAGCCATGACCGAAGCAACCGATCTGGCCGCCGCGGCGGGCAGCACCGATCCCCGGGTCGGCCTGCGCGCGGTCGTGGCGCTGCGCCGCCTCCTGGAGGGTCTCGAACATCTCCAGGTGGCCAACGCCCGCCGGAAGGGCTGGTCCTGGCAGGAAATCGCGGACGCCCTCGAGGTGACCCGCCAGGGCGTACACAAGAAGCACGCGAACCGCATGCCGATGCAGGATCCCCGGGAGGACTGAGATGTTCGAGCGATTCACCCACGCGGCCCGCGAGGTCGTCGTCCGCGCCAAGATCGAGGCCCGCGACCTCGGGCAGGCGCCGGTCGACACCGAACACGTCCTGCTGGCCCTGCTCGCCGACCCGGACGGGCCGATCGCCTCCGCCCCGGCACTGCGCGGCAAGGGCGTCGACGCCGGCTTCGTGCGGTCCGAGATCATCCGCCGGGCCGGCAGCGGCGCCACCGGAGCGGCCGCCGCCGCAGATCCCGACGACGCCGACCGGGAGGCGCTCAAGGCCATCGGCATCGACCTCGACGCCGTGCGCCGGGCGATCGAGGAGAACTTCGGGCCCGGCGCCCTCAACCTGCCCCGGCCCGCCTCGTCGAAGCGCAAGGGGCTGATGCGGCGCTTCTACGGCAGCGGGCACAGCCCGTTCTCCGACCGCAACAAGAAGATCCTGGAGCTGTCCCTGCGAGAGGCGATCCGGCTCAAGCACAACTTCATCGCCCCCGAGCACATGATGCTGGGCCTGCTGCGCGAGGGCCGCGGGCTCGGCGTCCAGATCCTGACCGAGCGCGGGGTCGACCTCGACAAGTTACGCGCGGACGTGACGCGGTCGCTCAAGTCCGCTGCGGCGTAGGACCAGGGCGGGCTGGGTAACCAGGGCGCCATGACGTACCGGGTCGAGTACAACGGCGAGGACCTCGAGCTCGCCACGCTGGACGCCGCCCTCGACAACGCCAAGCACGCGATCGCCGCCGACGTCGGCCCGATCAGCGGCTGGGCCGTCGAGCACGACGAGACGATCAACGACTGGTTCGTCCAGGGCGTACGGGACGGCGAGGCGGTGGGTGCGACCGCCGTGGTGACCGGCCCCGAGCCGACCATGACCGCCGAGGCCCTCCCCCGGCACGCACCCGCCGCCGGGGACACCGCCGCCCGCTGCATGACTTTCACCGGCGCGACCCCCGCGGAGACGCTGGACATGGCGGCGGCCTGGCTCGCCGGCCGGCCCCAGATCCTCGACGTCGACGACCTCGGCTGGCACCTCACCCGCACCGGGTATGAGGCACGTGTCTACTACCGCGCTTGAACTGATCGAGGCCGTGCTGTTCGACATGGACGGCACCCTGGTCGACTCCGACGCTGCCGTCGAACGCGCCTGGCTCACCTGGGCCGCTGAGTACGACGCCGACCCGGACGCCGTACTGGCGGTCGCGCACGGGGCTCCGGCCGAGCGTACGGTCCGGCTGACCCGCCCCGACCTCGACGACGCGGCGGTGGCGGTCGCGGCGGCCCGCCAGCTCGAGCTCCAGTACGACGACCTCGGCGACGTGGTGGCCACCCCCGGCAGCCTCGAACTGCTGGCCGGCCTGCGGTTGCCGTGGGCGGTCGTCACCAGCGCCGACGTGCGGCTGGCCAGGGCCCGGCTCGGCGCCGCGGGCATCGACGTCGCGGTGCTCGTCACGGTCGAGGACATCCGCGTCGGAAAGCCGGACCCCGAGGGGTATCTGTGGGGCGCGGCGCTGCTGGGCGTACCGCCCGGCCGCTGTCTCGTGGTGGAGGACGCCGAGGTGGGCGTCGCCGCCGGCCGTGCCGCCGGGGCGATCGTCGCCGCCCTGAAGGGCATCGCCGCCGACATCATGATCGGAGACCTGGCCGAGCTGACGCCGCTGCTCCCCCGCCGCTGACGGTGAGGCGCGTCATGCCCGTACCTCTGGTATTTCAGATTTGAAAGAGTTAGCGTTTCTGTCATGGCCGAACCACTCGACGCCGGGCAGCAGACGTGCTGGCGTGCGTACATCGAGAGCAGCTGGGCGCTGCAGACCCGTCTCGAGGACGAGTTGCGGGCGCAGACCGGGCTGACCATGGCCGACTACCACGTGCTCGTGGTGCTCTCCGAGGCACCGGGGCACCGGCTTCGCATGCGTGAGCTGGCCGGCTTCATGGTCTTCTCGCCCAGCCGGATCACGTACCAGATCACCTCCATGGTCAAACGGGGCCTCGTCCGCAAGCAGAGCTGCCCCGACGACGGCCGCGGCCAGGAGGCGGTGCTCACCGACGAGGGCATGGCGGCGCTGGTCGCCGCCGCCCCGCTGCACCTGGCCACCGTGCGTGACAGCTTCATCGACGACCTCGACGACGCCGAGATCGCCGTCCTCGCCCGCGTCTTCACCCGGCTCGGCGCGCGCCTGCGCCCGGTCACCATCTGAGGGGGACTCCATGCCCGCGATCACCGTCGACGACGTCCTGGTGCTGCCGCGCCTGCCGCGGCTCGACCCGGCCACCACCAGCTACCGGCCGGTCCGCCGGCTGACCACCGCGCCCACCGGCTACGAAGGTGAGGGCTTCCCCGTGCGGCGTGCCTTCGCGGGCGTGCCCCTGCAGGAACTCGACCCGTTCATCCACCTGGACCAGATGGGTGAGGTGGACTACGCGCCGGGTGAGCCGAAGGGGACGCCGTGGCACCCGCACCGTGGCTTCGAGACCGTGACGTACATGATCGACGGCACCATGGACCACCAGGACTCCCTGGGCGGCGGCGGCACGATCACCAACGGCGACACCCAGTGGATGACGGCGGGCGGCGGCATCCTGCACATCGAGGCGCCCCCGGAGAAGCTGGTCATGAGCGGCGGGCTCTTCCACGGCCTCCAGCTGTGGGTCAACCTGCCGCGGGCCGCCAAGATGATCGCGCCCAAGTACCAGGATATCCGCGGGCGGGAGTCCGCCCTGCTGACGACGCCGGACGGCGGCGGGCTCATCCGGGTCATCGCCGGGACGATCGCGGGCCACGCCGGTCCGGGCTCGACCCACACGCCGATCAACCTCGCGCACGTGACCCTGCAGCCGGGCGCCCGGCTGGAACTCCCCTGGCAGCCGGAGTACAACGCGCTGGTGTACGTCCTCGCGGGTCAAGGCACGGTCGGCACGGACCGGCGCCCGATCCGGATCGGCCAACTCGCCACCCACGCGGCGGGCGACGCCATCCGGGTGGACGCGGCACCGGAGCAGGACTCGAACATCCCGGCGATGGAGTTGTTCATCATGGGCGGCCAGCCGATCCGCGAGCCGGTGGCCCACTACGGGCCCTTCGTCATGAACACGCGCGAGGAGCTGATGCAGGCGTTCGAGGACTTCCAGAAGGGGCGGCTGGGCGTCATTCCGGCGGAGCGCCTTCCGCACCTGGACTGAGCGGATCCCTCCCGCGCATGCAGTGGTTTTGTCGGTGGTCGCCGATATCCTCCGGGCATGGCTGTGGACATCGGCGAGATGCTGGATCGGCTGCTGACCGAGGGCGCACACCACTTCGACGACACCCACGACTACCGCCTCACCATGATCCCGATCGGCGCGGTGACCCTGCCGACGGGGCACGTCGTCGCCTGTGACCCGCTGAGCGGGCCGGATGAGATGCCACCCTTCACCGTGACCGTGCCGCCCGGCCGCTACGGACTGCGGGCCTGGGTGGCGGTGGCTCAGCCCGCCCGGCGTTCCCCCGGCCGGCCACCGCCCGGTCCCGGCATCGAGCCCGCGACGCCCGTCCCGGCCCGCGGCGGGCAGCGCGCCGGCTCCATGCGGTCACCGGGTCATGGCGCAGGGACGCGACACCCGGGCGCCGACGATCGGCCCGTCCGGCACGGCCTCGAGGCGGACCGGCGGACGGCAGCCCTGGAGCTGGTGGTTCGCGACGAGCCGGTGGCCTCCTGGGAGCCGGCCGTACCCGCGCAGGCGGGTCCGTCCTTTTGCGACGAAGACGGCTTCTTCGCCTATCCGGCGGACTGCGGCGCCGCGACGCTGGCCGACCAGCGGGCGGTGACGGCCCTGCGGGCATGGCCCTACGAGCGGGTCGAGGAGACCTACCTGCCCGACCCGGGCCCGCCCGCGCCGGCCGCCCTCGGCGCGGTCACCGACCCCGCCACCGGCGCCAACGTCGTGGCCGTGGGCACGGGGTGGGACGACGGGGGTTATGCGACCTTCGTCGGGCGGACGGCCGGCGGGGAGGTCGCCGCGTTCGTCACGGACTTCCGCGTGCTCTGACTCCGGTCAGGACGCGCAATCGCGGCTCTGCCCCCGTCGTCCTCAGCCACGGCCGGTCCCGGTCCGGCGTGACGACGCGACCCCGCCGCCCGTGGCGTGGGCCGCTGCCGGGTGCGGTGTCCGGACGGTGACGGCCGCTGCCGGACCCGGGCAAGGGCCGGCAGCGGTCGGTGTCCTCCCGGCGACGCCGGTCAGTTGGGGAAGGAGTTCGGGTCGACGTCGCTGGTGGACGCGTTGCCGCCGACCATCGGGGTGAGGGTGATCGTCCAGATCGACGACGAGTACGACGTGGTCGTGAACTTGAACGTGTCGTCGAACTTGGTGAACGAGCAGTCCCGGGTGAAACCCTTCCCGCCGGCGTTCCAGTCCTTGCCCGAAGCCGTGTAGATCCGGTACGTACCGTCGCGGATGCCCTTGGCGGTGTACGTGCCGCCGCTGCGGACGTAGACCGTGAAGACCGGCTTGGGCTTCTTGCCCTTGCTGGGGACCAGCGACACCGTCGTGTCCGAGGCGCCGTTCTTGATCTTCAGGTGGCCCAGGCCGCCCGAGCCGGTGCGCTTGACGTACGTGCCGGTGCCGAGACGCCGGTTCTGTTCCTTCGGGGCGCCCGGGAGGAACGTGCCGAACTTGTAGTCGGCGTCCGCCGCCGCGAGCTTCTTGGCGTCCTCGCGGAGGCCGTCGGCCCAGCCGGACTGCAGGATCGTGGCGTACGGGGAGGCGGCCGGGCACTCCTGCTTGGCGCCGCCCGTCTGCTCGACCATGTCGCCGAGGTTCTCCAGCTCGAGGGCGAGCTGCACGTGGACGGCCTCGGCGCCCGCGGGCGGCTCGGTCGAGCGCAGCTTGCCGGCCTCGGCACGGATCGTGGTCGCCGCCGCCGGGGCCGCCTTCGCGAACGCGGCGCTGTCGCCCGTGTTCAGCTTGGCGAAGGGCGCCTTGATCGCGCTGTCGGACGCGGCCAGGAGCTGCGCATACTGCTCCGGGGTGACCGGGCCGGCGGCGGTCGGCGCGGTCGTCGCGGCGAGGCCGTTGCGCTTGCCGGCCTGCGGGGTCCCGTCGCCGCCGCCGCTGGAGAAGACGCGGATCACGCCGCAGCAGCCGAGCACCAGGGCGGCTGCGAGAACGGAACCGATGATCACATTGCGGCGGCCGGTGCGGGGCGCCGCCGTGGGGAGACCGGCGAAAGCCGGGCCGGGCTGGTAGCCGCCGGGCTGGTAGCCGGGCTGGTAGCCGGGCTGGTAGCCGGGCTGGTAGCCGCCGGGCGGCGGGTTGGTGCCGGGCGGGAATCCCCCGGGCGGGTTGGTGCCGGGCGGGAATCCCCCGGACGGGTGGGCGCCGGGCGGTGGATAGCCCGCGGCGGGCGGCGGGAAACCACCGGGAGCCGGAAAGCCCGGCGCGGCAGAACCCGGCACCGGAAAGCCCGACGCGGCAGAACCGGGCGCCTGGAAGCCAGGCGTGGGAAAGCCAGGAGCCGGGAAGCCAGGCGCGGGAAAGCCAGGCGCGGGAAAGCCGGGAGCCGGGCCGCCGGAAGCCGGCGGAGCGGAAGCGGGAGGACCCGAGGCCGGAGGGCCGGACGCGGGAGGGGCGGAAGCGCCGGGAAAGGGAGGCGGCGGCAGGAACGGCGTAGCCACCCGGATCGTCACCGAAACGATGCCGGCCGGCGTCTCCACCCACACGACGGCCCCGTCCACGGTGCCCGGAGGCACGGTCACGGTCAGCGGGCCGTGGGCCGGTGTCCACACGACCTTGGTGGCACCCGCGGCCGCTTCACCCGGCGGGACTTCGATCGTTGCGCTGCTGAAAGCCGGCTCCCCCGTCATGCCGACGAGTATGAATGAGCGGGGCGGATCCGCGCTGCCCGCTTTCCGTCACGAAACGGCCCCCAGTGAGGCGGCTCACCCTAAGATCATCGACACGAAACCGACCATGTCAGGCATGTCCGAGCAGGAAGCCGGTCAGGACATCAGAAGCATCGCGCCGACGCCCATGAGGACCATGATCAGCATGGCGATCAGCAGCCCGCGCTCGGACGAAGCGGCGGCGTCGGTCGGTACGGCGGTCGTGGTCAGAGGCTGGCTGCTCATGAGGAGTCCTTCGCGAGGGATGGCTACGGGCTCAGGGTGCGGGCAGACGTCAAGGGGCCTACCGTGAGGGCGTCGTCGACCTCGGAAGGGCTGCCCGTGTCACTGGAGGACTGGTTCCTGACCGCGGACGAGCGTGGCAACCCGGACTCAGAGATACCCACCTGGTCGCCGGGAAACACCGCCGAGCCGCTCTTTCACGGTGGAACCTATTTCGACCGGTTGGTGACCGAGGTGGAGACGCTCGGTGACGGTGACCACCTGTTCTTCACCGACTGGCGGGGCGATCCCGACGAGCGGCTGCGCGAGCACGGCCCCACCATCGCCGAGCTGTTCGCCGCGGCCGCCAAGCGGGGCGTCGTGGTCAAGGGCCTGCTCTGGCGCTCGCACCTCGACAAGCTGGCGTACAGCGAGGAGGAGAACCGGGACCTCGGCGAGGACGTCGAGGCCGCCGGCGGCGAGGTGCTGCTGGACCAGCGGGTCCGCCGCGGCGGCTCGCACCACCAGAAGGTCGTGATCCTGCGGCATCCCCACGCGCCCGAGAAGGACATCGCGTTCGCCGGCGGGATCGATCTGTGCCACAGCCGCCGCGACGACGCCGGGCATCTCGGCGATCCGCAGGCGGTGGCCATGGCCGAGGCGTACGGGAAGAATCCGCCCTGGCACGACGTGCAGGTGGCCATGCGGGGGCCGGTGGTCGGCGCACTGGATCTGTCGTTCCGGGAGCGGTGGAACGATCCGGCTCCGCTGGATCAGCACGGCCCGATCAGTACGCTCACCGACAAGCTCCGCCACTCCGACCTGCGCGCCGACCGGCTCCCGCCGCAGCCGCCCGATCCGCCCGAGTGCGGGCCGCACGACATCCAGGTGCTGCGGACCTATCCGGCGATGCGGCCGCGGTACGGGTTCGCGAAGATGGGCGAGCAGAGCATCGCGCGCGGGTACACGAAGGCGATCAAGCGAGCCCGCCGGCTGATCTACCTCGAGGACCAGTACCTGTGGTCCACGGAGGTCGCGCAGCTCTTCGCGGACGCGCTCAACGACAACTCGCAGCTGCACCTGATCGCGGTCGTGCCCCGCTTCCCGGATGTCGACGGCCGGTTCGCACTGCCACCGAACCAGGTCGGGCGGGCGGAGGCGATCTCGTTGTGCCGTAAGGCCGCGCCGGACCGGGTGCACGTGTTCGACGTCGAGAACCATGAGGGGACGCCGGTCTACGTGCACGCGAAGGTCTGCGTGGTGGACGACGTGTGGGCCAGCACGGGCAGCGACAACTTCAACCGCCGGTCGTGGACGCACGACAGCGAGCTGTCCTGCGCGGTGCTGGACCGGACCCGGGACGACCGGGCGCCCGCCGATCCGGCCGGGCTGGGTGACGGCGCCCGCGCCTACGCGCGGGGCCTGCGGCTCTCGCTGTTGCGGGAGCACCTGGACCGGGAACGCGACGAGGGCCTGCTCGACCCCGATGACACGGTACGGGCGGTGCGCGAGGCGGCCGACACCCTGCGTGACTGGCACCGGGACGGCGAGCAGGGCCCCCGTCCGCCGGGCCGCCTGGTGCCGCACGAGACCGAGCCGCTCCCGTGGCATCAGCGGCTCTGGGCCGTACCGGCGTATCGGCTGATCTACGACCCGGACGGCCGTCCGTGGCGCGCCCGCCGCTCGGGCACGTGGTAGTGGTGGGTATACCCCCGGAACTATTCCTGGACGGCTGGGACGGCCCGGCCCGCGCACCTAGCGTGACGGTGTGTCCATTCTTCTGAACCGCCGGTACCTGCTCTCGGCCGGACCCTGGCGGGCCTTGGTCTACGTCCTTACCACCCTGCCGATCGCGGCGCCGGTCGGCGCGGCGATGGTGGTGCTGGTCCTGCCCTGGATCGCCGCGCTGTCGCGGCTGACCGAGCACGCCGCGCCCACCGGCGACGCGCTCTTCTTCATGTTCGTGTCGCTGGTGCTGTTCGCCGGCTTCGGGCCGCTGGCCGCCATCCCGGTCGGGGCGGTCGAACGCGCCCGCCTCGGGTTGATATCCGAGCGCCCGGTGCCCTCGCCGCACCCGCCCGCCACCGCCGACCCTTCCTCCTGGGTGCGAGTCCGGTACGCCGAGACCGCCACCTGGCGCGAACTGCTCTACGGGGCGTTCCTCGGCCTGGTCGTGCCCGCCGTCTACTTCGGATACGGCCTGCTCGTGCTCCTCGACATCGCGTTACTGCTGAGCCCGGTCCTGGCGAGCACCGGCACCGCCGCCTGGACCTTCGGGGCGTTCACGGTCCACTCCTTCGCCGAAGGCGTGCCGCTCGCGATCCTGGGTGCGGTGCTGGCACCCGTACTCGTCTATCTGCTCGGTCTGATCGCGGCCGGGCAGGCTGCCACAGCGCGGGCGCTGCTGAGCTACCGCGCCTGAGGATGGTCGAGCTCCCAGGTGGCGGGGCACCAGATCGGGGCCTGCGGGTCGCCGGTGCGACTCAGGGTGATCCGCCAGGCCTGCATCGGCGGGTGGCGGGCCGCGTCCCAGCGGTCGAGCACCTCAACGGCCGCGGCGGCGTAGCGCGAAGCCTGACCACCGCCGGCCATGACCGAGCCGTCGGACAGGATCGCCGCTCCGCCCGTACCCGTCTCGTCGAGCAGGACGAGGGTGCTGCCGTCGCGTCCCGGGATCGCGGCGTGGGTGGCGCGGGTGTTCCACACGCCGGCGGCGTACCAGAGATCCCGGTACCCGTAGGCGTCGAGCGGTTCGGCCCAGCGGGCCGGGGCCGCCTCCGCGAAGGCGGTGAGGGCGTCGGACGGTACGGGGTGCGGGTGGGCGCGGGCGTGCCGTGCGGTCAGCGGGCCGGCCGCGGTCATGAAGCCGGAGGGGCAGATGACCGTGGCGGTGACCGGACCGTCCGCGGCGCCCCGGACGGCGAGGACGGGATGGGTGCCGGCGTGCTCGACCGGCGCCACGATCGGGCCCGGGCCGGCCTGCCGCAGCCAGTGCGGGGACACGCCCGCGACGCCGACGGTCACGATCGCCCGGTCGAACCGCTCCCCCGGCGCGCCCGCGTAGCCGTCGCCCGCGAGGACCCGTACCCCTTCGATCCTCGCCCGGGCCAGCGCCGCCCGCGCCCGGTCTGCGACGTCGGCCTGCACGTCGACGCTCGTCACCTCGGCGCCGAGCGCGGTGAGCAGGGCGGCGTTGTAGCCGGTGCCGGCGCCGATCTCGAGGACCCGGTGGCCGGCGCGCACCTCCAGCGCGGTCAGCATGACGGCCATCAGTGACGGCTGGCTGGAGGAGCTGACCGGCATCCCGTCATGGACCTTGGTGACGAGCACGTCGTCCTGGTAGACCGTCTCGAGGAACCCGGCGGCGCCCGGCTCCGCCCAGGTGCCGTCGCGCCGCTGGAAGCCCTCGGCCACGAAGACCTCCCGCGGCACGGCCCCGAAGGCCGCGGCGAGCTCCGGCGTCAACGGCGCACCGTGGCGCCGGATCTGCTCGACGAAACGGCGACGCAGGTCAGTCACCGCTCCACCGTAGGTCGTGGTGGGCGTTTCAGGGGAGGCCCGCCGCCGCGACGGCCGCCGCCAGTCGGTCCGGGACGTCGGCCTCGTGGTACGGCCGCTCCGAATCCTCGATGTGGTCGAGGAAGTCCTGGTAGGCGACGGCCGCGCGGAGCGCCGCCACCGGACGGATCAGCGCGACCGCGGTCTCCGGGTCGCTGTCCGGCGCGGTCTCGCGCCACCGGGCCGCCCACTCGGCGACGAGCGCGGCGGCGTCCGGCTCCGGCAGGCCGCCGGTCAGCCGCAGGATGTCGAACGCCGGATGCGCCACGGTCGCGTCGCCCCAGTCGACGATCACCCTGCGCGTCCGTGTCGCCCGGACGTTCCCGGGATGCAGGTCGCCGTGCACGAGCGTGTCGGGCAGCCCGCACGCGTCGACGGCGGCGAGCCGGGCCGGCAGTTCGCCCAGCAGATCCTCGAGACCGTCCACACTGTCCAGCCACGGCGCCGCCACCCGGGCGAACGGCTCGAAGCTCAGCCGCCGGTCCGGCACCCCGGCCGCGAGCAGGTCGGCGACCCGCGTCGCGAAATGCGCCTGTACGGGGTGGAAGGCGCGCGCGACCTCGGCACAGAACGACGCGCCGGCCTCGTACCGGTCCTCGCCCGGCACGTGGGCGAGCAGCGTACGGCCCGCGTCGCCGGCCCCCAGCACCGCCGGGACCAGGCCCGGCACGACCGCCCCGACCAGGCGCAGCACCGCCGCCTCGTGAGCGAAGAAGGCCGGCACCTGCTTGAGCCAGGCCACCGGCACCCCACCGGCGTCCAGGCGCCAGATCGCCGACAGGTTCCACGTGCGATGCTGCACGGCCACCACATCGTTGCGTCCCAGCGCCTCGGCGGCCCAGCGCAATGAGGCGGCCGGTCCGCCGGGCACCGCCCAGGGAGCGCGCCGCGGCACGGGATCCCCGTCGACCTCCCACGGCTTCAGTGCGGCGGCCACCGGCTCGAAGACCTGCGCCAGGTAGGTGACCGCTCCACCGGGCGGCGCCGCGTTCGCCGCCGACAGCAGCCGAAGAACAGTCACCTGTACGCCGTGACGAGCCCGTGCCGCCTCCACGACATCCGCCGACTCCTGCCACCACGGCAGCTCGAGGTCGAACGGCGGCAGCGCGCCGAGCACCTCACCATCGGCATCGACGAGTACGAGAGTCACAGTCCGGCCCACGCGAGGAACCGTAGCGCCGCCCGGCTAGCGCTTCACCGGATAGGTCAGGTGGGTGACACCCCGCCCCGCCACCACCGCCGGGTCGCCGAGGCGCACCGGCGTCTTCGCCAGGTCCGCGAAGAACGGTATGCCACTTCCGAGCAGCACCGGCACCAGCGATACCACGATCTCGTCCAGAACGCCGGCGTCGAGGTACTGCCGGGTCAGCGTCGGTGTGGACACCGCGACGATCCGGTCGCCGGCCACCTTCTTCGCGGCCTCCAGCGCGGCGATCGCGTCGGTGTGGAAGGTGGTGTCGGAGTCCGGCCGCGGCCAGCCGTCGGGCACCGAGTGGCTCACCACGAAGACCGGGACCCCGAGCGGGTGCCGCCCGCCCCACCCGCCGGTCTGATCGAAGATCCGCCGCCCGGCGAGCAGCGCCCCGACCCCGCCGGTCAGCGCGGGACGCAGATGTTCGGCGCTCGCCTCGGAGACCTTGAACGTCATGTGCGGATCGGCGGTCGGCACCTCGACGTCACCGTTGCCGTACCAGCCGAACAGCTCGTCGGTGCGGTCCTGGGGGTCCGCGATGAACCCGTCCAGCGACATCGACATCTCCGCGACGACCTTGGCCATGGTTCTCACTCCTTGACTCGGGTGGTTGTTTCCCCGGAGACGGAGCCACCGCCCGGTTCTCGACATCGCCGGGACGGTTTTTCAGGCGGATCAGGTGACGGCTTCGTAGCGGGCGCGCAGCGCCGCCCCGTCGGGCCGGCCGTACAGGTGCAGCCGCGCCATGCCACCGTCCGGGAAGATGTCCAACCGCACGTGGGTGGCGACCGGCACCACGGCGATCGGAAAGCGGTGCCGGGTGTCCGGGCTCAGCCGGACCTGCGGCAGCAGCTCGAACCAGTCGTCCGGGTCGTCGAGCAGGCCGGTGCGCGTGTCGATGCCGCGCAGGGTCGCGCTGCCGGGCGCGTTGCCCTTGAAGTGGCTGGTGTCCAGCTCGGCCAGCTCGACCACGGCCGGCGCGGCGAGCTGGACCAGCACCCAGTCGTTGCCGTCGTCGCGGCGGCGCGACGTCTCCCAGCCGTCGCCCATCGAGCGGGCGAGGCCCGGGTTGATCAGGTTCTGGGGGTGGCCGTAGAACATGTTGCTGCAGCTGGCGATGCGGGCGCCGTGCTCGGCGGCGGCCACGTCGAAGACGCTCGGCAGCAGGCGCGGGTCCGGCACCACCTCGCCGTGCACCCGCAGGCGCGCCACGCCGCCGTCCGGGTAGATGTTGAGGCGTACGTGGGTGAATCGCTGGCGGGAGTCGACGGCGAACAGGTTCTGGCTGTCCCCGGCGAGCGGCGACCGCCGCACCAGCGGCACCCACTCCGCCTCGGCGAGCTGGGCCGCGTCCGGATGGAAGTCGAACGAGCACCCCTCGACCGAGGCGTGCGGCGGGTAGTTGCCGGTGAAGAACGCGGTGTCGATGTCGATGCCGTGCACCACCCCGGGAGCGCCCAGCCGGATGATCGCCGTGTCGTGTCCGGGCTCGCGGCGGCGCCGGGTCTCCCAGCCGTCGTACACCTGGCCCTTCTGCCCGAACGTCTTCGGCGCGAAGACCGGCGTGGCCGGCTCGACGAGATGGTCGGCCGCGGCGAAGAACTCGTCGTTGGCGTGGACCACCCCGCCGCCGAACGTGCGCGACGCCAGGTCGGGCAGGAGCGTGAACTCTTCCATCAGGAGACCTCTCGGATGAGGAAGCGGCCGTGCGGTGCCGCGCCGGTCACCGTCCGGCCGCGGAGCCAGGTCGTGCGGACCACCCCGGTCAGGGTCTTTCCCGCGTACGGCGTGACGGGGTTTCGGTGGTGCAGGAGCCCGGGATCGACGACGAACGTCTCGTCCGGGTCGAAGGCGACGAGGTCGGCGTCGGCGCCGACGGCGATGCGGCCCTTGCCGGTGAGCCCGACGAGGTCGGCGGGTCGCCGCGCCATCCAGTCGACGACGTCGGCGAGGCCGTAACCCCGCTCGCGCGCCGCCGTCCAGATGACCGGCAGCCCGAGCTGGACGGAGGCGATGCCGCCCCACGCGGCCGCGAAGTCACCGGTGTCCCGGCGCTTGAGATCGGGCGTGCAGGGCGAGTGGTCGCTGACGACGCAGGTGATGAGCCCCTCGGCGAGCGCCGCCCACAGCCGGTCGCGGTTGGCGGAGTCGCGGATCGGCGGGCAGCACTTGAACTCGGTGGCGCCGGCCGGGATCTCCGCCGCGTCGAGGGTCAGGTAGTGCGGGCACGTCTCGGCGGTCACCCGAAGCCCGTCCGCCCGCGCGGCGGCGATGAGCGGCAGAGCGCTCGCCGCGGACAGGTGCAGGATGTGGACCCGGGCCCCGGCGGCCCGGGCCGCCTCGACGGCGGTGGCCACCGCGGCATGCTCGGCCTCGGGCGGCCGGGAGGCGAGGAAGTCCGCGTACGCCGGGGACGGCACGGCCGCGTGCAGATGATCGGGATCCTCGGCGTGGATCACGAACAGGGCGCCGTCGACGGCCGCGAGAGCCTCGGCCAGCTGCCCGGGGTTCAGCGGCGGGAATTCGGGCACGCCGGAGTCGGCGAGGAAGGCCTTGAAACCGAACACCCCGGCGGCGTGCAGCCCAGGCAGCTCGGCGGCGTTGCCGGGGATCGCCCCGCCCCAGAACCCCACGTCCACCTGGATCTGTCCGGCGGCGGCGGCCTGCTTGATCCGGAGTGCCTCGGCGGTCACGGTCGGCGGCAGGCTGTTCAGCGGCATGTCCACGATGGCGGTGACCCCGCCGGCCGCGGCGGCCCGGGTGGCGGTGGCGAAGCCCTCCCACTCCGTGCGGCCGGGCTCGTTGACGTGCACGTGCGTGTCGACCAGACCCGGCAGCAGCGCCAGGTCCCCGAGATCGACCTCCCCGGCGGCGCCGGCCGGCGCGTCGTAGCCGCCGACGGCCACGATCCGGCCGCCGCTGACCGAGACGGCGGCGGGCCGTTCACCGTCGGGGGTGACGGCGCGGCGGGATCGCAGCACGAGGTCGACCATGAAGCGAGCCTAACCGTCCAGCGTCGCCGGGCGGCTACGTCACGCTAAGCCGCCCCGGAACGTCACGCGATCGTCAGCAACTCCTCCCGCGTGAAGCCGACCGTCTCCGGCGGCAGGGCACCGCAGTCGAGGCCGCGCAGGAGGTAGCCGGCCAGGGCGCGGGCCGTCGCGGGCTCGTCGAGGATGCCGCCGGCCTGGCGGTCCAGGTAGCGGCGGAGGCGGGTCATCGCCGCGTCCATGCCGTCGGCGAAGAAGGCGTACGTGGCCGCGAAACGGGTCGGGAGCTGCGCGGGGTGCAGGTCCCAGCCCTGGTAGAAGCCGCGTTCCAGGGAGCGGCGAACGAGCCGGTGGTGCAGCGCCCACGCGTCGTGGACCGCCACGCCGGTGCCCACCGGCAGGATGTTGGTGGAGCCGTCGGAGAGGCGCACCCCGGTGCCGGCGGCCGCGGCCTGCATCACGGCCTTCGCGTAGTCGGCCACCGGGTGGTCCATCGCCTGGTACGCGGCGGCCACCCCGGCCGCGGCGCTGTAGTCGTACGTGCCGTAGTGCAGGCCCACGCAACGCCCCGCCGCGGCCGTGATGAGCCGGGCCACGGTGGCGGTGCCGTCCGCGCCGAGGACCGCCGACGGGAGCTCGATCTGGATCTCGAAGCGCAGGCTGCCGGCCGCCAGGCCGTACGCCGCCTCCAGCCGTTCGCAGAGCGCGACCGCCGCCTCGACCTGGTCCGGGCCGCTGACCTTCGGCACGGTGATGACGAACGGCTCCGGGAACAGCGACAGCCACAGATCGAGGGTGCGCAGCGCCCGGCGCCGGGTGGGCGCCTCCAGCGACTTGACCCGGATCCCCACGAACGGCGGGCGGGGGCCGTCGAGCAGCACCGCGGCGGCCTGTTTCACCGCGGCGTCCTCCACGTCGTCGCCGCGGACGCCGTACCCGTCCTCGAAGTCGATGCGCAGGTCCTCGATGGGCTCCGCAACGAGCTTGGCCCGGACCCGGTCGGCGAGCGCGGCCGGGAACGGCAGCGGCGGATGCTCGTCGAGCACGGCTAGCGCCTGCGCCCCCCACTCCCGGAATCCGGTGATCCGGTCGGCGGGGATGTAGACCGTGTGCACCGGCTGCCGCCCGGGACGCTCGCCGGGATAACGGGCGGCGAGGAACGCGTCGTGGACGGCGAGCCGGTCGTCGATCGCGGCGTAGTCGTCGTCGCGGAGCCGCACGGTCAGTCGATCGAGTCGTAGGCGGCCGTGGTGAGGAAGTCGGCGAAGTCGTCGGCGAGCGCCACCCGCTCGAACAGCTTGCGGGCGTCGTCGAAGCGGCTCGACGCCCACGCCTGGTCGCCGAGGGCCTCGCGGATCTTCGCCAGCTCCTCGTCCTCGATGCGGCCGACGAGGTCCGCCGTGATCGGGGTGCCGTCGTCGAGCCGGACGCCGTTGTGAATCCACTGCCACACCTGCGAGCGGGAGATCTCGGCGGTGGCCGCGTCCTCCATGAGGTTGAAGATGGCGACAGCGCCGTTGCCGCGCAGCCAGGCCTCCAGATACTGCAGGGCGACCGAGACGTTGGACCGCAGGCCCGCCTCGGTGACGGCGCCGCCGGTGGCGGCCACGTCGAGCAGCTGGGCCGCCTCGACGTCGACGTCGTCGCGCAGCTTGCCGAGCTGGTTGGGCCGGTCGCCCAGCACCCGGTCGAAGATCTCGCGGCACACCGGCACGAGGTCGGGGTGGGCCACCCACGAGCCGTCGAAGCCGTCGCCCGCCTCGCGCTCCTTGTCCTCGCGGACCTTGGCGAGGGCGACCTCGTTGACGGCCGGATCACGCCGGCTCGGGATGAAGGCGGCCATGCCGCCCATCGCGAACGCGCCCCGGTGGTGGCAGGTCGAGACCAGCAGCTCCGTGTACGCCCGCATGAACGGCGCGGTCATCGTCACCGAGGCGCGGTCGGGCAGCACCATGCCGGCGTTGTCGCGGAAATACTTGATGATGCTGAACAGGTAGTCCCAGCGGCCGGCGTTGAGGCCGGAGATGTGCGGGCGCAAGGCCCAGAGGATCTCGTCCATCTCGAAGGCGGCCGGGATGGTCTCGATCAGCACCGTCGCGCGGATGGTGCCCTCCGGGATGCCGAGGGCCTGCTGCGCGTGGGTGAAGACGTCGTTCCAGAGCGCCGCCTCGTGGTGCGACTCCATCTTGGGCAGATAGAAATACGGCCCGCTGCCGCGCGCGATGAGCTCGGCGGCGTTGTGGAAGAAGTACAGCCCGAAGTCGACGAGGGCGCCGACGGCCGGCTCGCCGTCGACCGGCAGGTGCCGCTCGTCGAGGTGCCAGCCGCGGGGGCGCATGACGATCGTCGGGTAGGGGCCCTCGCCCAGCTCGTATGTCTTCTTGTCGGTCTCGAGCCGGATCGTGCGGCGGATCGCGTCGTAGAGGTTCTCCTGGCCGGCGACGACGTTGGCCCAGTGCGGGGTGTTCGCGTCCTCCAGGTCGGCGAGCCAGACCTTGGCGCCGGAGTTGAGCGCGTTGATCGTCATCTTGCGCTCGGTCGGCCCGGTGATCTCGACCCGGCGGTCGGTCAGGTCGGCGGGCGCGGGCGGCACCGTCCAGTCACCGGCACGGATCTCGGCGGTCTCCGGCAGGAACCCGAGGCTGCCGCCGGCGGCGATCTCGGCACGACGCTCGGCACGCCGGGCCAGCAGCTCGTTGCGGCGCGGGCGGAACCGGCGGTTCAGGTCGGCGACGAACGCCACGGCCTCGTCGGAGAGGATCTCGGTCACGGGCGGCGACTCCCTTCACAGATGGCTCCCCGTACCGTATCGGTCCGGACCCGGCCGCGCCCCGGGCTGTGGACAACCTCGCATTTGCGCTTCAGAGGTACCACTCCGCGTCGGCCGCCGGCACGTCGTCGCGGGTCACCGTGCCCTCGATGAGCCCGTACGGCCGATCGCCGGCGATGAACACCTCACCCGGGTTCTCGAGGTCGAAGGGCGACAGGTCGACCAGGTAGTGATGCTTGTTGGGCAGCGCGAGGCGGATCTCGGCGATCTCGGGCCGGCTGTCCAGCACCCGGGAGCCCATGGAGAACAGGGTCTGCTGCAGCGAGTAGCTGTACGTGTTGACGAACGCGTTGACGAGCGCGTCCTTGGCCTTCTCGAACGACTCGCCCCACGCCGTGGTGTCCGAGAGATGCCGCCAGCGGGCGTCGACGGCGGTGGCGAGGATGCGGTCCGTGGTCTCCGGCAGCGTCGTGTAGCGGTCGCGCGGGAAGCCGTGGAACTCCGAAGCGGTGGAGTTGAGCACCACGAAATCCTTGAGCCCGGACACGACCTGCTGGAAGCCCTCCCCCACCGTCACCGTGCAGAGCCGCGTGAAGTCGCCCTTGCGCCGGAACGAGTGCGGGCCGAGGCGCTCCCAGCCGTACGACTCGATGCTCACCCGGGCGGTGACGATCTGTGCCTGCGTGGCAACAAAGTGCCGGCCCAGCCGCAGGGCGAACGCCTCGGGCTCGCCGACGCCGTGCTCGCGGGCGAACGCGTACACGGTGTTCTTCATCGTGTCGGTGGGCAGGACGCCGGCGTTGTCGCCGGTCAGATGGGTCGCCGACAGGTCACCGGAGAGCGCGACGCTCACGTTGAGGTCGGTCAGCCCGTGCGTGTCGCCGCCGCGCGTGAGGTGCACGAGCCGGGTCTCCGCCTTGCCGTATCGGTTCGGTCCCAGCACGATCGCCACGCGTCAGCTCCCTCGGTAGGTGGTGTAGCCGTATCGGCTCAGCAACAGCGGCACGTGGTAGTCCCGCTCGGGGTCGTGGATGTGGAAGGCGATGGTGATCTCCGGGAAGAACGCGTCCCCGCCCAGGTACGGCTCCACGGAGAACACCAGGCGGTAGCCGCCGGCCTGCCGGTCGTCCAGCGCATGCTTGAGCCGGCCGTCGTCGTCCGTACGCCCCTCGGTGATCAGCCGCCACCCGTCCGCGTCGCGGCGTTCCAGGCGTACGTACACGTCGCGGGCCGGCTCGCCGGTGACCGTGTCCAGGACGTGGGTGGAGATCCGCGTGGAGGACTCCGCCTCGAACCGCTCATTCGAGCCCATCGAGCACCCTCTCCAGCCGGAGCAGGGCGATCTTGCGCAGCTCCCCGGCGACGATCGTCCGTTCGGTCTCCTCGTCGTTGCCGAGGCGTTCGCGGGCCGCGGCCAGGATCTCCTCCTGGGTGCGGCCGCTGGCGAAGATGAGGAAGACGCGGCCGAACCTGTCCTCGTACGCCCGGTTGGCCTCGACCAGCTCGCTCCGGACCCGCTCGTCCGTGCCCCCGGCCGCCGTGGACTGCTCGCGGCGGGACCAGGCCGCCTCCCGGGAGTCGCCCTCCGCCCGGTCACCGATGCGCGGGTGCGCCGACAGCCCCTGACAGACCTGCTCCCAGCTCAACTCACGCGCGGCCGCATCCGCCGCGGAGAGCAGGGCCGCCCGCGACGGGTACGGCCGCCCGGCCGCGACGGCCTCGGCCCACGCCGGTACGGCACACGCCGCGAGCAGGGTCGCCCGCAGGTCGTCGGCGGGCAGCGAATTGAACGCCTTCACCCGATCAGTCAACCAGTCCCGAGGGTGCCGCGGGTGTGTTCAACACACCACATCGCGTACGCGAGACTGGGCCGGTGCTGATCTCCGCCGCCGCCCTCCCGGACCTGCCGATCCGGCCGGCCCTGCCGGACGTGACCGCCGCGCTGGCGGCGCACGGTGCGGCGGTGCTGGTGGCGCCGCCCGGGACCGGCAAGACCACCGTCGTGCCGCTCGCGCTCGCCCCGGAGGGTCACAGCCGGGTGGTCGTCGCGGAACCCCGCCGGGTGGCGGCGCGGGCGGCGGCCCGGCGGATGGCCGCGCTGCTCGGCGAGGAGGTGGGCGAGCGGGTCGGCTACACCGTGCGCGGCGACCGCCGGGTGTCCGCGCGTACGCGCATCGAGGTGGTTACCACCGGGGTCCTGGTCCGGCGGCTCCAGCGGGACCAGGAGCTGGCCGGCACGGCCGTGGTGGTCCTGGACGAGTGCCACGAGCGCCACCTGGACTCCGATCTCGCCCTGGCCTTCCTCGTCGAGGTGCGTGCCGCCCTGCGACCCGACCTGCACGTGCTGGCGACCTCCGCGACCGCCGAGGCCCAGCGCTTCGCGGACCTGCTCGGCGACGTGCCGGTGGTGACGGCCGGGGATGCGCTGCACCCGGTCGAGGTGCTCTGGTGCCCGCCTCCGCAGCCCGTCAAGCCGTCGCACGGGCTGCGCGTCGATCCGCGGCTGCTCGATCATGTCGCCGCGACGGTTCGCCGGGCGCTGGCCGACGGCGACGGCGACGTGCTCGTGTTCCTGCCGGGGGCCCGCGAGATCGAGACGGTGGCGGCTCGGCTGCGCGACGCCGCTGCCACGGTGGTGCCGCTGCACGGCCGGCAGCCGGGCTCCATTCAGGACGCCGCGCTGCGCCCGGCGGCGCAGCGGCGGGTGGTGCTGGCCACGGCGGTCGCGGAGAGCAGCCTCACGGTTCCGGGTGTACGGGCGGTGGTCGACGCCGGGCTGAGCCGGGTGCCCCGGATGGACCACGCCCGCGGGCTGGGCGCCCTGGTCACGGTGGCGGTGTCGCGGGCGGCGGCGGTGCAGCGCGCGGGCCGGGCGGGCCGGGAGGCGCCCGGGCGGGTGTACCGCTGCTGGTCCGAGGCCCAGCACGAGCGGCTGCCCGCCCAGCCCGAGCCCGAGGTGGCGGCGGCCGACCTGACCGGGTTCGCGCTCGACCTCGCGCTGTGGGGGCACCCGGACGCCACCGGCCTGGCGCTGCCGGACGCGCCGCCCCCAGGGGCACTGCAGGCGGCGATGAGCACCCTGCGGGCGCTGGGCGCCACCGGGGACGACGGCCGGGTGACCGCACGCGGGCGCAGTCTGGCCGACGCCGGGCTGCACCCGCGCCTGGCCCGGGCGCTGCTCGACGGCGCACCGCTGGCCGGGGCCCGGCGCACGGCCGAGATCGTCGCGCTGCTCGACGCCGGCCGGACCGGGGACGACGTGGTCGCGGCGTGGCGCCGGGCGCGGTCGGAGTCCGACGGGGCCTGGATCGCGGAGGTACGCCGGCTCACCGCGGCCCTCGACCGGCAACCGGCCCGGTCCGGCGGCGCGCGCCTCGGCGACGACCTGGCGGCGGGACTCGTCGTCGGGCTCGCGTACCCGGAACGGGTGGCCCGGGCGCGGGAACCCGGCTCCCCGGCGTACCTGATGGCCGGTGGGACCGCCGCGGAGCTGACCGGCGGCAGCGGCCTGGCCGGAACGACCTGGCTGGCCGTGGCCGACGCGGACCGCACGCCGGGCGCCCGGACCGCGCGCATCCGGAGCGCGGCCCCGCTGGACGAGACGACCGCCCGGGCGGCGGCGGAGACCCTCGTCGCGACCGCGACGGAGATCGGCTGGATCGACGGCGACGTGGTCGCCCGGCGGGTCGAGCGGCTGGGCGCGATCACCCTGGCGGAGCGCCGGATCGACGACCCGGATCCGGCGCTGGTGCACGCCGCCCTGCTCGAGGGCCTGCGCCGCGAAGGACTCGGCCTGCTCACCTGGTCCCCGGCGGCGACGGCGCTGCGGCAGCGGCTGACCTTCCTGCACGCGACGCTCGGCGGGCCGTGGCCCGACGTGTCGGACGCGGCGCTGGCCGGCCGCGACTGGATCGACCTGGGCCGGGCCCGCCGCCGCGCCGACCTGGCCCGGATCGACGTGTCGACGGCGCTGCGGCGGTTGCTGCCGTGGGAGGTCGCAGGCCGCCTGGACGAGATGGCGCCGGAGCGGCTGCCGGTGCCGAGCGGCTCGGCGATCCGCGTCGACTACACCGATCCGGCCGCCCCGGTGCTGGCGGTGAAGTTGCAGGAGACCTTCGGCTGGCACGACACCCCGCGACTGGCGGGCGGCCGGGTGCCGGTCGTGCTGCACCTGCTCTCCCCCGCCGGCCGCCCGCTCGCCGTCACCAGCGACCTGGCGTCCTTCTGGGTCAACGCCTACCCGCAGGTGCGCGCCGAGATGCGCGGCCGCTATCCCCGCCACCCGTGGCCCGAGGACCCGGCCGCCGCCGCGCCGACCCGGCACACCAACCGGCGCAGACCCTAGGGCGCGATCATCATTCCGGGGCCGGGCTGCGTGGGGATCGTGGTCAGGCTGCGGGCCGGCGCCGGCTGGCCGAACAGGTATCCCTGGCCGAGGTCGCAGCCCAGGTCCACCAGCGCCCGGGCCCGGGCCGGGGTCTCGACGCCCTCGGCCACCACGGCCACGCCGAGCTCGGCGCAGATGCGCAGCACCGAGCGGCACAGCGCGCCCGCCCGCTCGGGGGCGACGTCCACATCGGTCAGTGTCGAGTCCAGCTTCACGATGTCCACCGGCAGCGAGTGCAGCTGGGCCAGCGCGTTGTAGCCGCTGCCGAAGTCGTCGAGGGCCACCCGTACGCCGTGCTGCCGCAGCCGGTGCAGCACCTCGACGGCGGGCGGCAGCTCCGGGATCCGGCGGGTCTCGGTGATCTCCACGACGAGACGCGATGCGCGTACGGAGTGCCGCTCCAACGCCCGCAGCACCGCCTCCTCGAGCCCGTGCTGCCCGAGCCGCGCGGCCGACACGTTGACGTGCACGTCGATCGGGCGGCCGTACGCGTTGGCCAGCGCCGCCGCGTCCGCACAGGCCCGGTCGAGCACGAAGTCGTCGATGGCCGCGACCTGCCCGGTGCGCTCGGCGACCGTCACGAACACCTCGGGATCCACCGGCCCGGCGATCGGATCGGTCCACCGGGCCAGCGCCTCCACCGCCACGACGGCGCCGTCGGAGAAGCGGACGATCGGCTGGTAGTAGGTCTCGAAGCCGAACTCGGCCGGCGCCCCGATGGCCCGGGCCAGCAGGTGCGGCAGGTCGGCGTTGGGCCCGCCGTCGGCCCCCGCGGAGTAGCGCGCCATGGCGTTCTTGCCGCGGCGCTTGCTGACGTACATCGCCGCGTCCGCCCGGCGCAGCAGCACGTCCGCGGAGAGCTCCCGGTCCTCCGGCTCCGGCAGCACCAGGCCGAGGCTGGCGCTGACCGCGACCGTGTGGCCGTCGATCACGTACGGCTCGCGCAGCGCCGCCAGGATCCGGTGGCCGGTCTCCTCCGTCTCGGGTCCCCGCCGCTCCAGCAGGACCGCGAACTCGTCGCCGCCGAGCCGGGCCACCAGATCACCGGGGCCGACGGCGGCGCGCAGCCGGTCGCCGACGATGCGCAGCAGCCGGTCGCCCATGGCGTGGCCGAAGCCGTCGTTGATCAGCTTGAAGTCGTCGAGGTCGGCGAAGAGCAGGGCCACCGGCACCCGGCGATAACGGTACGCATCCAGCGCGAGCACCAGCCGCTCCTGGAACAGCGCGCGGTTGGCCAGCCCGGTCAGCGGATCGTGGTACGCGAGGTGGTGCAACTCCTGCTGGCCCTCGGAGACCCGCGCCAGCAGCACGGTGTTGTCCACGATGGTGAACATCTGCCGCGCCACCACCAGGCCGAGCACCAGCCAGCCGAGATACGCCTCGTACGCCGTCAGCTGCCCGCCGCTGCCGGTGCGCACCGCGATGAAGACGCCGGTGGCCACGACGGGCACGTACGGCAGCAGCAGGTGCAGCCAGTCCCGGTCCACCCGGTCCAGCGGCCGGGGGTCGCCCTGCCCCCGGTTGCTCACCGCGGCGAGCCCGAGCAGCGCCGGCCCGACCAGGTATCCGGCCGACACGAACGAGGCAAACACGCCGCCGTCCGGATGCAGCAGGCGCAGGGTGTCCGAGCAGCCGAGGGCGAGCATGGCGCACACCATGAGCCGCAGCGGCGTCAGGGCCGCCCGCGACGAGGGGCGGGTGATCAGCAGCAGGACGCCCATCACGACCAGCACCAGGTCGACGACCGGGTACGCGGCCGCCACCGCGACCGCCCACGGGTCGCGCCCGGCGTCGTAGAAGAGCCGGCCGGGCAGCGCCGACCACACCATCGCAAGCAGCGACCCGGTGATCAGTACGCTGTCGATGACCAGCACCGTGCGGTCGCGCCGCAGCGACGCCTGCACCGGCCGCGGCAGGGCCATGGAGCCGGCGACCAGCGCCACGAACGTCAGGAGCGGCAGGGTCAGCAGGGCCAGGCCGGCGACCGTGACAGCGGGGACCCCGGCGGGCCCGACGAGGTCGCGGATCATCCACCAGAGCCGCACCAGCGCCCACGTCGTCAGGGCGACGCCGAGCAGCACCCGCCACAGGACCCGGACGCCGGCGTGGCTCCGGGCCGCATGGAAGCAGGCAAATGCGGCGATCGCGCCGGCCGCGAACTGGGTGGTGTCGTCGTAGAGCCGCTGCCCGGCGCCCTCGGGGACGGCCCACGCGCCGACGGCCGTGACGACGGCGACGAGCACCAGCGTCACGGGCAACCGTGCCGACAGTCCCGTCGTCATCACCACCCGCAGCGCCCTGGAACGAACCGGTCACCGGCGGGAACCCACACCGCCGTACGACCGGAGTAAGGTACCGCAGCCGCGGCTACCTGCAAGAAGCGTGCGCCGCCGGACAACCCGGACGGTCAGTCCTCGACTGTCAGATCCGCGACAATCACGGTGACGTTGTCCGGGCCTCCGCCGCGCAGCGCGAGGTCGGTCAGGCGCTCGGCGCAGACCTGGGGCGCGTCACACGCGAGCAGCTCGGCCTCGATCTCGTCGGCGGGCACCACCGTGGTCAGGCCGTCGCTGCAGAGCAGCCAGCGGTCGCCCTGCTCGGGCTCGACGATCACGTACGACGGGCTGACCGGTTCACCCTGCAGCGCCTGGGTCACCACCGCACGCCGCGGGTGGCTGCCCGCCTCCTCGGGCCGGATCAGCCCCTGATCGACGAGCATCTGGACGTACGTGTCGTCCTTGGTGAGCTGGTTGAGCCGGCCGTCGCGCAGCAGATAGGCGCGGCTGTCGCCGACGTGCGCGAGGGCGGCCCGGTCGGCGGAGAAGATGACGGCGGTCAGCGTGGTGCCCATGCCCTGCAGGGCGGCGTCGCCCGCGACGGTCTCGGCGATCCGCCCGTTCGCCACCTCGAGCGCCTTGTGCAGCGCGTCCATCTGCTGCTCGTTGTCGATCGGTACGTCCAGCGACGCCATGGCCTCGACGGCGAGACGGCTGGCGACGTCTCCGGCGGCCATTCCACCCATGCCGTCGGCGACGACCAGCAACCGGTCACCGGCGTAGTAGCAGTCCTGATTGCTGCTTCGCACGTGGCCTTTATCGGTGACGGCCGCCCACCGCAGGTGCAAGGTCATGGCGTGCAGCCTGCCAGGTCGGGTCCAGCCTGTCTGCACGCGGTCGGCGGCGCGCCGGGACAATGGCTCGCGAACTGCGGAAAAGGGCAACCCGTCACGGATCGAGCGGCCGGCCGAGGCATCGCGGGTCGACCTCCGCCACCCGCCGGGTGGGTGCGACCCACTCCAGCGCGGACTCGTCGACCGCCCACCCGCGCACTGTGATCCGGCTGTGCTGGGTGCGTACCGGCTCGGCGCAGAGGGTCTTGGACAGCACCTGCCCGTTGGGGACGAACACGACCTCGCCGCCGCGCTGCAGGATCGTGGTGGCCGTGTCGTCGACGGTGATGAGCTGACCGCGGATCACCCGGATCGGCGCACTCCCGTCGCGCACCTCGACCGCACTGTCGGGCAGAACGGGCGCGCGCAGGAACACCACGCCGACGATGAAGGGTGCGATCAACGCCCCGGCGACCGCCGGCCAGTGCGTCGCCAGCCGGGCGGCGCGGGCCGGAACCGGGCCGGTGAGCAACCAGCCCAGCAGCGGCGGCGCCACCAGCAGCACCGCGGTGCCGGTCTCGCCGGCGGACCATGCGACGCGGATGCCGGGCCGGAGCCAGACCAGCTCGAGCAGGCCGAGCAGGACGGGGATCACCAGCGTGACCACGACGAGCATGCGGTGCTCGGTCGGATAGCGGTGCACCGCCGTGAGCCCGAGGATCGCGACCACGAGCATCAGCAACGTCGGCAGCATCCGCATCTGCCAGGTGAAGCCGGCCAGCGCGACCGCGAGCAGCACGACCCAGTCGGGCATGCGCAGCGCCGTGAGCGCGAGCAGCGAGCGGCGCGCCGCCTCGTCCCCGTCGGGGGTGCTCACCAGCAGGATGCCGCCGAGCGTCCGCAGCACCAGCACCACCGCGGGCACGGTCCAGATCAGGGTGATGATCAGGGCGCTGATCATGCCGAGCGGGCTGACGTACTGCACCAGCAGCAGCATCGTGGGCAGGTCCTGCCGGCTCAGGTACCAGAGCCGAAGCACGAGCAGCACCAGGGGAAAGGCGGGCAGCGCGGTGAGCAGCCAGTTCAGCTGGGCCCGCCGCAACCGCGGCCGGCGCTCGTAGGTCAGCATCGCGGTCACGAGGTGAGCTCCTCCCACGGCAGCTCACGCACGGGGGGCCGGCGGGCGAGCGGCTGCTGGGCACCGGCCAGCGGGACCGGAGTATTGCCGGGCTCGATGTTGGCGCGGACCTCCGGCGCGATGTTGTTCTGGTAGGCGAGCTCCCAGCGCGAGTCCTTGGGATCGGTGTACGAGCGGTAGAAGGTCAGGTCGACGAGGTCCCGCAACGCCTCGTTGTCGCCCACATTGACACCCCACGCCTCCGTCTGGTCATCTCCGAGGTCCCAGTGGTCATATCGATCCGGAAATTTCGCTTTATAGCCGGCTAGGATCGCCGCATCGGTGCTGACCGCCTGGACCAGATTGTGGTCCAACGCATCGAAACACTCGGACACCCGGTTGCGCCCGATCAATTTGGCGCCCGAAGCGGACGCGATCACCGCGCTGGTCGAGGCGGACAACGTGCAGACCTTCTTGTCCTTGAACTCCTCGAGGCTCGCCACCTTCTCATGCCCGCGCAGGGTGATGACGGACTGCTCGGTGTGCAGGTAGGAGGAGGAGAACATGACGTTGGGCATCTCCTCCCGCTTCTGGGTGATGCTGTAGCTCGCGATGACCATCTTCACCGGCACCGGGTTGCGGTTCTGGTCGGTGCCCTCCATACGGGCCCGGTCCTCGCTCTCGATGCTGTAGAAGCGCACGTCGTCGCGGCGGAAACCCAGATCCTCGGCGATCATGTACGCGATGTCGATGTCGAACCCGCTCCAACTGCCGCTTTCCTGATCGTGGTAGGCGATGCCCGGCTGGTCGTCCTTGACGCCGATCGGCAGCGTGCGCCACTCGTCGACACCGGCCGCCCGGCGCAGGTCCTCCACCGACGGTGGCCCGACGTGGAACAGCGACACCCAGGAGAAGGCCAGCACGACGATGAGCACCACGCCCAGGGCGGCGAGCCGCCACGGTGCCAGCGAGGCGCCCCAGGGCTTGACCATCTCGCTCGGGCGCGCGAAAGTGCGGCGGAGTCCCGCCATTGCGCGCTCGCCACGCCTCTCGCGGGCACCCGGCCGGGGCACCCCGCGCTGCCTCGGCGGCCGGCGCACCACCACCTTGCGGACCGGCGTCCGCTCCCCGTCCATCGTCGACACAACACTCCCGTTCCGTCGCGGCGCGACCATCGTGCCTGATCAAAGTCACGGAACGGGGTCGGCGGTCCCGTACGCGACACCCGGCCGGCAGCGGCGCAACCGCCCGGCCGTCATGATCAGCCCTCGGCGGGTGCCGTAGCGCTGCACCGCCTCCAACCCGTACGCGCTGCACGTCGGCGTGAAGCGGCAGCGGGTCGGCAGCCGGGGCGACACCCGGCGGTAGCCCCGGATCGCCGCCGTCACCGCCCGGGCGCTTCCGGAGCCGGCCGCCGCACCCCTGCCGCCGAACCGGGCGAAGGCCAGCAAAATCGTGCTGAGCAGGCCGAAGTCGCATGCCAGGATGTCACAGACATCGCAGTCACAGTCGCAGGCATCGCTCGCCCTACCCTTGCGCTTCCGCCGCTGTTTGCCGCCCCACATGCCGACCATGGTGAGGCATGAGCGCGACATCTCCCGGGTACCCCGCGGCAATGAGACTCGGACGTGCCCTTCTGGCGGCCGGCGTGATCGCCGCCGGGGTGCGGGTCGCACGCTCCCGCACCCGTCGTTTCCTGCATCCGGACGGCCGGTCATTCACCGGCGAGCTGGAGGTCTGGGGTCTGGGCACGCCGACCGGCGCGGCCCTGCTCGACCGCCCCGGCCGCCACCCGGTGACCCTCCGCATCTCCAAGGGCGCCGGCACCCCGCCCACCTACCCGGACGTGCTCGGGGTGGCGATACGGGTGCACGGGCCGGTCGCCGGTCACCGGACCGACCTGCTCTTCTCGACGGCCGGGCGAGGACGGTGGCTGCGGCACATACCCGTGCCCCGACGAAGCTTCGACAGCCTGTACGGGACGATATGCCCTTATCGCACGGGCGCCGACGCGAAGATCCACCTCTCCTTACTGCCGGACCTCGACGGCCGCGCTCTGGGCCGTACCCTCGAATCGGTCACCGCGGCCTCAGCCGACGACGGCGCGCGACTGATGCTCGGAGCCGCCGACGGTGCCGGCGGGACCAGGCTCGTCGGCCGGGTGCGCTTCGGCCGGGTGCTACCGGCGGCCGCGGACGCGGCGCTGGCGTTCGACCCGGTCCGCAACGTCCGGGCCGACCTGCACCCGACCGGGCTCATCCACGGCTCGCGGGCCTTCGCCTACCGGGTGGGTCAGCGCTGGCGTGGGGCGCGCCCCGCCGCACCGAACCCGGCGGCGGCGACGCGCACCAACACGCATCGCTGATCAACGCGCGAACATCACCACCGCGGTCTCCGCCGGCAGCTCCACCCGGTCGCGCTGCAGGACCACGCCGGGCTCGGTAGCGAGCAGCACCTTGCTGGGCACCGAGCGCAAGCTCACCGTCTGCGGCACCGAGGCCAGGTTGGCCGCCACCACGCACCGGCCGCGGCGCGTCACGACGAAGTGGTCGCCGTGCCATACCTCTACCCGGTCGAGGTGCGGGTCGGACAGGTCGGCGTGCTCGCGGCGCAGGGCGATCAACCGTTTGTGCAGGTCGAGCATCTCGGCGTGGCCCGGCTTCTCGCGCTCGGACCAGTCGAGCTTGGAGCGTTCGAAGGTCGCCGGGTCCTGCGGGTCGGGCACCTCGGCCTCGGCCCATCCGTGCGAGGCGAACTCGCGCCGCCGGCCGTCCTGCACCGCCGCCGCCAGCTCCGGTTCGGGGTGGCTGGTGAAGAACTGCCACGGGTTGCTGGCCGCCCATTCCTCACCCATGAACAGCATGGGGGTGAAGGGCGAGGTCAGCAGCAGCGTCGCGCCGACCTTCAGCAGGCCCGGCGACAGGGTCGCCGAGAGCCGGTCGCCGATCGCCCGGTTGCCGATCTGGTCATGGTTCTGCAGGTACGCGACGAAGCGGTGCCCCGGGACCCGGTTGCGGTCCACCGGCCGACCGTGGTGACGCCGGCGGAAGCTCGACCACGTGTTCGCGTGGAAGAAGGCGCCGGTCAGCACCGTCTCCAGGCATTCGAGCGAGCCGAAGTCGCCGTAGTAGCCCTGCCGTTCCCCGGTGAGCAGCGCGTGCAGGGCGTGGTGCACGTCGTCGTCCCACTGGGCGTGCAGCCCGCTCCCGCCGGCCTCCCGCGGGGTGATCAGGGTGGGGTCGTTGAGGTCGGACTCGGCGATCAGCGACAGCGGGCGGCCCAGGTGCGTCGACAGGCTCTCGACTTCGGTCGCCATCTGCTCGAGCAGGTGGATCGCGTTGTGGTCGACCAGGGCGTGCACGGCGTCCAGGCGCAGGCCGTCGACGTGGTAGTCGCGCAGCCAGCCCAGGACGCTGTCGATCACGTAGCGGCGTACCTCGTCGGAGAGCGGGCCGTCGAGGTTGACGGAGGCGCCCCACGGGTTGGCGCCGGCCGCGCTGAGGTACGGCGCGAACATGGGCGCGTAGGCGCCGCTGGGTCCGAAGTGGTTGTAGACCACGTCGAGCACCACGCCGAGCCCCTTGGCGTGGGCCGCGTCGACGAAGCGCTTGAGCCCGTCGGGGCCGCCGTACGCCTCGTGCGGCGCATACCAGCAGACGCCGTCGTAGCCCCAGTTGTGCTCGCCGTTGAAGGCGTTGACGGGCAGCAGCTCCACCAGGTCGACGCCGAGCTCCACGAGGTGGTCGAGGCGCTCGATGGCAGCGTCGAAGGTGCCTGCGGGGGTGAAGGTGCCGACGTGCAGCTCGTACAGGACGGAGCCCGGGAGCTGGCGCCCGGTCCAGGCGCCGTCCGTCCAGGAGAAGGCCGCGTGGTCGTACACCCGGCTGAGGCCGTGCACGCCCTCAGGCTGCCACCTCGACCGCGGGTCCGGAAGCGGGCTGTCGTGATCCGGCAAAACGTACGCATAGTCGGTGCCGGGTCCGGCCCCGGGCACGTCGAGGCGCCACCAGCCGTCGTCGTCGCGTTCCATGTCCCGGTCGGCCCCGTCGATCCGCAGCTTGACGGTCTTCTCGGGAACCCACACCTCGAACAGGGTCATGGTTACTCTTTCACCAGCAGAGCGACGGGGTACGTGTGCAGCAGATCGGCCACGGCCAGGCGGTTCCCGCCGTAGCTGGTGTTCGTGAAGGCTTCCGTCCAGGTGTGGCCGTCGAGTGTCAGCGTGGTGTCGTGCCAGCCGCCGTGGCGTGACAATCCCACCGGCAGGCGCGTCGCCACCGCGACCACCCCGCCGCGGTCGAAGGCGATCACGTGCTCGGCGACCCGGCCGTCGGCGAACACCGGCCGGTAGTCGCGGAACAGCTCCGGGCGCTGCCGGCGCAGGCGCAGGGTCCGGCTGGTGACCAGCAGCTTGGCCGCGCCGCTCTCGTCGACCGGCGGCTGCCAGCCGTCGTCGATGCGGGCCAGCAGCTCCCGGCGCAGGCCGAAGTCCACCGGTCGACGGTTGTCGGGGTCGACCAGCGAGTAGTCCCACAGCTCGGTGCCCTGGTAGACGTCCGGCACGCCGGGCATCGTGAGCTGCACCATCTTCTGCGACAGCGAGTTGGACCAGCCCGGCGCCGTGATCGAGCGAACGAAGTCGCCGACCTCGCTGTGCAGGGCGGGATCGTCGTAGATCTTGTCGACCATCGCCCGGAGCGCCGACTCGAACTTCTCGTTCGGCTGGGTCCAGGTGGTGCCGGCGCCGCTCTCGCGGGCCGCCTTCAACGCGTAGGCGTGCAGCCGCTCCCGCTCGATCGGCCAGGCACCGACCGCGGCCTGCCAGATGAGGTGGGCGAGCGCCGGATCGGGCAGCGGGGCGACGCGTACCCAGCGGCGCACCACCTCGGTCCAGTCGCCGGGCAGCTCGGACAGGACGGCGAGCCGGGCCCGGACGTCTTCGCTGCGCTTGGTGTCGTGGGTGGACAGCGACGTCATGCCCGCCGGCCACCGACGCTGGCGCTCCGCCGTGGTGTCGTGGAACTCGTCGAGGTTCACGCCGAACTTCGAGGGGTCGTTGCCGACCTCGTTGCGGGCGGTGAAGCGGGTCCACCGGTAGAACGCGGTGTCCTCCACGCCCTTGGCCATCACCGCGCCGGTGTACTGCTGGAAGCGCACAGCCAGTTCCTCGGCCGGGTTCCGCAGCCGCGCGGTGAGCTGGTCCAGGGCCGGGATCAGCCCGGGCCGGCGCCGGCCCGCCTCCGACCGCGCCTTGGCCAGGTGGCGGGACCCGAACGGCAGGTACGAGCGGTAGACCGGGAAGCAGGCGGCCAACTCGGCGAGGGCCTGGGCCGCGCCCTCGATGTCGGGGACCAGCCGGCTCATCCGGGCGAGCTCGGCGGCGAGCTGCGTGGTCGCGAGGTGGTACTTGGTCTCGTGAACCTGGTCCTGCCAGCTCTTCTCACCGCCGGTCAGGTGATGGTCCAGGGTGTCGAAGAACCGCTCGGTGGTGGTGTCGACGAAGACGCCGCAGACCTCGGCGAGCGCGTCGTAGCCGGTCGTGCCCGCGATCGGCCAGTCCGGCAATTCCTCGCCCGGCTCGAGGATCTTCTCCACGACGAGCCAGGCGTCCGGCGCCGCCTCGTGCAGCCGGCGCAGGTACTCTCCCGGGTCGTGCAGGCCGTCCGGGTGGTCAACGCGCAGGCCCTGGACCGCGCCCTCGGCGTACCAGCGCAGGATCTCGCGGTGGGTGGCCTCGAAGACCTCCGGGTCCTCGACGCGCAGCCCGGCCAGGTCGACGATGGCGAAGAACCGGCGGTAGGTGAGCTCCTTGTCGCCGCGCCTCCAGTTGACGAGCTCGTAGTGCTGCCGGTCGTGCACCTCACGGGCGGTGCCCTCGCCGGTGCCGTCGGCGATCGGGTAGCGCTTGTCGAAGTAGTGCAGCTCGCCGTCCTCGACGCGCAGGTCGTCGAGCGCATCCGGCTCGTCGGCCAGCACCGGGATCAGCAGCTTCCCGCGGGACCAGTCCACGTCGTAGAAGCTCGCGTACGCCGACTGCTCCCCGTTCTTCAGCACGTCCCACCACGTCGGATTGGCGGCGGGCACGGCCACCCCGGCGTGGTTGGGCACGATGTCGACGACCAGCCCCAGCCCGGCCGCGTCCAGGGCGGCCTTGAGCGCGAGCCGGCCCTCCTCGCCGCCGAGGGCCGGGCTGACCCGGGTGTGGTCCACGACGTCGTAGCCGTGCTCGGAGCCGGGGACGGCGGTGAGGATCGGCGCGGTGTAGAGGTGGCTGACACCGAGGTCGGCCAGATAGTCAGCGAGCTCGGCGGTGGGCTTGAAGCCGAAGTCCGGGCGGATCTGGACGCGATAGGTACCTGAAGGAACGCCTTTGGGGGGCATCAAACCGTCCTGTCCAACACGATGAGCGAGCGGTCCGGCACGATGATCTTGGAGCCTGCCTCCACCACGTCCGGGCGGTCGGGCGACCGTTCCGCCGTCTCGATGACCTTTTCCCACTTCTCGCCGTACTCGGGGGGCGGGGTGGCGAACTCGATCGGCGCGTCGTGGGCGTTGAAGAACAGCAGGAACGAGCTGTCGACGTGGCGCTGGCCGTACTGGCCCCGTTCGCGGATGCCCTCGCCGTTGACGAAGAGGGCGACCGCGCGGCCGAAGTCGTTGCCCCAGTCGTCGCCCGCCATCGGCCGGCCGTCCGGAGTGAACCACTCCAGGTCCGGCAGCGGGTCGCCGCCGCCGCGGGCGGTGACCGGCAGGCCGGTGAAGAACCGGCGCCGCTGGAACACCTGGTGGCGGTGACGGAACGCGGTCAGCTTCCGGGTGAACTCCATCAGCGTCTCGTCGGCGTTCTCCCAGTCGATCCAGCTGAGCTCGTTGTCCTGGCAGTACGCGTTGTTGTTGCCCTGCTGGGTGCGGCCGAGCTCGTCGCCGTGCGAGATCATCGGCACGCCCTGGCTGAGCATCAGCGTGGCGAGGAAGTTGCGCCGCTGCTTGGCGCGCAGGGCCAGGACGGCCTTGTCGTCGGTCGGGCCCTCGGTGCCGCAGTTCCACGAGCGGTTGTGGCTCTCGCCGTCGCGGTTCTCCTCGCCGTTGGCCTCGTTGTGCTTGTCGTTGTACGAGACCATGTCGTTGAGCGTGAAGCCGTCGTGCGCGGTGACGAAGTTGATCGAGTGGAACGGCTTGCGGCCGTCGTCCTGGTACAGGTCGGCCGAGCCGGTGATCCGGCTGGCGAACTCGGCGAGGGTGGCCGGCTCGCCGCGCCAGAAGTCGCGCACGGTGTCGCGGTACTTGCCGTTCCACTCCGTCCAGTTCGGCGGGAAGTTGCCGACCTGGTAGCCGCCGGGGCCGACGTCCCAGGGCTCGGCGATGAGCTTGACCTGCCCGACCACCGGGTCCTGCTGGACCACCTCGAAGAAGGTGGAGAGGCGGTCGACGTCGTAGAACTCCCGGGCCAGGGTGGACGCGAGGTCGAAACGGAAGCCGTCGACGTGCATCTCGGTGACCCAGTACCGCAGCGAGTCCATGATCAGCTGGAGGCTCTGCGGGCTGCGCACGTTGAGGCTGTTACCCGTACCCGTGTAGTCCATGTAGAAATTGGGCTGGTCGTCGACGAGCCGGTAGTAGGTCCGGTTGTCGATGCCCTTGAGGCTCATCGTCGGGCCGAGGTGGTTGCCCTCCGCCGTGTGGTTGTAGACGACGTCGAGGATGACCTCCATGCCGGCGGCGTGCAGCGCCTTGACCATGCCCCGGAACTCCTGGGTCTGCTGGCCGAGCGAGCCCATCGCCGAGTAGCCGTGGTACGGCGCGAAGAACCCCAGGGTGTTGTAGCCCCAGTAGTTCCGCAGCCCTAGGTCGGCGAGGCGGTTGTCATGCACGAACTGGTGCACCGGCATCAGCTCGATCGCGGTCACCCCGAGCTTCGCGAGGTGCTCGATGATCGCCGGGTGGCCGATCGCCGCGTACGTGCCCCGCATGTCCTTGGGCACTTCGGGGTGGCGCTCGGTCAGGCCCTTCACGTGCGACTCGTAGATCACCGAGTGGTGGTACGGGATGTCCGGGCGCCGGTCGTTGCCCCAGTCGAAGTACGGGTTGACGACCACGCCCTTGGCCATGTGCGACGCCGAGTCCAGATCGGACATCTGATCGGGGTTGTCGAAGTCGTACGCGTACAGGCTCGGGTGCCAGTCGATGTCCGAGTCCACCGCCCGGGCGTAGGGGTCCAGCAGCAGCTTGTGCGGGTTGCACCGCAGACCGCGCGACGGGTCGTAGGGCCCGTACACCCGATAGCCGTACCGCTGGCCCGGCTCCACTCCCGGCAGGTACGCGTGCCAGACGAAAGCGTCCTGCTCGTGCAGCTGCACCTTGCGCTCGTTGCCCGACGCGTCGAAGAGACACAGCTCCACGGCCTCGGCGACCTCCGAGAAGATCGCGAAGTTGGTGCCCGTGCCGTCGTACGTCGCGCCCAGTGGATACCGGTGTCCCGGCCACACCTGCATGTGCTGCTCCCCCTCGACCGTCGATGCCCGCGGTCACGAGGAGTGACCCCGCGGGCGGGGCTCGTGTGCCCATCCGAGCGGGGGTTCAATCCTGTGCGCCGCGTCAGCGGTCATTCTCACCGACGCGGCAGGCCACGTCTGCGCGACTGTCCGGTTACATGCGGATACTTCGCCCTCGGTTGTGCGGCCGGTCACCGGACAGGGTGGTTTGAGGCAGGAGAAATCGAGCATAGAGGGCAGCGTGCCGCTGACTGAGTCGTCCACGCCATGACCCTGCCGTTCATCGCCGGTCCTCAGACCTGCGGCTCGCTCTCTCCCGACGGCGGCGCCACCCTCGAATGGCTCGTGACCGACGGCCTCGGCGGCTACGCCACCGGCACCGCCTCCGGCCTGCGCACACGCCGCTACCACGCCCTGCTCGCCGTGGCCGACCCCGGCACCGCGGTCCGGCACGTCGCGCTGGCCGCCCTCGACCTCACCCTCACGCTGCCCTCCGGCGCACACGTCCCGCTGTACACCCACCAGTGGGAGTCCGGCGCCGTGTCGCCCGAGGGGCACCGCTACCTCGAGACGTTCACGCTGGCCGACGGCCTGCCACGGTGGCGCTGGCGGGTCGGCGACATCGTCGTCGAGCGGGAGCTGGCGATGATGCACGGCCGCAGCGCCCTCGGCGTCGTGCACCGGGTGCTCGCGGCACCCGGTCCCGTCGGCCTCGCCGTCGCGGCCATGTGCACCTGGCGCGACGCGCACGGACAGCGGCGTGCCGGCGCCGGCGAGCCGCGTGCCGAGCACCTCGCCGACGGGGTGGTCGTCGAGGACGCCTACCGGCTCTCCGGGCCGGGGTGGCAACCCGGGGGCGGCTGGCACCTGGGGGCGTACCAGCGCGAGGAGGCCGCGCGGGGGCTGCCCGCCACCGAGGACCTCTGGCTCGCCGGCACCTTCGTCGACCGCCTCGACGCCGGCGACACGATGGAGATCTCCGCATGGGCCGGTGCCCTGGGCGATCGCCCGCCGGCCGCCGCCACCGTCGTCGCGGCCGCCCGCGAACGCGCCCATGCGCTCGTGACCTCGGCCAAGGCCGACGGATCCGCGGCGGGCCTGGTGCTGGCCGCGGATCATTTCGTGGTCGCCGGGACGGACGGTCCCGACGTCGTCGCGGGCTACCCGTGGTTCGGCAGCTACCTCGGCGACACCATGACGGCGTACGAGGGTCTGTTCCTCGAGACCGGCCGCGCCGAGGAGGGCCGCGAGCTCCTGCTGGCCCGGACCAGGGCGGCCACCCGCGCCGTACGGGACGAGACCGGGCCGTGGGGCCCGCACGGCTCGCTCGACGCCCCGCTGTGGCTGGTGCACGCCGTCGACCGGCACGTCCGGCGGACCGGGGACAGCGACCTGGCGGCCGAACTGGTCGGCTCGCTCAGCCGGCTCTTGCGCGGGCACCTCGGCGGCCGCGGGACGCTCGCCGTCGACCCCGCCGACGAGCTCGTCCGGCTGGACGCCGACGCGGGCAGCTGGATGAACGCGTACACCGAGGACGGGCCGGTCACCCCACGCATCGGCAAGCCGGTCGAGATCAACGCGCTCTGGGTCAACGCCCTGGCCGCGATGGCCGACCTGCTGGACGAGGCCGGCAAGGACGGCGCGGACCTGCGAGCCCGGCACGCCCGGGCGCGGGAGTCCTTCGCCGCCCGGTTCCGCGCCCCGGAGGGCTGGCTCTACGACGTCATCGACGGGCCCGCCTCCACGTACCCGCTGGGTGCCGGCGCCTTCGACGACGATCCGTCGCTGCGCCCCAACCAGCTCTTCGCCTGGTCGTTGCCGCACGCCCCGCTGGCCGGTCCGGACGGGCGCGATCTCGACCGCGCCGCGGTGCGCGCCGTCGGCGGCGCGCTGCTCACCCCGCTGGGCCTGCGCACGCTGGCGACCAGCGAGTACGGCTACCAGGGCACCCACCGCGGCGGCCGGGACGAGCGGGACATCGCCTACCACCAGGGCACGGTGTGGCCCTGGCTGATCGGCCCGTACGCGGATGCCTGCGCCGCCACGGGACTGCCCACCGAAGGGCTGCTGACCGGACTGGAGGCGCACATGCGAGAGGCGGGGGTGGGATCGTTGAGCGAGACGGCCGACGGCGACGCGCCGCACCGGGCCACGGGAAGTCCGTTCTCGGCCCGGTCGGTCGCCGAGACACTGCGGGTACGGGGGTACGCCTCATGAGCCGGATCCTGATGCTGAGCTGGGAATACCCGCCGCTGCTGGTCGGCGGCCTGGGCCGGCACGTGCACGCGCTGGCCACATCGCTGGTGGCGGCCGGCCACGAGGTCACCGTCGTCACCCGGCACATCCCCGGGGCGCTGCGCGAGGAGTACGCCGAGGGCGTGCACGTCGTACGGGCACCCGACGACCCGCCCGCCTTCCCGGTCGAGAACGGCAACATGGCCGGCTGGGCCACGGCGTTCAACCACACGCTGACCCGGGCGGCTCTGCGCGCCGCCCGCACGGCGAATTACGACGTCGTGCACGCCCATGACTGGCTCGTCGCGCACGCCGCCGTGACCCTGCGCGAGCACCTCGACGTGCCGCTGGTGGCCACGATCCACGCCACCGAGGCCGGCCGGCACCAGGGCTACCTTCCGCACCCGCACAACCGCACGATCGACGACGTCGAGCGCTGGCTTGCCGCCGAGGCCGCCCGCGTCATCGTCTGCTCGGAGTACATGCGCGACGAGGTGGTGCGGCAGTTCGGCGTACAGGTGGCGAAGACCGACGTGGTGCACAACGGCGTCGACGTCCTGCGCTGGTACGCCCGCCCACGCGCGATCGCAGCCGCCCGCCGCCGCTTCGCCGGTGACGCCCCGCTGGTGTCCTTCGCCGGCCGGCTCGTCTACGAGAAGGGCGTCCAGCACCTGATCGCTGCGGTCCCCCGGCTGCTCGAGACCAGCCCCGGGCTGCGGGTGGTGATCGCCGGCGACGGCCCGTACCGGTCGGAGCTGGAGGCCATGGCCTCCCCCGCCGTGAGCTTCGCCGGCTTCCTGACCGGGCACCACCTGACCGCGCTAATGGGTGCGTCCGACTGCTACGTGGTGCCGAGCATCTACGAGCCGTTCGGCATGGTGGCCCTGGAGGCCGCGGCGGCCGGCACCCCGGTGGCCGTGTCGTCGACCGGCGGCCTCGCGGAGATCATCGAGAACGGGGTCACCGGCGTGACGTTCCCGCCGCAAGATCCGGAAGCGCTGGCTTCTTCGGTGGGCTCGGTGCTCACCGACCGCGAGTTCGCCCGCGGCCTGGCCCGCCGCGGCCGGCGCCGGGTGCGCGAGGACTTCGCCTGGCCGGAGATCGCGGCCCGCACCCACGCCGTGTACGAGGCGGCGCAGGCCAGCGGCCGGATGACCCGGGAGGCCGAACGGGTGCTGGCGGACGACCGGCTGCTCACCGCATGAGGGCGCTGGTCCTCGGCGGGGGCGGCATCACCGGCATCGCCTGGGAACTGGGCCTGCTCACCGGCCTGCGCCGGGCCGGCACCGACCTCGGCAAGGCGGACCTGATCATCGGCACCTCAGCGGGCGCGTACGTCGGCGCGCTGCTCGCCACCGGCGTGGAGCTCGACGAGGCCGTCGAGACAACGGCCGGGATCGAGATCGAGCTGTCCCCGCGCATCGACCCCACCCTGCTCGCCCAGGGCTTCGCGGTGCTCAGCGACCGCTCGATGGAGCCGCGAGAGGTCCGGTCCCGGCTGGGCGCGCTGGCCCGCCAGGCCCCGGTGGGCGAGGACGGCCCGCACGTGGCCCGCTTCGCCGGCCAGCTGCCGGTGCACGAGTGGCCGCGCACGCCACGCCTGATCGTCACGGCGGTCGACACCGCAACCGGCGACCTGGCCGCTTGGGACGCGGACGCCGGGATCCCGCTGCCCGCCGCGGTCGCGGCCAGCTGCGCGCTGCCGGGCGTCTTCCCACCGGTACGGGCGGGCGACGGCTGGTTCATGGACGGCGGGGTGCGCTCGGTGACCAACGCCGACCTGGCCGCAGGGGCAGACACAGTCGTGGTGGTGGCACCCACAGGAGGCATGTTCCGGGCGTCCCCGGCTTCGGAGGTGGCGGCTCTGGGAGTGTCCCGAAGCCTGCTGATCGCGCCGGACGACGCCGCACGGGCCGCAATCGGCGGCAACATCCTCGATCCTGGCCGCCGGGGCGCGGCCCTCGCGGCGGGCACCGCCCAGGCGGAGAGCGTCGCGGCCGCCGTGGCCGAGACCTGGGGCTAGGAAGGGCGCGACTACTCAGGTTTCTGTGGGTAGATCGAGGGTGACTCCGCCGAGGCAGAGGTAGATGGCTGCGGTGAGGGCGTCGAGGTTGCGGTAGCCGTAACCGCGTCGTTGGATGAGTCGGATTTTGGCGTTGATGCCTTCGAGGCGGGAGTTGGACAGGCCGAGTTCGACGGCGGCGACGATGGCGTCGGCGTGTTTCTCGATCCGGCGGACGAGGTTGCGGAAGGCGGGGATCCGGCTGCGTTTCGCGGCGGTGCACCAGCGCTTGAGGTAGGCGCGTGCGTCGGCGGGATCGGTAGTGCGGTAGAGGTCGCGTAGTCGTTCCTTGAGTTCCCAGGTACGCCAGAGCCGGTAGCGGTGCCGCCGTAGCAGGTTCAGGATCTGGTGGTGCTGGTCGTCGAGGTTCTCCCGGCCGGCGCGGACGGCGAAGCGGGCGCGGCGCCAGTCTCGCCGTTCGGGCATGCCGGGGCCAGACGTCATGGTGGGTGCTTCGGCTCGGTAGACCGAGTCGACGACTTCGTTGGTCCATTTGATGACGTGGAACGGGTCGAGGCAGATCCGTGCTTGCGGGATCTGCTCTCGGGTGACCGGTAGGTAGACGCTGCTGCCGTCGAGGCTGATCGCCTCGACCGCGGCTGATCGTTCGGGGCCGAGGGCGGCGAAGAAGTCCTCGAAGGCGGCCTTGGAGCGTTCCTTGCCGACCCAGACGACGTTTCCGGTGTCGTGGTCGGCGACGATGGTCAGGAACTTGTGGCCGCGCTTGTAGGAGATTTCGTCCACGCCGATGCGGTAGAGCTGGTCGAGTCGGGCGTCGTCGATGTGGTCGGCCACGACTCGGGTGACGATCGCGTCGACCGCTTCCCATGAGCAGCGCAGCAGCCGGGCGATGCTTGCCTTGTCCATGCGCTGCGCCAGCCATGCGGCGACGTTCTCGAAGTCGGCGGTGTGCCGCGCATTTGGCCGTGCCCACGGGACCTGCTCGGTGCGGACTCGCCCGCAGTATCGGCAGTCGACGCGGTGGATGTCGGCCTCGAGCCAGACCTGGCAGGCACCGAAGTCCAGATGCCGCCATCGGCGCCGCGACGTGTCGTAGCGGGCCGTGGTCGACGCCCCGCACGGGCAGATCAAACGCCGCCGGCGTCGGCGAAGCCCGATCACGAGTCCTCGGTCGGTAAAAGTGGCCGACTGCACCGTCGCACCGGACAGCCGAAGGATTCGGTTGAATGCCGTGGTTAGCCGCATAAGTTGATCAACGAGCGTGGCAGGCCTGACCTAACCCGAGGGTGGTCCGCATGGGTTGCCGGATCTTGGCCGGGCGGCACTCATGATCGGCCGAGAAGGGTGATCTCCGGCGCTTTCGTGTTCTCTAGGCTGCCCCGATGTCTACCCGGGTCGCCGTGCTGTTCGCCGCACCGTTCGTGGTGCTGGCCTTCGTGCTGCGCCTCGGCGAAAGGCTCTGGCTGGAACCGTTCACCTGGAACACCCCTTCGGCCCTCTTGGGCCTGCTTGTTTTTCTCGGCCTTGTCGTCGGCAGTGCAGCCGTGCCCGTCGGCGGGTACTGGCTGCTCACCCAATCAGCCCGCAGACGCCCCAAGACGTGGCACCTCGATGCCGGCAAGCGGCGTTTCACAGCGCCAGTCTCGCCGTACGGCCCAGGGCCGTGGGCGATCGTGGCCGGATGGCTAGCCGGGGGGACCGTTCCCACCGAGCGGGTGCCCAACCAAGACCACATGCGCATCGCCCGGCTTGACGTGACGACCTCGATCCTCATCGTCACCGCCGCCGCTATCATCATCATCACCCTGCTGTGTTTGATCCTGCTCGCGGCGCCCAGTGCGCCGGTCCTGAGCCTGGACTCCGACGGGATGACGCTACGCGGCCTCTGGCGCCGAACCCGGCTGCGGTGGGACGAACTGGCCCCCGGAGGCCCACCGCGACCCAGCAAGGACAACCCTGCGGTTCTCGTCCTGTATCAGCAAACGCCCCTACCGGCAGGGAGGCCGCCGCGTCGACGCCGGCTGGACGCGCGTCGGCTGCACATCGATACTGCGTTCCTGGCCGACACGATCCGCTGCTACGTCGACAATCCCGACCGCCGTGCCGGCATCGGCACTGCCGAGGAGTTGACGGCATTGCAACTGAGCTCAGAACAGAGACCACCATCGGTCCACCACCGTTGACCGGCGTGGTCCGACGTCGGCGACCAGCCGCCAGCGCGGTGGGAACCGACGCTGCGCAACGAGCAGGACGTGATAGATCAAGGGGCTTTGGCCTACCGTCTAACCAGCGAGTCCCGTTCGGATCACTGTTCTCGCCCTCAGTCTCGGACCCCAGCGAGCCGCCCGACGCCCACACAAACCTGAGCAGTCGCACGCTTGTTCGTGGGAATACTCAGGGATCCTCCGGCCCGCAACGGCCCCACCCGGCGGGCCAGTGGTTGACAATGTCAACCTGGTGGCCTAGGTTGACATTGTCAACCTGAAAGGACGTGAAGATGTCCACGGTTCTGATCACCGGTGGCCATTCCGGCATCGGCCTTGCTGCGGTCCGCGTGCTCGCTGCCAAGAAGATCGACCTCGTTCTGGCGGGCCGCAGTCCGGATCGGATGGGCGAGGTCGCCGATGAACTGCGTGCGGCGCACGGGCTACGCGTGACCACGCTGGCGCTCGATGTGTCTTCCCTCGCGTCGGTCCGGGTGGCCGCTGTGCAGCTGCGCCAGCTGCTCGGCTCCGGCGAGGTCACCTCGCTCGACGCGATCGCCTGCAACGCGGGAGGCCGCTTCGACGGCGCCGTCTCCTTCAGCCCCGAGGGGTACGAGACGACTTTCGCGACGAACTGCCTCGGGCACTTCCTACTCGTGGAGCTTCTGCTGCCGTACCTGTCCGAGAACGGCCGGGTGGTGTATACCGCCAGCAGTACCCACGATCCGGATTCCCTGGACGGGCGACTGGTCGGCGCCGTCGTCGAGCCGGACGCCGTCGCGCTGGCCACCACCGGCAAGGGCGGCGCGAAGGCGCTGCCAGCGGGAAAGCGCTACTCGACCTCGAAGCTGTGCACGGTGATGTACGCCTACGAGCTGGACCGCCGGCTCCGCACGGCCGGCAGCTCCATATCCTCGATCGCCTTCGATCCGGGGTCCGTCCCCGACACCGGATTTCTGCGCGGCATGCCCAAGCCGGTCCAGTGGCTTTCCGCCAGCGCCGCCATGAAGTGGGTCACGAAGCGCATAGGCGCCGTCACCTCCGATGCCCAATTCTCGGGTGCCTCCCTGGCGGCGCTGGTCGCCGACCCGGACTACGCCGACGTCTCCGGCAAATACCTCCAAGCGAACGACGGGACCCTGTCGGCGGTGCGATCGGCGCGCCTTTCCTACGACGAGCAACGCGCGGCAAAGCTGTGGGACGACACCAAGCACCTCGTCGGCCTAACCGCCGACGAAGAGCCGGTGCTGCTGCGATGAACACCGCCGAGCGACTTGTCGCGGCCGCGGCCGAACTGCTCGACGAGGGTGGGGAAGCCGCCGTCACCCTCCGCGGGGTCGGCGCCGCGACGGGCGTCTCCCACAACGCCCCCTACAAGCACTTCGCCAGCCGCGACGACCTGCTGGCGGCCGTCGCGACCACGGACTTCCGGGCCCTTGCCGAGGCTTGGCAGCGAATCCGGACGTCGGAGAAGGAGCCGAACCAGCGCCTGCTCGGCGCGCTCGACACCGTGATCCGCTTCAGCCAGGACCATCCCGCGCGCTACCGGCTGCTCTTCAACAGTCCCGCCATCGCCGTGCGAGGCGGCCCACTGACAACCGCCGCGGACGAGGCGCTCGGCGTCTTCGCCGCCATCGTCGAGGACAGCCAGGCGGCCGGCGCTCTCCCCGCCGCCTCCAGCGACAACCTCGCCATTCTTATCTTCGCGACCGCACACGGCCTGATCGACGCCGATGCCAGCGGCCGGCTGCGGTCCAAGACTGGCTGGGCAGAGGTCGGCACGGGCCTGCAGATCCTGGTCCGTCTGCTGTCGAACAGTCGATAGAGCTTAAGGAGCACCTCAGCACATGACCGACCCAGAGATACCAGTTTTCTCGATAGCCGAGCGCGACCGTCGGTGGGACCTGGCGAGGACCTTCATGACCCGCGAGGGCCTCGACGCGCTGCTAGTCTTCGGCGAGCACGAAGATGCGGGCCCCGCCCCGGTCGCCTACGACACCTGGTTCACCAACGGCCGGGCCGGCGCGACGGTCGTCTTGCCCCGCACCGGCGAACCGATCTCACTGCTGCCGGGCCCTATGTACATCATGGACCACCTGGAGTCCTCCCGCCGGGGCGAAGCCATGTGGATTGCCCCGGAGAACCTGCGCGGCGCCCGCAGCTCCGGCACGATCATCGAGGCGCTGCACGAGTCCGGGCTGGACGAGGCGGTCATCGGCGTCGTCGGCCTGGGAGCTCACATGCCGTGGCACCCCGAGGGCATCATCCCCTACAGGCTCTGGAACACCGTCCTGACCCGCCTGCCCCGGGCCGAGTTCCGTTCCGTGGACCTCGCCTTCGGCCGGCTCGTCCTGCAGCTCGGTCAGGAAGAACTCGCCGCGCTGCGGCAGTCGGCGAGAATCGGTGACGCCATGGTCGAGGCCATGGTGGCGACGGCCGCTCCCGGCGTGCCGGAAAGCCAGGTGTACGCGGCGGGCATGGCCGAAGGCTACGGCCACGGAACGCTGCCCGCGGCCATGCACCTGTGGTCGGGACCCGACGTGGTCGCGGCGGGACCGCCGGCCTGGGGCCACCGCCCCCAAGCTCCCCGCGTTCTCGCCGACGGCGACGTCATCTACGCCGAGGTGTTCGCCAACTTCGGCGGACGCCACACCCAGAACCAGGTCACCATCGCCGTCGGCGATATCCACGAGGACTTCCACCGGGCTGCGCAGGTCGCCCGGGCGGCCTACGACGCGGGCCTTGCAGCGCTGCGCCCGGGCCGGGCCTTCGGCGACCTCGTCGACGCGATGCACGAGCCGATCGATGCCGCCGACGGCTGGCCGTTCCTGATCGCGGTCCACTCGCTCAACCCCGGCCTGTCCGTGGGCAAGGGACGTGGATTGTTCAGCCGCATCCCCGGCACCGAGGGCTACCCGCGCGTGCCCGACCACCCCACCTTCCTGCCCGACCTGGAACTGGTGCCGGGAATGAGCTTCGCGTTCGAGCCGAACTACGCGTTCGGGCGTCACCTGGTCCACCTCGGCGGCACGGTCGTCGTCGGCGAGGACGCGCCGATCGAGCTCAACCCGTACACGGCACAACTCCTGCACGCGGCGGGAACCACGCATGTCTCCTAATCGGAGCCGCAGCGCCGAAGCAGGCGAATCGACACCGTGTTGCTCACATCGGTGTCCGCGTAGAGCGGACGGAACCGATCCCGCTCGAGGAACTGCCGCAGCGCCTCGGTGCCGATCGCACGGCCCCTGAACTCAAGTCACCTTGACATCCATGCGCCTCACTATGAGCGGCCGGCGGTGTGTCCGCGGGATGCGAGCCGCCAGGCCAATCAAGCGCCGAAGTGAACATGCGCCCACAGAAACCCGAGAAGTCGCGGAAGGGCTCTCGGATCAGCCGACCTGATCTCGCCGACACGATTCGCGTGCTGCAATAACGATCGCGGCGGCGACCCCTTTTCGCCACCTTCGCCAGGTTGATCCCGCACCGGCAGAGCGCTGATCGCGTTCATTCCGCTGACAGGGTGGACCGACAACGAAAGAGGCGAACAAAGTGCCTAGGACGGATGAAGGTTCCGCCGGCGGCCGCCTTGCCCGTATACCGCTGGTGGTGCGGGTGATCATCGCGGTCATCCTGATGGTGGTTGGCGAGTTCCTCGCCACTGCCTGCAGCGTCGAAGCGTCGTGGCAGTACGACGGCGGCATCTTCTCTGATCGTCCGTGGGAATTCTGGTTCGCGCTGGCCTGCGCCGGCGTCGTAGCGAGCCTCGCCGTACCGAGCGTCACCTGGTGGCTCCTGCTCCCCCGGGTCCGCTGGTTCGGACCCGCCGCACTGGTGGCCCTCCAGGGCGCCTGGATCTTGTTTCTCGTCTACGAACGCATATAGCCGCCGAGTTGATTCAAAGCCGCGACACAACGGTGCCGGCACACTTCAAGCCGCACGGTTGTCGCTGTAGATCGACAGGTTGGTCCAGGCCGCGGAGATCAGCGGCACCGCGACGCCGTGCCGCTCCGCGAACGCGACCAGGTCGCCGACGATGGCGTCGGCCTCGACCGGGGCTCCGGCGACCATGTCCCGGTACATCGACGACGTCATAGGGACGTCGCGCGCGGTGATCGACGTGCGCAGGAATGCCTGGGCCGACTCCCGCGGCGGGTGACCGGCGGCCGACGCGACGGCGATGGCCTCCTCGGCCACGGCACCGGCGAAGGTGACTCCGCCCGGCGCCGCGGTGATGTCGGCGACCGTGGCCCGCATCAGCGTCGTCACGACGCCGAGGCTTGCCAGGAAGACCCACTTCTCCCACATCTCGTGGACGATCTGCGCCGACGGCTGCGACTCGAACCCGGCCCCGGACAGCGCCTCGGTCACCGCCGCGAGCCGGTCGCCGCCGCCGCCGTCCAGCGGGCCGTAGGCGAGTCGCTGCAGCCCGGTCAGCCGGACGACGTCGCCCTCCTCGGTCAGCGTGCCGGCGATCATGCAGACGCCGCCGTAGACCCGTTCGGCGCCGAACGTGTCCACCAGTGTGTCGATGTGGCGCATGCCGTTGAGCAGCGGCACGATCACCGTCTCTGGGCCGGCAGCGGGCCCGATGTCGGCGACGGCCTGCTCGAGCCCGTAGCTCTTCACGGCGAGGACGATGAGGTCGTACGGCCCGTCGAGCGCATCGGCGGTGACCGTGCGGACCGGGATCACCCGCTCGTCGCCGGGTGACAGGATCCGCAGGCCACGCTCGGCGAGCGTGGCGCCGCGCCGGGGCCTGACCAGGAACGTGACGTCCCGGCCGGCCTCGGCGAGCAGGCCGCCGAAGTAGCCGCCGGTCGCCCCGGCGCCCACGAACAGCGTGCGCACGTCAGGCCCCGAGCAGCTCGTCGACGTAGCACCACTTCCACGTCTCACCCGGCTCGTACGAGCGCATCACCGGGTGCCCGGTCTCCTCGTGGTGCCGGGACATGTGCCGCCGGGGCGAGGAGTCGCAGCAGCCCACGTACCCGCACTCCAGGCAGAGCCGGACGTGGACCCAGTCCTGGTGGCCGTCGTGCTCGCATTCCGGGCAGCCCGCCTCGTACGGCGACAGCGGGGTGGGCTCGGCAGCGTCCTTGAGGTGCTGGCAGGTCAATCGTCACTCCGGTTCAGCTGGGACTCTTCGAGGTCGAGCTCCCGCTGGGCGCGGTTGAGCACCTCTTCGGAGATGCGCCCCTCGTTCCGGGCGATCTTGAAGACGTGCCGCTCGGCGGTAATCATCTCGCGCCGCAGCCGGCCGTACGCGGCGGAGGGGGTCTCCTGCACCTGGCTGCCCAGCCGTTCCCAGGCGTTGTTGGAGCGGCTGTCGGTGAGGGCACGCAGCCGGTCCACCACCGAGGGGGGCGCGCCGTCCGCCGCCGCCTCCAGCCGCTCCAGGGCCGCCCGGCTCGCCGCATGCTGCACGCTCGCCTCGGCCAGCGCGTCCTCGGCGCTGGTGTCCTCGCCCACTCCGAGCCGGCGGGCCAGCATCGGCAGCGTGGTGCCATGGATCAGCAGGGTGAGCACGATGACCGCGAAGGCGACGAATACGAACAGGTCCCGCGTCTTCGCCGTGGGCGGCAGGGTGAGCGCCGCGGCGAGCGTCACCACGCCCCGCATACCCGCCCACGCGATGACGGCCGGCACCGCGGGGGGTGGGCGCTCCTCGCGGGCCCGGATCCGGGGCAGGAGCCGGGCCAGGTAGGTCGCCGGGTACATCCACACGAACCGGACCGCCACAAGGGTGAGGAAGACCAGCACGGTGACCCGGACGGTGGTCGCCACGTCGGTCTCCAGGTGGCTGACCAGGTCCCGCAGCTGCAGGCCGACCAGCAGGAACACGACGCCCTCGAGCAAGAAGATGATGAGCCGCCAGACGGCGTCCATCTGCAGCCGCGAGGTGGGCGAGAGCAGGTACGGGATCCGGTGGCCGAGGTAGAGACCGGCCACCACGACCGCGACCACGCTGGAGGACTGCAGCTTCTCGGCGACGATCACCACGACGAACGGCGTGAGCAGCGAGACGGCGTCGTCGAGCAGCGGGTCGAGGATCCGCTTGTGCAGCCAGGCGGCCCCGACGGCGAACGCCAGGCCGAGCAGCACGCCGACGCCCGCTTTCAGCGCGATCTGCCCGGTGATGGTCCAGAAGCTGACCGCCGCGCCCAGCGCACCGGCCGCGATCCGCACCATGACCAGGGCGGTGGCGTCGTTGAGGAGGCTCTCGCCCTCGAGGATGACCACCACCCGCCGGGGCAGGCCGATGCGGCGGGCGATCGCCGTTGCCGACACCGCGTCGGGCGGCGCGACGACCGCGCCGAAAGCGATGCAGGCGGCCAGGGGTACATCGGGCAGCAGGGCGTGCACGACGAATCCGACGATGAACGCGGTGAACATGACCAGGCCGACGGCGAGCAGCAGGATGGGCCGCAGCGCCCGGCGGAAGGCGACGAGGTTGGTCTGCAGCGCGGCCACGTAGAGCAGCGGCGGCAGGATGCCGATCAGCACCAGCTCGGGCTCGATGTGCACCTCGGGGATGCCGGGCACGAAGGACAGACCGAGACCGGCCACCAGCAGCACGAGCGGCGCGATGAAGCCGAGCCGCCGGGCCAGGGCCGCGCCGAGCACGCAGATCGCCACGATCACGACCGTGTCGACGATGGGTTCCATGGCGGGAAGCTTAGAGAAGTCCGCGCGCCGCGGCCTGTGGCGCCACCCACTGCGCGCAGGGCTGTCCGCAGCCGCCGGGCCTAGGAAGAATGAGCCGTTCTACTCACGCCGCGCACCCCCGTACTGCTGAAGGCTGGCGCTCATGACCTTGACCGTTCCCCGCGTGGGCATCACCGCGGTGGCCAGCGTGCTGCCCGAGCGGGAGGTGACCACCGCCGATCTGCAGGATCAGGTCGCCGCCGCGAGCGGGCTGCCGCTGCCGGCCGGCATGTTCGCGCAGACGACCGGGATCGACCGGCGCCGGGTCGCCGCCGACGACGAGTACGCGTCCGACCTGGCCGTACGCGCCGGCCGGGCGGTGCTCGACCGCGCCGGCCTCGACGCCCTCGACATCGACCTGCTGTTGTTCGCGTCGGCGACCCGCGACATGGTCGAGCCGGCCACCGCCCACGTCGTGCAGGCGGCGCTGGGCAGCCGGGCGCACGCGCTCGACGTGACGAACGCCTGCAACAGCTTCCTCAACGGCATCGACCTGGCCCGCTCGATGATCATGGCGGGCCGGGCCCGGCGGGCCCTGGTGGTCACCGGGGAGACGCCGACCCGGTCGATGCGGCCGCGGCTGGAGGACATGGCGCAGGCCCGCAAGGCCTTCGCCGGGTTCACCTTCGGCGACGCCGGGGCGGCGGTGCTGGTGGAGCCGGTCCGCACGGGCGGGATCCTGGACGTGGACAGCGAGACGCACTCGGAGCACTGGCCAGTCGGCGGCATCTTCGGCGGCGGCTCCCGGCACCCGCGCGGCGACGAGCACACGTACTTCACCGGCGACGGGCACAAGCTGCGCGGCGTCTTCGAGAAGATCGGTCTCGGCCTGCTCGAGCGGGTCGCGTACCGCACCGGGCTCGGCTGGGACGACTACGCCAGGGTGCTCGTGCACCAGGTGACGATGCCGTACCTGGAAAGGTTCGTCGAGGTGGCCGGGGTGCCCGCGGGCAAACTCGAGATCACCGTGCCGGAGCTGGGCAACCTCGCCAGCGCCACGCTGGGCGTGCAGCTCGCCCGGGTCCGCGACCGGCTCGCCCCCGGAGACCGGGTGCTCTTCGTCGGGCTGGGCGGCGGGGTCAGCCTGATGACCATGGTCTGGGAGGTCTCCGCATGACCGAGTTGTGGGTGATCGTGCCGGCTTTCAACGAGGCAGCGCGGATCCGGCAGACCCTCGAGGCGCTGGCGGCGCAGACGGACACCGCCTTCGAGCTGCTCGTGGTGGACAACGGCTCCACGGACGGCACCGCCGACATCGCCCGGTCGTTCACCGCCGTGTTCCCGGTGCACGTGCTGGTCGAGCCGGAGAAGGGGGTCGGCTGCGCGGTCGACACCGGGTTCCGGCACGCCGTCGCGCAGGGGGCCACGCTGCTGGCGCGTACGGACGCCGACTGCCTGCCCCGACCGGGCTGGGTGGCGGCGGCGCGGGCCGGGCTGCGCGGCGGCGCCGGGCTGATGTGCGGCCGGATCACCGCCCGCCGCGACGAGCACGGCCCGGCCGGAAGGGCGCTCTTCCGCACGCTGGTCGGTGTCGCGGCGACGTTCGGGCGGCTGCGGCCGGCGCACCGCGAGTCCGGCTACCGGGCGCCCTACCGGATGCACGCGGGCAACAACATGGCGATCACGGCGGAGCTCTACCTGGCGTGCGGCGGGATGCCCCGGCGCCCCTCCCCCACAGACCGGACCTTTCTCAACCGGGTACGCCGGACCACCCCGGCCATCCGGCACAGCCGGGCCATGGTCGTGGAGAACTCGACCCGGCGGCTGAGCGCGTACGGGATCGTCGGCACCGCGAAGTGGTACCTCGACCGCGGCAGCGGCGAACTGACGGCGGATCCGCGCTGATGCTCGGCGACCTCATCGCGAGCCTGCGCGACGACGACCCGCGGCCCGCCGTCCTCGGTGCCCGGCGCGGCGGCCGTGTCGTCATCCGGGCCACCCGTGGCGACCTGCACCGGCTCGTCACCGGCTACGCCGCGGCCCTGCACGCCCGTGGGCTGGTCGCCGGCGACACGGTCGGGGTGGCCGTACGCCCCGGGCCGCGATCGCTGGCCGTCCTGCTGGCGGCGTACCACTTGGGCCTGCGCGTCGCGGTGCTGGACCCGACCGCCGGCCCGGACGTGCTGCTCGCCCGGCTGGCCCTGGCCCGGCCGCGGCTGGTCCTGGCGGATGCGGCCGCGCAGGCGGTCGCCGGCTGGGCCGCCCCGCTCGCCCGCCGCGCCCACCTGGCCCTGCCCGACCTCGCCGCCCTCGCACCGACGGTGACCATCGGCCGGCGACTGCCGGGCAGCGCCCCCACCCTGCCGCCCGCCGCCGGCCCCCGTCCCCGCGGGCACGACGGCGAGGGCGACGCGGTCGTGGTCTTCACCTCCGGTACGACCAGCATGCCGAGGGCGGTGGTGCACACCCGGGCGAGCGTCACCGCGGGCATGCGCCTGGTCCACGACCTGGTCCGCCCCGCCCCCGACCGCCCGGTGCTGGGCGGCACGTTCTTCGTCCTCGTCCCGTCCCTGGCCGGCGGCGCCGCGGTGGCCCTGCCCGCGAGCCGGCCGGCGCGTCTGGCCCGGCAGGCCGCCCGGCTCGCGCCGCAGGCGACGTATCTGACCCCGCCGCAGCTGCGCGCCGCGCTCGCCGCGGGCATCCGCTTCACCGGCCGGGTCTACAGTGGCTCCGCCCCGGTCAGCGCGGAGCTGCTGGCCCGGGTCCGGCGCGCCGGCGCGGACGAGGCCTGGGGCGTGTACGCCCTCACCGAGGTCTTCCCCGCGGCCGCCGTCGAGGCTACCGGCAAGGCTGGTCACGAGGGCGACGGCGACCTGGTGGGCGAGCTCCTGCCGGGCGTCCGGGCGCGTACGGACGCCCACGGTCAGCTGCTGCTCGCCGGCCCGAACGCCGCCGACCGCTACCTGGGCGAGGAGCCGCAGGAGTGGATCGCCACCGGTGACGTCGGCCGGGCGCGCGACGGCCGGGTGGTGCTCGGCGGCCGGTGCAAGGACATGATCCTGCGCGGCGCCGAGAACATCTATCCCGGCCTGTACGAGCCCGCGCTGCACGTACCGGGCGTCGAACTGGCGGTGCTCGTGGGCGTGCCGGCCGGCGACGGCGACGAGCGCGTGGTCGCCGTCGTGCAGCCGGCCGCCGGGTCCTCCCCCGATGCGGTCCGGGCCGCCCTGCGCGCCCCGCTGATGAGGATGGGCGCCGCACGGCCGGACGCGGTGATCCTCGCCGACGTACCGCTCGCCGGGCGGTCCCGCAAGCCCGATCGTGCCGCGGCGGCCCGGCTGGCGGCGGCCTCGTGAGGGACCTGGCCGTAGTGGTTCCCGCCTACAACGAGTCCCGGCTGCTGCCCGGCACGCTCGCCGCGCTGGCCGCCCAGTCCGATCAGGACTTCACCCTGGTCGTCGTGGACAACGCGTCCACCGACGACACCGCGGCGGTCGCGGCCGGTTTCCCCGGCGAGGTCGAGGTCGTCACCGAACCCACCCCGGGCGCGGGCACGGCGGCCGACACCGGATTCCGGCATGCGATCCGGTACGGCGCGACGAAGCTGTTGCGTACGGACGCCGACTGCCTGCCGGCCCCGGACTGGGTCGCTACCGGCCGATCCCTGCTGGACCGCGCCGATCTGGTGTGCGGCCGCAGCATCCCGCGCCGCGACGAGAACCCGACCTGGGCCCAGCGCCGGATCTATCCGGCCGTGGTACGCCTGGCCGCGCGTGCCGGCCGGTGGCAGCACCGCTCGCCGTCCGCCCGGGCCCCGTTCGTGCTGGTCCACGGCCACAACCTCGCCATCACCGCGGAGCTGTACGAGCGGTGCGGTGGCACGCCCCGGGAAGCGCTGGAGGACGGCGCCGAGGACGTGACCCTGCTGAACCGGGCCCGCCGGCACAGCGAGCGGATCGTCCGGGCCGAGGAGCTGGTGGTCGAGACCAGCCTGCGCCGGTTGCGCGGCTGGGGTGCGCGCCGCACGTTCCTGTGGCACTGGGACCGCCGCTACCGGCCCCAGGCGGAGGCGGTGCACGTCCGATGAGGGCCCGCACCCGCGACCGCCGCGTCTACCTGCTCAGCCATCCCCTGCTCTTCGCCCTGCTCGCCGCCACCCGCCGGCGCCCGGCCGTACGGCTGGGCCGCACCGTGCTCGTGCACGACCGCGAGGCCTTCGTCGCGGGCCTGACCCGGATCCCGCTCGACCGCACCGCGGCCGGGACCACCGGCGGGGCGGCCGGCCGGCTCACCGGCGGGGACCTGCTGTTCGACCAGAACGGCGACGACCACCGCCGGGCCCGCCGGGACACCGCGGAGGCCCTCGGCGCGACCGGGGTGTCCCGGCTCCGCCCGACGTGGACCGGGCTGCTGAACCGGTGCCTCAAGCCGCTGGCCGACGGCGCCACCGTCGATCTGGTCCCGGTGGCGGCCGAGATGGCAGGCCTGACGGCCGCCGCGTTGCTGGAGGTCGACGTGGACGGCGTCACGCTCGCCACGGCGGCCCGCGCCGCGGCCGCGGCGGCCGCCCGCGCCCACCTGCCGGGCGTCCGCCGTCCCGGCACGGCCCGCGCGGCCCGGCAGGCCACGGAGCGGCTGTCCGCCCTGCTCGCACCGGACGGCGGCGACCACGCGGCGCTGGCGACCATGCTGGCGGTGGCCGCGGTCACCACGACCGTCGCCGCCGTGCCCCGGGCGGCGGCCTGGGCGTGCGACGCCCAGTTGTGGGCGTACGCGGACCGCCCGGCGCTCGCCGACGAGCTGCTGCGGGTCACCGCCCCCACCCCGCTGCTGCCCCGGGTGGCGGCCGAGGCGGGCGAGCTGCCGGTGCCCGGCGGGTGCCCGGTGCGCGCCGGCGACCGGATGCTGCTCGTCGCCCGGCACGCCCTGGACGCGCACCGGCTCGATCCCGACCCCGCCCGGCCTGTGCCCGCCCGGATCGCCCAGCTGGCGTTCGGCGCCGGCACGCACGCCTGCCCCGGCGCCCGGCTGGCCCGGACCCAGCTCGCCGACGTCCTGCGGATGCTGGCGCCGTACCGGCCGGTCGTCGTCCGGGCCCGGGTGGACCGCGGCGCCGCGCTGCCCTCGTGGCGCTCGCTGGTGGTGCGGGCGTCGTGAGGCTCGCGGTGACCGGGGCGTCCGGCTTCTGCGGTGCGGCCGTCGCCCGGCTGGCCGCCGCGGCCGGGCACGACGTGGTGTGCCTGGGCCGGCGTCCGGGACCGGTGGGCGGGTACGTCCGGTGGGACGCCGCCGGCGAGGTTCCCGACCTGGCGGGCGCCGACGCCGTCGTGCACCTGGCCGCGGCAGTCGGCGATCCGGGACGCCGGGCCGAGGCGGCGTACCGGGCGGTGAACGTCGGCGGCACGGCCCGGCTGCTCGAAGCCGCCCGTGGCCGGCCCGTCGTGTGGGTGAGCAGCGCCAGCGTCTACCGCCCGGGCCCGTATCCGGGGCCCGTGGACGAGGAGCATGCGGTCGGGGGCCAGCGCAGCGCGTACGGCCGGACCAAGGCCGCCGGGGAACGACTCGCGCTCGCGGCCGGCGCGGTGGCGCTGCGGCCCCGGGCGGTGTACGGCGACGGCGACCGGCACTTGCTGCCCCGCCTGCGCCGAGTGGTCCGAGGCGGCCGGGCATGGCTGCCGGGACCGGACGTCGTGATGAGCCTGACCGCGGTGGAGAACCTGGCGGCGGCCTGCCTCGCGGCGCTGAGCTGGCCGGGCGGGGCGTACAACATCGCCGACTCCCGGCCGTACCGGCGCGACGAGGTGCTGGCCCGTATCCTGGGCGTGCCGGTCCGGCACGTTCCGGCGGGTCTGGTCCGCGGCCTGGCCTCGGTCACGCCGTCGCTGACCCGCTACGCGGTCGACCAGCTCACCGACGGCATGGTCCTGGACCTCGGCCGGGCCCGCGCGCGGGGCTACCGGCCGGAGCGGGAGCTGGCGGACTACCTGGTGTAGATGACCGGCGAGCGCATGAGCGTGCCGGCGTGGGTGCCCGCACCGCTGCTCCGGCTCACGACCGCGTCCAGCGAGAAGATGTAGCCGGTCTTGGGGTCGAGCTTGGTGAGCGTGGCGCTCATCGGGCCGCACTGCTGCTTGGGCCTGATCGACACCCAGCCGATGTCCCGCTGCTTGCCCGTCCGGAGGTCCTGGCTGATCGCGGTGAGCCGGTACTCCACCAGGTTGTATCCGCCGACGTTGTACCAGGTCGCCGTGGCGCTCGTGGTGCCCGGCGCGACGGTCAGCGCACCGATCCGGGAGAAGTGCACGGTGTCCGGCGCGCAGGTCGGGGTCGCCGAGCCCGTGGGGGTGGGCGCGGTCGCCAGGAAACCGGTCGAGGTGGGGATCGGGTACGGCGGGATGCCGCTGCTGGGCCTCGGCGTGGGCGTGGGGCTGCCCTGGGCGACCACCAGCCAGGAGCCGCTGCCGTTGCCCGTACTTGCCGCGGGCGTCGGGATGCCCGTGGTGGAGGAGCCGCCGAGTCCGCCGCAGCCGGCCAGCAGGAGGGGCGCGAAGAGCAGCAGCCAGCGTCGGTTGTGGTTCATGCGTTCCTCCCCTCGTGCTGTCGGACCTGGTCGTCTCCCGGGACACATCGACAGCGGGGAGGGCCACTTTAGGAGCGGCCGTACAGCTCACGGGTGCGGTGGGCGAGGTCTTTGGTAGCGGCCGAGTTGACCCAGGTGCCGAGAACCACCGCGGCGCCGGGGACGATCTTGGCGAACATGTGCTTCGCCGCGCGTACGCCGGCCATCTGCGCCAGCTTCACGCCCAGCTTGAGCATCACGCCGCTGAGCGGCCGGTCGGCGGCGCCGGCGAAGAGCCGGCTGGCCCGCTCGCGGCCGGCGGCGACGCCCAGCGCGACCCGGGCGCTCTCGGCGACCTTGTGCACCTTCTGCAGCACCAGGAGATCGGTGGCGCGATCGGGGCTGGTGGGGTCGGCGCCGTACGCCGCAGCGATGTGCAGCACCATGCGGGACTGCGTCCAGGCAAGCACGCCGACGTCGACCACGGCACCGGGCAGACCGGTGGCCCCGGAGACCGCGCCGGAGAGCCGGGCGTGGTTCATGAAGCGCTTGACGGCCTGGTCGGCGAGGGCGTCGGCGGCGATCCCGGGCTGGTCCTCGCGGGCGCGGTCGGCCCAGCGCCGCGCCTCCGGGCCGAGCCTGCGCACCGCCTCGAGGGCCAGGTGCTCGGGGGCGTACTGCGGGTCGGCCTTCATCCGGGCCCAGAGGGACCCGGGCGGTCCGGCGTCGTCGGGCGTGGGTGGTGACGGGGGTACGGCGGGATCGCTCACCAAATCGCTCCGAGGGGGAGGAAAGAAGACCTGCTTCATTGTGCCTTGCATATGCACGTGCACGACAAGTTCGCGCACATGTAACACGCTGCGCAGCCGTCCGGTGACGGGACCCGGCCTCGCGTTCTGCTCATGCCGCACGCGGTGCGACCGATCAGTCACCCAGGAGCACCCGGACCCGGCAGGAAGGCAGTGCCGCATGACGGTCGACGAACGGCAGGTGGATCGGCTGCGGCCGACTCCGATGCTGCTGACGGCGGCCGCGGCCCTTCTGGTCTCTATCGTCCTGTTCGCCGTCAACTACGCCGAGCAGCGCACCCAGGTGATCTGGGGTTGGTTGCCCGCGGTGCTCGGCACCGCCATCCCGAGCTGGGCGTGCTGGCGCACCGCATCCGCTCCCGGACTCGACCGGGTCGCCGCGCGCGTCTGGCGCTCCCTCGCCATCGTCTGCGCTTTCGTTGTGCTCGGTGTCATCGGCGACGCCCGGCACTTCGTGCTCGACCACGAGGCGGTCGACCCGGAGCGCGACCTGCCCACCTCGATCGCGTACGGCGTCGCGCTCCTGGTACTGCTCTGGACCTTGCTGCGGCTGCCGATCGGGGCCCGCCAGCGCCGGGACCGGGTGATGGTCCGGTTCGTCCTGGACGCCGCCACGGTCACCGTGACGCTCGGTGTCTTCTCCTGGTACTTCACCATCCGGGTGCTCGGCACGCCGGAGGCCGGCAGCGCCACGGTCGCACCGATGCTCATGCTGACCGCCCTGGGGCTGATCGCCTCCCTCGCCTTCGTCAAGGTCACGGTCACCGGCTTCGGCGGCCTCGACCGGGGGGCGTTGCGGCTGCTGACCGGGTCCGCAGTGGTCGGCGGGACGACCTCCGGCCTCTCCCAGTACATCTTCGACCTGCACGCGGGCCTGAGCGCCGTGACGATCTTCATCCCGGGCACGCTGCTCTTCGTCGCTTTCGCCGCGGACCGGCAGCGCCGGGCCGCCCACGTGCAAGTCCCGCCGCGGCGCCCGCGGTCGTTCAGCATGGTGCCCTACCTGGCGGTCGCCGCCACGGACGGCTTGCTGCTGGCCGTAGGCAGCGCGGCCGGCACCGTGGTGCTGACCGTCGCCCTCGCCGCCGTCCTGCTCACGGCCCTCGTGGTGGCCCGCCAGATCAACGCCCTCGCGGAGAACGGGCGCCTGCTGCGCCGGGTCGACGCCAACCTGCTGGAGCTCAACCGCTACCAGACCCAGCTGACCCACCGCGCCAACCACGACGCCCTGACCGACCTCGCCAACCGCTCGCTCTTCGAGCAGAAGACCCAGGAGGCGCTGGACCGGACCGGCGAGGGCGCCGAGACGCTGAGCCTCGCGCTCATCGACCTCGACGACTTCAAGGCGATCAACGACCGGCTGGGCCACGCGGTGGGCGACGCCATGCTGGTGGTCGTCGCCGACCGGCTGCGTGAAGCGGTCCGCACCGACGACGTCGTGGCCCGCCTCGGCGGCGACGAGTTCGGCCTGCTGCTGCGCGACCTGCACAGCGACGAGGCGACCGAGGTCCTCGACCGCATCGCCGAGTCGCTGACCCGCCCGGTCCACGCGCTCGGGTACGACCTGCTGGTCAAGGCCAGCATCGGCCTGGCCGAGATGTGGCCCGAGGCCAGCCCGCAGGAGCTCCTGCGCCGCGCCGACCTCGCCATGTACGCCGCCAAGGAGCGCGGCAAGGGCCGGCACGCCGTCTACGATTCCCGGCTCGAGCAGGACAAGGCGGCCGACGCGCAGCTCGGCGCCGACCTGCGCCGGGCCCTGGACGACGGCGACTTCACCCTGGTCTACCAGCCCATCGTGGCGCTGCCCGGCGGCGAGTGGACGTCGCTGGAGACGCTGATCCGCTGGAAGCACCCGGAGCGCGGCTTCATCGGCCCGGACGTGTTCATCCCGATCGCCGAGCGCACCGGGCTGATCGTGCCGCTCGGTGACTGGATCCTGCGGACCGCGCTGCGCCAGGCCGCCGACTGGCAGGAGCGCTTCGGCGCGGCCGCGCCCGGCGAGATCGGCGTCAACGTGTCGGCCCGCCAGCTGCGTGAGCCCGGCTTCGCCGCGGACGTACGGGCGGCGCTGGCCGACACCGGCTTCGACCCCGAGAAGCTGGTCGTCGAGGTCACCGAGACCGCGGTCTTCGACGGTGGCGTCGCCCTGGACACGCTGCAGAACCTGGTCACGCTCGGGGTCCGGATCGCGCTGGACGACTTCGGCACCGGCCACTCCTCGCTGGGCCTGCTGCGTACCTGCCCGGCGGACACGCTGAAGGTCGACAAGTCGTTCGTCGACGGGATCGGCGGCCGCTCCGAGGAGGCCGTCATCGCCACCGCGATGATCCAGATCACCAACGGCCTGCACCTGCAGGCGATCGCGGAGGGTGTGGAGACCGCGGAGCAGGCGGAGACGCTCTTCCGGCTCGGCTACCGCTTCGCGCAGGGTTACCACTTCTCCCGGCCGCTCTCCCCCGACCAGGTCAGCGAGCATCTGGCCACATACCGGCCGCTGCCGGTCTGAGGGCGAAGTCCGGGATATCACCTCGGCGGACCCGGCGGCAGCCGATAGTGAGAAAGGGGACGACTGCGTCCCCATTCGAGCTACCACGAGGTCGTCACGAATGTCTGCCGCCAGAAGAGCGCCGTCCTTCCGCCTGCCCACCTTCCGGAGCCCGCTCGGGAACTGGCTCGGCAACCGGTCGCTGAACACGAAGATCCTGATCATCGTGGCGGCCATGACGATCGTCGCGGCCGCAGTGGGACTCGTCGCCCTCGCGCGCCTGGCCGAGATGGCGTCGGTGGGCGAGAACCTGTTCAAACAGAGCTTCACCGCCTCGAAGCAGCTCAACAAGATCAGCTCGGACACCGGCACGGTCCACGCCTACGTGCTCACGTACGGCCAGTCCCCGTCGCCGGACATCGCGGCGGCGATCAAGAAGATGGACGCCCAGATCGTCCAGGACGGCGCCGCCTACCGGGCCACCACGATCAACCCGAAGCTGATGGATCAGACGCTGTTCCTGTGGACCAAATACGTCGAAGCGCGTGACGCCTACCTCAAGGCCGCCGACGCCGGGAACGCCCAGGCCACGCTGCAGGTACGCGACACCCAGGTGCAGCCCGCCATCCTCCGGGCGAAGTACAACCTCGAGCAGCTCGCGATGCAGGAGGAGGCGGCGGCCCGGGCTCGCGCCGCGGAGGCTGCGTCGACGTACAACTCGGCCCGGACCTTTGTGATCATCACCCTGCTCGTGGGCCTGACGCTGGCCACCCTGCTGGGCCTGGCGATCGCCCGCAGCATCGTGGCGCGGGTGCGCAGCGTCTCCCAGGTCATCGACAGCATCGCCGCCGGCGACCTCACGCGTACAGCCAGGATGGAGTCGAAGGACGAGGTGGGCCGCATGGCGGATCAGCTCGACCGGGCGACGGCCACCCTGCGCAGCACGATCTCCAGCATCACCGGCAGCAGCCACACGCTGGCCGGCTCCGCGCAGGAGATGGCCGAGGTGAGCAGCCGCATCGCCGTCAACGCGGAACAGACCAGCTCCCGCGCCGACCTGGTGTCGACCGCCGCCGGGACGGTGAGCAGCAACGTCGACACGGTCGCCGCCGCCAGCGAGGAGATGACCGCCTCGATCAAGGAGATTGCCAGCAGCGCCGCCGACGCCGCGGCCGTGGCCCGCGGCGCTGTCGAGGTCGCCCAGTCGGCGAACACCACCGTCGCCAAGCTCGGCGTCTCGTCGGCCGAGGTCGGCAACATCGTCAAGGTGATCACCTCGATCGCCGAGCAGACCAACCTGCTGGCCCTGAACGCCACCATCGAGGCGGCCCGTGCGGGCGAGGCCGGCAAGGGCTTCGCCGTGGTCGCCAGCGAGGTCAAGGACCTGGCGCAGGAGACCGCGAAGGCGACGGAGGAGATCTCCAACCGGATCCAGGCCATCCAGACCGACACGTCGGCGGCCGTGGACGCCATCGGGGAGATCGCCGCGGTCATCGAGCGGATCAACGCGTACTCGGACACCATCGCGTCGGCGGTGGAGGAGCAGACCGCCACCACCAGCGAGATCGGGCGCAGCGTCGCCGAGGCGGCCGGCGGCTCGACCGAGATCGCCCGGACGATCTCCGGCGTGGCGGAGGCCGCCCAGAACACCAACGACGGCGTGACCGAGTCCCGGCGCACCGCCGACGAGCTCGCCCGGCTCGCCGAGGAGCTGCAGTCGCTGGTGTCACAGTTCCGCGTCTGACGACCGGAATGAATGGTCGCGGTCGGGTGTTGCTCCTCTGTCGCCCGTGGGTCCACGGGCGACGTACATGAGGAGGTCCGCAGCGTGCTCGACCCACACGGGCTCTACGAGTTGGCCGACGACCTGCCTGAGCTGGACGGTGTGGTACTCGTCCAGGCACTCACGGGGTTCGTCGACGCGGGAAGAGCCATCCAGCTCGCCCGCGAACACCTGATGGAGCAGTTCGAGGGGCGCGTCCTGGCGACGTTCGACCTCGACCAGCTCCTCGACTACCGGTCGCGCCGTCCTCCGATGATCTTCGTCGAGGACCACTGGGAGAGCTACGAGCAGCCCAGCCTGGCGCTCCACCTGCTGAAGGACCTGACCGGCACCCCGTTCCTGCTGCTCGCCGGCCCCGAGCCGGACCTGCACTGGGAACGGTTCATCGAGGCCGTCCGCGCCCTGATCGACCGCTTCGGCGTCAGCCTGACCGTCGGCCTCAACGCCATCCCGATGGCCGTACCGCACACCCGTCCGGTGAGCGTCACCGCGCACGCCACGGATCAGCGCCTGCTCGGCGAGCGGGAGTCGTGGCTGCAGCGGGTGCAGGTCCCGGCCAGCGTCGGCAACCTGCTCGAGTTCCGCCTCGGCCAGGCCGGCCACGACGCCATGGGCTACGCCGCGCACGTACCGCACTACCTCGCCCAGACCACCTACCCGGCGGCCGCCGAACTGCTCGTCGAGTCGGTGGCCAACACCACCGGCCTGGTGCTGCCCACCGCGGCCCTGCACGAGGCGGCCACCGAGGTCCGCGACGAGATCGACAAGCAGGTCGCCGACGACGAGCAGGCCGGCCGCCTGGTCACGTCCCTGGAGGCGCAGTACGACGCCTTCCTGCGCGGCCGGGCGGGCAACCTGCTCGCCGAGCAGAGCGGCGCACTACCCAGCGCCGACGAACTCGGCGCCGAGCTGGAACGCTTCCTCGCCGAGCAGGCCCGCGACAGCGAATGACCTCGCGGGCCTGGCCGATCGCCCGCACGGCGATCGGCCGGCCCGGCGGCTCCTGTTCCGGCAATCCCCCACACCCGGCCCCGAACTGCCTCATGATTGGGGAGACCTGGCGTGACGAGTGACGGGAGTGTCGGGTGGTCTCGTTCCGATCGCGGGCGGTGCAAGCCCCGTCGCTGCGCCCGGTCCCGCGCGACGTCGAGAGCCTCGAGAAGCTGATCCTCGACCTCGAGAGCGTCACCGACGAGGCAACCGCCTGGCGCGTCACCGTGGACAGCACGGTGAGCTCGCACAACTTCAGCTACGGCGCTGTGTGGCGGCCCACCGGCACCGGTCAGGTCGAGGTCGCGTACCAGATCGGGGCCATCACGCCCGACCTGGAGGCAGTGATCGCCGGCAAGCCGGTCCCCATGGACGTCGGCCTGGTCGGCCGGGCGGTCCGCACCAGGCAACCGGTCTACGTCGGCGCCATGGCCGAATGCGAGGACTGCCTGCGGTGTCAGGCAGCCGCGAACGCCGGCATGGAGGCCGCGGTCGTCATGCCTGTGCTGCGCGACGGCGAGATCGTCGCGGTGCTCGAGTACTACTCGGCCGAGCCCATGTACATCGACGGGCCCCGCACCGAGAAGTGGGCGTCCATCGCCCGCATCGCCGAGCGCGCCCGGTATTCCGCGATCGCCGCGGCCGAGCTGCGCCAGGTGGCCGCCGACCGCCTCGCCGTGACCAGTGTGGTCACCGCGCTGGGCGAGGCGAAGGACGTACCGTCCACGCTGCGGATCGCCCTGGACTCGGTGCGCACCGCCTTCGACTGGGCGTACGGGTCGTACTGGGAGATCGACGACTCCGACAGCGTGCTCCGCTTCAAGGTGGAGTCCGGCTCGGCGGGCGACGAGTTCCGCAAGGTCACCCTGGCGGCCACCTTCGCCGAGGGCGTGGGACTGTCCGGGCGCGCCTGGCGTACCCGGGATCTGGTGTTCGTCCGTGACATCGGCGAGCTGACCGACTGCGTCCGCGCGCCGGCGGCGCAGCGGGCCGGCGTCCGCTCCGGCGTCTGCTTCCCGGTCATCAGCCACGGCCGGATCATCGGCACCATGGACTTCTTCACGGCCGAGTTCATCGAGCTGTCGGAGTCCCGGGCATCCGCGCTGCGCAACGTGGCCCAGCTGGTCTCCCAGCGCCTCGACATCGTCCGCGGCAACGCGACGGCCGAGGAGAACGCGCGTTCGCTGCTGGACACGGTGTCACGGCTGCGCGCGGCCAGCGACGACGCCACCCGGGTCGCCCAGGACGCGGTGTCCCGCGCCTCCGAGATGACGCACGAGGTGGAGGCGCTGGGCCAGGCGTCGACCGCCATCGGCGACGTCATCAAAATCATCTCGTCCATCGCCGATCAGACCAATCTGCTCGCCCTCAACGCGACCATCGAGGCCGCCCGGGCCGGCGAGGTCGGCCGCGGCTTCGCGGTGGTCGCCGGGGAGGTCAAGGACCTGGCCCGGGAGACCGCGGAGGCCACGCAGCGGGTGTCCGAGCAGATCACGGGGATCCAGAACAGCGCGCGTACGGTCTCCTCGGGCATCCACACGACGAGCGAGACGATCGGGCAGATGGACGCGGTGCAGGCCCGCATGAACGAGGTGCTCGAGGAGCAGGCCCGCATGGCGTCCGCGCTCCAGTCCTGACCGACTGGTTCTTCAGGTCAGTTCTTGAGCGGCAGCCAGTCCAGCACCGCCTGGATCTGGGTGTCCCAGTAGCCCCACTCGTGCTCGCCCGGACCGAACTCGGCGTCGATGTCGACCCCGTACCGTCGGCAGGCCGCGACGAAACGCTCGTTGTGCCCCACGAGGTGGTCCTCGGTGCCGCACCGGAGCATGAGCCGGGGCACCTCACGGTCTTTCGGGTCTTTCGTCTCGAGCAGGTGCACGAGATCGTCATCGGTGCCGGCGACCGGGCGGTCCCCGAAGACCCGGCCGATCAGCTCGGCGATGTGCGGCCGGTCGTCCTTTTCCGCCATGTGGACCAGATCCAGCGCCCCGGAGAGGCTGGCCGCGGCGGCGAAGCGCTCCGGCTGCCGCAACGCCCACTTGAAGGCGCCGTAGCCGCCCATCGACAGGCCCGCGACGAAGGTGTCCTCGCGGCGGGTCGAGACGCGGAAGAACGACGAGACCACGGACGGCAGCTCCTCGGAGAGGAACGTCCAGAACTTGCCGCCGTACCGCTCGTCGGCGTAGAAGCTGCGGTGCACCTGGGGCATGACCACGGCGATGCCCTTGGCGGCCGCGTAGCGCTCGATCGATGTGTAGCGAGTCCAGGCGGTGTCGTCGTCGGTCAACCCGTGCAGGAGATAAAGAACCGGCGGGGCCGCGTCGTTGGCGCGGCCCTCGAGACCGATCTGCGTGCTCGCCTGCTGCGGGAGCAGGACGGTCATCGAGGTGGACAGCGCCAGTGCCTCGGAAGAGAAGTCACAGCGGATCAATGCCATCGGTCCAGTATCGCTCGCTCTCGATCGCGCATGTCCCCCCCGGTGCGCACTCAGGTCTGGTTCCAGGCTGCGGATGATCGCAGCGCTGGAGGGGCTGGGGCGCCTCGCGGGCTACTTGTTTAGGTGCTCCCACTGCGGGGTGAGCGGAAGATCGGCCAGGGCGGCGATGGCGCGGGGAGGAAAGTCGGGCCAGATGTCACGCCGAGTGTCGTGTCGACGGTTGAGGTGCCGGTCGAGAAACATCTGCGTGCGGCGCAGGCCGTCGATGCCGGTGGCAGCGTCGAGGTCACCGGCGGCGATCGCGTCGGCGTACTCGTCGAGGTCGAGCACCCGGTATGGATGGTCGGGCGGCCCGACTATGACGTCGATCCAATGGTCATCGACGTGCACGGTGTGACCATCGTCGATGACTCGGACGAGGTCGCAGTACCACCAGCCGCGTTGTTGCTCGGGGAAGATCACCGGCTGGTTGATCTGGAATCCGGTGTCGAGCAGTACGAAGCTGCGCTGCTCGTGGTCAACCCCCTGCAAGGTGAAGCCCCAGTCGTAGACGATGGCATCACCGTCGCGATAACCGCGCGCGGACGCCGCCGTCGCGGATGACGGACACTGTGGTTGGCATCCGCCGATGATGTCATCCGGTTTCCGCGACCACCCCGTCCGGCCGCCGGTCCCCAGGAGCGAACTCGCGGCGCACTCCGGACGGCTCGCATGACCACTCGCAGGGTTCCGCCTGACCTGGCACCTACTCGCGCTGGAAATGTCGTACCCGTCGATTAGTATGTATGTACGAAAACGGTGCCTGAGCTGCGGGGAGATCATCGTGACCATGCCTGTTTTGTCCACTGGGCCTGTTTTGTCAACCGGACCTGTTTCGACTGCCGGGCCTGTTTTGTCCGGTCCGGTGCCTACCGTCCCGCCGTATGCGACCATGCTGGGCTTCACGCGCTACGTCGCGCGCACGGGCCCGGCGAAAGCGACGTTCGTGGGCGGCCTGCGCCGCCAGCGCGAACGCCGCACCGGCTTCAACCCGCACAGTCAACTCGTCAAGGCCCTCAAGGCGGACATCGCGTTCCGCACCGGCGGCACATACCTGACCGGCGTCGTCGACCTGGTGAAGGACCGCTGGAAGCCGCTCTACGAGTCGGTGAGCGCCGGCGCCCTGACCTACCTGCACTCCCTGGGCGACCCCGAGGACGTGAGCCTCGCCCAGACCCGCGAGGCCCTCGCCTCGGTCGGCCCGCTCGCCGTGAAGATCAACCCCCACTTCGGACTCCGGTACGCGGACAACCGCCGCGAAGCCGTCCGCCTCCACTTCGACGAGGACCCCCCGACCCCCGAGGCGCTGACCGCGACCCTGCACCTGATGGCCCGCCACATGGACCAGATCCTCCCGAACGCCGAACCGGTCCTGGTCGACCTGCGCCGCGGCACGACCCACCGCCTCGACCCGGCGGCAAAAACGGGCGACGTGGAACGCTGGCTCGCCGGCGAGGCGGCGGCGTTCACGGCCATGTGGGCCGCGACGGCCGCCTGACCTCACGGGTCCCGCCCCGGACGCCCGGGGCGGGACCCCGCCGGAGGCGCCGGGCACGCGGGCCGGGGCTCGCCTTGCCCGCCGGGCAAGCAGGCAGGCGGTGAGGTTGCCGCACCGCCCTGCCCGGCGGGCACGCATGTGTCGCCCCGGTGCCAGGCCCGCCGAAGCAAGCGCCGACCTCGTTCCTCGTCTCCGCCGTCCGATCCCGCCCAGCCGGCCGATGCCGCCCGGACACACGGGATGCTCCGGACCTTCCAGGGGCGTTTCTCCGCGCCGGTGGCGACCCGTGGACCGATCGCGCGGAGCGGGTCGTCCGAACGGTCCGGAAATCTTCTGGTTTCGGTGTGGGAACTTCTTAGGTGCAGCCCGGTTGCGACGATGTCTCCGGTGTAAGCGGGGGCAACACGTCGGGGGGCGTAGGTCATGTCGGTGGTCGGGCGGGTTTCGGGAAATCTTCTGGTGGCGGCTGCGGGAGTCGCCGGGGTCGTTCTGGCGGCGCCGGCGCCCGCCTCCGCCGCTGCGGTGCCCACCACGGCGACTCTGGTCGCGTACGTGCGCAGCGGGGATGTGTACGTGAGCAAGGGCACCGCGGAGACCCGGCTGACCACCGGCGGCGGATGGTCGCGGCCGCGGTGGGCGCCGGACGGCAGGTCGATCGCGCTGCTCAAGGGTGGTCAGCTGTGGACCATGAAGGCCGACGGCAGCGCCAAGCGGCGGCTCACGACGCGGGCCGCCGCCGGGCCTTCGTGGTCCGCCGACGGGAAGTCGATCGCTTTCGCCTCGCTGTCCTGCTCGGGTGGGCCCGGGGTCTACACGATCTCCGCGACGGTCGCCGGTGCCGTTCCCGCGGTGGTGTTCCCCGCGTACTGCCGGGAGGAGGAGCTGCCCGCCGAGCCCGCCGCGCGGGCCGCCGAGACCGGGTCGCTCAACGAGCGGCTGCGTACCGATGACGCTGTCGCCTGGTCGCCCGATGGCACGAAGGTCGCTTTCCGTGGCGGCGACTGCGAGTCGATCTACGACGCCTGCCTGACCGTGGGGACGCTGGCCACCGGCGGGGAGAAGACCGTCGACGCGTACGGCGGCGGGAGCCGGCAGAACTCCGGCTTCGCCGTGGTGCCGGCCTGGCGCCGCGACGGGGCGAAGCTGGCGTGGACCGCGTACCAGAAGGGTGAGACCGCGGCCGACGACCTGCCGGTGCACGTGGTCGAGTACGACGTCGCGACCGGCGCGAAGCGGACCGTCGGTGCCGGTCAGGACCGGGAACTGGCCTATGTCGACAACGCCCGCGGGGTGGCGACCAGCACGTACAAGGGCGGGTCCTGGGTGATGGTCGTCAACCTGGCCACCGGCGCGCGGACGCCGTTCCACCAGGGTTCGCAGCCGAGCGTTCAGCCCACCCGCTGAAACTCGGGCAAGCAGGGCCGGACGCCTCGGGGCGGCCGGCCCTTCCGTCGGTCCGGGGCCGGGCGGGCGGGGTGCGTATCGTGGAGCGCCTGATGAGCGACACGACCGAACGGGCCATCCGGACCTTTCACCCCCGGCGGGGGCGGATGAGCAACCGGCACGCCGACGCCTTCGCCGAGCTGTGGCCGCGCCTCGGGCTCACCGTCGTCGACGGGGATCGGACCCCGCTCGACCTGCGGGAGCTGTTCGGGCGGGATGCTCCGCGCGTACTGGAGATCGGGTTCGGGATGGGCGAGGCGACCGCGGCCATGGCCGCGGCGGATCCGGGCCGCGATTATCTCGGGGTCGAGGTGCACACGCCGGGCATCGGCAACCTGCTGGCGCTCGCCGGTGAGCGGGGGCTGACGAACGTCCGGGTTGCGCACGGCGACGCGATGGAGCTGGTGCGGCGCCTGCCCGCGGGGAGCCTCGACGCCGTGCACTCCTTCTTCCCCGATCCGTGGCCGAAGGCTCGGCATCACAAGCGGCGGCTCGTCCAGCCGGCGCACGTCGCCCTCTTGCGCGAACGGCTTCGCCCCGGGGGCACGCTGCACTGCGCCACCGATTGGGCCCACTATGCGGAGGCGATGGCGGCGGCGCTGCGGGCCGATTCCGGCCTGGAGGATGTGTACGGCGGGTACGCGCCCCGCCCCGAGCATCGTCCGGTGACGAAGTTCGAGCAGCGGGGCGTACGGGACGGGCGGGAGATCTTCGACCTGGTGTACCGGCGACGCTGAGCTGATTTGCCGGTTTTATCGCTTTCGCGCCCGTAGGCTGGAACGCGGAGGGCGGAGCATGCCACGAAGCGATCTTGGCCTCGACCGCCCGGCGGGCCAGGACTCCCCCGGGCATCCGGGCTCGGGGCCTGATGCTGCTGCCGGAGGACCTCCGACGATCGGAAGCGCGACGGCGGCCGGCGCCGGGATGCAGGCGCCATGGATGGCCGGCGCGTCCGGGTCCGGCGCCGGTGTGGGGCCCGCGGTGCCGGCTCGCTGTGTCCTGACCAGCGGTGCCGCCGACCACGTCGCCGCGCTGGTCGCCCGCGCCGCGCACTCGACCTGCGCCCTGGTGCACTTCCGCGACGGTGACCGGCTGCTGCTCTACGGCGGGTACGGCCTCCCGGCGCCGCGGGACGACTTCATCGACATCCCGATCGGGGACACGCTGGGCGGCATCGTCGTCGAGACCGGCGAGGAGTTGGCCGTCGACGATCTGACCACCGATGAGCGGGTGCCGGCCGGCTCGCCCCTCCGGCTGCACGGGCTGCCCGGCGCGTACCTGGGCCGGCCCATCCGCGACGAGCACGGGGCGATCCTCGGCGTGTGCTGTGCGCTCGACTCGAAGCCCCGGAAGTGGAGCGACGACGACCGGGCCGTCGTCGCCGACGCCGCGCAGGTGGGTAAGTCGCTCATCACCGAGCAGCTGGCCCGCCACGAGGTGGACCGGCAGCGGCGCTTCCTCGACGCCGTGCTCGACAGCCTGCACGACGGGGTCACGGCGTGCGACGAGGACGGGCGGATCGTGCTGGTCAACGCCCGGATGCAGCAGCTCTGGGAGGCCGCCCGGATCCCGGACGAGCTCGACGACGACCGGGCCGTCGCCGGGCTCACCGACCGCGACGGCAAGCCGGTCGAGCCCCGCGACATCTCGCTGTACCGGGCCCTGCGCGGCGAACACCTGCGCGATCACGAGCTCGTGCTGTCGGGGCGGGGACGCCGGACCCACCACTACGTCATCGACGCGCAGCCGATCATCGGGCCGGACGGGCGTACGGTCGGGGCGGTCCAGGCCGTGCAGGACGTCACCCGGCGCAAACGGGCCGAGCGGTTCCGCACGTGCGAGCTGAACGTCATCACGGCGCTGGCCGACGCGCCGAGCGTGGAGGCCGCCGGTCCGCGGGTGCTGGAGGCGATCGTCCGCACGCTGGGCTGGACGCACGCCGAGCTCTGGCTGGTCGACGACGCCGCCGGGGTGGTCCGGTCGGCCGCCGAGTGGCATGCGCCCGGATGGACCGCGGAGATCGCGGTGCCGGCCGAGCTGCCGTACGGGACGGGGCTCGCCGGCCGCGCGTGGCAGGCCGGCAAGCCGCTGTGGATCCGCGACGTCGAGCGGCCGCAGAGCCTGATCTCCCCCGAGACGGCGCGGGAGTCGCAGCTGCACGCCGCGCTGGCGATCCCCGTACGGCACGGGCTGGAGCCGCTGGGCGTGCTGACCGTCTTCGCCGACTCCGCGGAAAGCCCGGACGACGAGCTCGTCGCCCTGATGTCAGGCATCGCCGCGCACATCGGCCAGTTCGTCGAGCGGCGGATGGTCGAGGATCTGCAGCGGCAGCTGGCCCGGACCAGGGACGAGTACCTCGCGCTGATCGGGCACGAGCTGCGCACGCCGCTGACCTCGATCGGCGCGTACACCGAGCTGCTGCGCGAGGCCGACGCCAAGATGCTGGTCGAGGACGGGCCGGCGATGCTGGAGGTCATCGACCGCAACACCACCAGGCTGCGGCACATCATCGGCGAGCTGCTCGAACTGTCCGCCCTGGACACCGGCCACGCGGCCGTGCAGCTCGCGCCGCTCGACCTCGCCGAGTTGGTCCGCGAGTCGGTGGCCGCCACCCGCGAGGCGGTCGAGGGCGAGCCGCTCGTGATCGAGGAGGATCTCCCGGACCGGCTGGTGGCGCCCGGGGACCGGCGGCGGCTGCGCCAGGTGGTCGACAACCTCCTGGGCAACGCCGTCAAGTACAGCCCGGACGGCGGGCGGGTCACGGTCGCCCTCCGGACCGACGGAGGAATCGCGGAGCTGTCCGTCTCGGACACCGGGATCGGCGTCGCCCCGGAGGAACGGGAGAAGATGTTCACCGGCCTGTACCGCACGAGCCGCGCCCGCGACCGCGCGATCCCCGGCTCCGGGCTGGGCCTGACGCTGAGCCGCGCGGTGGTGCAGCGGCACCACGGCACCATCCAGCTCACCGAACACGACGGTCCGGGCACGACGGTGCTCGTCCGGCTGCCGCTGGAGACCCGTTGACCGGCTGTTGACACTTGTGACCCTGTTCACAGCCACTCCGCGCGGCGAGGATGGCGGCATGACGCGCTGGACTCCCGACCCCACTTTCTACGCCTCGCCGCGGGACGCGCTGGCCGCGCCCGCCGAGCAGCTCGCGTACGTCGCGGCCTTCGACCGCTCCGCCACCCGGCCCGACGCCATCGTCGTGCTGGACACCGATCCCGCTTCCGACGCGTACGGGAAGGTGGTGGGTTGGACCGATCTTCCGCACACCGGCGACGAGCTCCATCATTTCGGCTGGAACGCGTGCAGCAGCGCACTGTGCCCGACCGCGCCGCATCCGCACGTGGAACGGCGCTACCTGGTCGTCCCGGGTCTGCGGTCGTCGCGGCTCTACGTGCTCGACACCAAGGACGACCCGCGCAATCCGACCCTGGTCAAGGAGATCCCGGCCGGGGAACTCGCGGCCAAGGCGGGCTACTCGCGCCCGCACACGATCCACTGCGGACCCGACGGGATCTACGTGTCCGCGCTCGGCGGCGGCTCCTCCGAGGGTCCCGGCGGCATCGCGGTCCTCGACCACACCACCTTCGAGGTACGCGGACCGTGGGAGCAGGACCGCGGCGACCAGTACTTCGCGTACGACTTCTGGTGGCACCTGACCCGCGACGTGCTGGTGTCGTCCGAGTGGGGCACCCCGTCGATGATCGAGGACGGGATCAACCCGGAGCTGCTGGTCGGCCGCAAGTACGGCCACCGCATCCACTTCTGGGATCTCGCCAAGCGCACCCTCGTGCAGAGCGTCGACCTCGGCGACCAGTACCAGATGCCGCTCGAGCTGCGTCCCGCCCACGACCCCCGCAAGGAGTACGGCTTCGTCGGCGTGGTCACCAGCGTCGAGGACCTGTCGGCATCGGTCTGGGTGTGGCACCGCGACGGCGGAGATTTCGCCGTCACCAAGGTCATCGACATCCCTGCCGAACCCGCGGACGCCGTCGACCTGCCACCGGCCCTGCAGCCCTTCGGCGCGGTGCCCCCGCTGATCACCGACATCGACCTGTCCGTCGACGACCGCTTCCTCTACGTCTCCTGCTGGGCTACGGGCGAGCTCAAACAGTTCGACGTCTCCGACCCGTTCCACCCGCGAGAGACCGGCTCCATCCGCCTCGGTGGCATCGTGGGCCGGGTGGCACACCCCGCCTCCCCCACCGAACGGCTCGCCGGCGGCCCGCAGATGGTGGAGATCTCCCGCGACGGCAAGCGGGTGTACGTGACCAACTCGCTCTACGGCTCCTGGGACGACCAGTTCTACCCCGACGGCGTCGGCGCCTGGATGGCGAAGATCGACGTGGACACCGAGGCGGGCGGGATGACGCTGGACGAGCGCTTCTTCCCGCACGGCGACGACTTCCGCGGACTCCGGGTGCACCAGACCCGCCTGCAGGGTGGCGACGCTTCGTCCGACTCGTACTGTTTCCCGTGACCGTCGGCCAGCTGGCCGCCCTGGCCGCACTGGGCGCCTTCCACGGCCTCAACCCCGCGATGGGCTGGCTCTTCGCGGTGGCGCGAGGCATGCAGGAAGGCAGCCGTACGGTGCTGCTCAGGTCCCTGCCCGCGATCGCCGCCGGCCACCTGGCATCGGTGGCGATCGTGGCAGCCGTGGTCTCCGCAACGGAGTCCGTGGTCGCCGGCAACATGGTGGCGATCGTGGGCGGTGTGGTGCTGGTCGGCTTCGGCCTGTGGCGGCTGCTGTCGCAGCGGCATTTCCGGTGGGCGGGGATGCGGCTGTCGCAGGGGCAGCTCGCGGGCTGGTCGTTCCTGATGTCGTCCGCGCACGGGGCCGGGTTGATGCTGCTCCCGGTCCTCGCGACGACGCCGGTTCCCGCAGGCGCGCACATGGCGCACGCCATGACCGCGGCGCCGTCCGGTGCCTTGACCGGGTTGCTGGCGGCCGGGGTGCACACGGGCGCCATGTTCGCGGTGATGGGGATGTGCGCGGTGGCGGTCTACGAGTTCGTGGGGTTGAGCGTCCTGCGGCGGGCCTGGTTCAACGTGGACAAGCTGTGGGCGGCGGTGATGGTCGCGGCCGGCGCACTGACGATCGCGCTGACCCCGTAAGCGCGGCGGCATCAAAGTTCGGTCCAGAGCATCAGCACATGCCGGGTGCCTGCGATGAGCGCAAAGGCCGCCACGGCGTCGTCAACCGTTGCGTGTCTGGTTCGCACGTCTGCGTGGGGGATGAACAGCGACCGGGCGGCGACCCGTTCGACGGAAGCGGCGGCGGCGAGATCGGTGGCGCAGTGGCGCCCAGTCCAGCCAAGCCAGGTCGGCCAGCGCATGGTCTACCCCATTGTGATGAGTTGCGGTCGCGGACCGTGTCTCGTAGGTCCCACCTTCGGCCGGTACGGTGGCGGGTGGAAGCGGTTGCGGGTTGCCTCGGCGGCATCGGCAACTCCCGCAACAGGTGGTCCGGGGAGGTCGCCGTGGCGGCATTCGGGCAACGCGTCCGCGCGCTGCGGACGGAACGCGGACGGTCGCTGGCGGATCTGGCCGCCGCGGTTCCTTGCGACAAGGGGCACCTGTCGCGGATCGAGAACGGCGCGCGCCGGCCGACGTCGGAATTGGCGCGCCGGCTGGACGACGTGCTGGGCGCGCGGGGTGACATCGTGGCTGCTGCTCACCTGGACTCGGTGGCCGCGGATGATGCACGCCCGTGGGAGACGGCCGAGTTGCTGCGCCGGGTACAGGCGGATGACGCGGCACCGGCGACGCTGGAGTCTCTGCACGCCATGGTGTTCGAGCTGTGCTGCCAGTACGCGAGGCAACCGGCAGCCGGCCTTCGGGTGGAGGCTCACGGGTGGATGCGCGAGGTGGCGCGGTTGCTGCACCGGCCGACCGGACTTGCTGCGCACCGGGAACTGCTGGTGGCGGCCGGATGGTTGGCACTGGTGGTCGGCTGTGTCGAGTACGACATGGGTATGCGGGCCGGGGCGGAGGCCAGGCGGGTGGCGGCCCGGCAACTGGGTGACGAGGCCGGGCATTCGGAGATCGTGGCGTGGTCGCACGAGATGGCGGCGTGGTTCGCGCTCACCCAGTCGCGCTGTCGGGGCGTCCTGACGGCAGCGGAGGCCGGCCGGTCTGCGGCTCCCGGCGGGTCGGCGGCTGTGCAGCTCGCCGGGCAGGAGGCGAAAGCCTTCGCCCGGCTGGGTGACGTGGCAGCGGTACGGGATGCGCTGGCGCGGGGGCGTACCTTGCTGGACCGGATGGCGGCACCGGACCGGCCGGATCACCACTTCGTCGTGGACCCCGACAAGTGGGACTTCTACGCGATGGACGCGTACCGGTTGGCCGGGGACGACGAGCTGGCCGCCCACCATGCCCGGACGGTCCTGGCCCTGGGTGCCGGACCGGACGGCGAGAAGGCACCGATGCGGATGGCGGAGGCCCGGTTGACGCTGGCCGCGGTGGCCGCGCGAGCGGGTGATCTGGAGCAGGCGGTGGCGACCGGGATCGGCGCGTTGGGGGCGGGCCGCAAGTCGTTGCCGTCGCTTCTGATGGTCGCCGGGGAGCTGGACGTGGAGCTGCACCGGCGGTTTCCCGGCGAGTCGTCCGCCGACGAGATCCGGGACGCCCTGCGTTCGATCGGCTGACGCAAAGGGGGACGGGCCCTGCGGCCCGTCCCTCCCTGTTCGCTGATCAGCGACGCGGCCGGACGACCGCGGCCGAGCCGCCGCCGCGGCGGGCGGGTTCGGCGGTGGCGATCAGGCCGCCGTGGCGGGTGAACTCGATCGCCGTGGCCGCCCCCAGCTCCGGCACGTCGGCGCTGAACGTGTGGCCGAGCGCCGTCAGGCCCGGGCCGTACTGCTGGTGGAATGCCGGTTCGGCTTGGATGCCCGCGGTGTTGCGCTGCGATGCCCGGGGTGCGGCCATCGCCTCCGGGAGGGTCATGCCGAGGTCGATCCGGTTGATGAGCACCTGCAGCACCGTGGTGATGATCGTCGCGCCGCCCGGGGAGCCCAGGGCCAGGAACGGCTTGTCGTTCTTGAGGACGATCGTCGGGGACATCGAGCTGCGGGGGCGCTTGTCCGGGCCCGGCAGGTTGGGGTCCGGCGCCGTGCCCTGCGTCGGGGCGAAGTTGAAGTCCGTCATCTCGTTGTTGAGCAGGAACCCGCGGCCCGGTACGACCATGGCGTTGCCGCCGGTCTGTTCGATCGTCAGGGTGTATTCGACGATGTTGCCCCACCGGTCGGCCACGGTCAGGTTGGTGGTGCTCTGGCCCTGTTCGACCGGGCCGCCCACCCGGGCCGGCGTGCAGCCGGTCGCGGTGATGTCGCCCGGCGGCACCGGCTTGGTCAGGGCGTGGCCGGGGTCGATCTGGCAGGCACGCTGGGTGGCCCAGCTGTCGCTGATGAGCTTGTCCAGCACCGGCTGCGGGGTGTACGCCCCCACGTACCGGTTGCGGTCCGCGAAGGTCAGTGCCGTCGACTCCGCGTACTGGTGGAGGGCCTGGGTGGTCGAGACCTTCGACAGGTCGGTCTTCTCGAGGATGTTGAGGGCCTCGCCCACGGCTGTGCCGCCGCTGGACGGGGTGGACATGCCGTAGACCGTCAGGCCGCGGTAGCCGGAGCGGGTCGGTGCCGGGTAGCGCACCTGGTAGCCGGCCAGGTCCGAGCGGGTCAGGCCGCCGGGACGGATCGGGTACGCCCACGTGCCCGTCGGGTCGTCCGCGACGGGCGGGTGCTGGACGGTACGGACCACGTCGGCGCCGACCGAGCCGTGGTAGAAGACGCCGGTGCCGCGCTTGGCGATCAGCCTGTATGTGTCCGCGAGGTCGGGATTGCGCTGGACGGCGCCGACCGCGGGCGGGGCTCCGCCGGGCAGGTAGAGCTCCCGGGTCGAGTCGAACTGGCCGAAGGCGGCGGCGTTGTCGGCGATCTGCTGGTGGAACGTGGCGTCGACGGTGAAGCCGTTGTCGGCGACCCGGGCAGCCGGCAGCAGCAGGCTGCTCAGCGAGCGGGTGCCCCATTTCCTGGCCGCGGCCTCCCAGGTTGCCAGCGTGCCGGGGGTGCCGACCGACAGGCCGCTGACCCGGGCCTCCTGGAAGTCGTACGGCTTGCCGTCGGCCGGGTCGATGAAGATGTCCTCGGTCATCGTGGCCGGTCCGGACTCGCGGCCGTCGATGGTGCTGACGGTGCCGCGTTCCGCGTCGTAGTAGACGAAGAAGCCGCCGCCGCCGATGCCCGCCGAGAACGGTTCGGTGACTCCGAGGGTGGCCGCCGCTGCCACGGCGGCGTCGACGGCGTTGCCGCCGCGGCGCAGGACGTCCAGGCCGACGGCGGTGGCGGTGGCGTCGACGGTGGAGACCGCTCCGCCGAAGCCCACCGCGGTGGGTCCGCCGTTGTGGGTGTGGGCGTTCGCGGCAGTGGGCGCCAGGGTGACCGATGTCAGGGCGAGAGTGGCGGTGGTGGCGAGCGCGAGAGTGAACCGCATCGTGCCTCCGGCGCGATCGAGAGAGTGTGGACAGTCCCCCTCTGCCTACCTGCACCGGCGACCATGCACAACCCGGGACACGCTTCTCACGTTGTGTGATCGGCGACGCCGTGGCTCGCCCAGGTCCGGTACATGACGGCGTACCGGCCCCCGGCCGCCACCAGCTCGTCGTGTGAGCCCGACTCCACGATGCCGTGGTCGTCCACGACGATGATCCGGTCGGCGCGGCGGGCGGTCGACAGACGGTGCGCGACGAGGATCGCGGTGCGGCCCTGCAGCAGCCGGTCCAGGGCCGCCTCGACCCGCAGCTCGCTGCGCAGGTCCAGGCTGGAGGTGGCCTCGTCCAGCACGACCACCCGCGGTTCGGCGAGGAACGCCCGGGCCAGGGCGAGCAGCTGCCGCTCCCCCGAGGACACCGACTGGCCGCGCTCGTGCAGCGAGGTCTCGAGGCCCTCCGGCGAGCGGTCCACGAGGTCGGTCAGGCCGACCGCGTCCACCGCCGCCCGGACCTCGGCGTCGGTGGCGTCCGGGCGGGCGAAGGCGATGTTGTCGCGCAGCGTCCCGGCGAAGAGGAACGGTTCCTGCGGTACCACGCCGATCTGCCGGCGCAGCGAGGCGAGCGTGACGTCGCGCAGGTCGTGGCCGTCGATGAGGATGCGTCCGGCGGTGGGGTCGTACAGGCGCGTGACGAGCTTCGCGAGGGTCGACTTGCCGGCGCCGGTCGGCCCCACGCAGGCGACGGTCTCCCCCGGGCGGATGGTCAGGTCGACGTGCTCCAGCACCGGGCGGTCCGGGAGGTAGCCGAAGCTGACGCCGGCGAAGACGATCTCGCCCCGGACCGGCGGGAGCGGCCGCGCGTCCCGGGCCTCCCGGACCGACGACTCGGTGGCGAGCAGGCCGTTGATCTTGCTCACCGCCGCCCGTCCCTGCTGGTACTGCGTGTAGAGCTGGACCAGCTGCTGCACCGGCTGGAAGAAGGAGTTGAGGTAGAGCACGAAGGCGGTCAGCTCGCCGATGCTCAGCGTGCCGCGCAGCACCATGCGGCCGCCGACGAGCAGTAGCGCGGCCATCCCGATCAGGCCGATCACCGAGGTGCCGGGGCCGTAGACCGCGTTGATCCGGCCGGTGAAGTCGTTCGCGTCGCGATAGTCGCCGACGACCTCGCGGTGCGCGACGATGTTGCGCTCCTGGCGGTTGTGCGCGGTGACCACGCGGGCGCCGTTCAGGCTCTCGGCGAGGTCGGCGAACATGGCCGCGATGGTGTCGCGCTGCCGGTTGTACCCGCGGTCGGCCGCCCGCCGGAACCACAGCGAGGCGGCGGTCAGCGGCGGTACGACCAGCAGCAGCGTGATGAGGGCCAGCCCGGCGTTGTAGTGGAACAGCAGGCCGGTGACGACGACCATGGTCAGCGCCTGGATGCCGAACTGGGCGAAGCCGTCGGCGAGCAGGCTCTGCAGCGCCTCGACGTCCGAGGTCATCCGGGTCATGGTGACCCCGGCCTTCTCGCGCGTGTAGTAGTCCAGCGACATGCGCTGCAGGTGCGCGAAGAGCCGGATCCGCAGGTCGCGGGTGGCGTACGCGGCCATCCGGCCGGTCTGGCGCATCCGGGCCGCGGTGGCCACCCCGGTCAGCAGCACCGCCGCGACGAAGGCGGCGGTCGCTCCGATCAGGACGTGCAGGTCGCGGTCGGCGATCCCGTGGTCGATGCCGACCTGGACCAGGTACGGGCCGGCCTGCAGCAGGAGCGTCTCCACCAGCACGGCGGCCGTGGCGGCGGCGAGCAGAGCCGGGCGCCCGGTGAGGAGGCGGCCGAGCGTGACCCGCCTACCGCGGTCGGCCACCGGGTCGTAGGACGCCTGCGGGTCGCCGTGGTCGGGTTCGCGGCCTTCCAGCGTGGCGACCCCGTCGGCGAGGTCGTCGGGGATGCCGGCGAAGGGCAGGCCGTTGCCCTTGCGCCCGGCGGCCCCGACCGAGGGCCGCCCACCCGTGTTGAACCCACCGAACCCGCCGCCGAACATGCTCATACGGCCACCTCCGGCAGATCTTGCGACGAAGCGAGGACCCGGGCGTAGCGCGGCTCGGTGGCCAGCAGGGCGGTGTGGGTGCCGTCGGCCACGACCCGGCCGGCCTCGAGGAGGATCACCCGGTCGGCCAGGCCGATCGTGGAGAGCCGGTGGGCGACGATCAGGGTGGTGCGGCCGCGCATCCGATCGCGCAGGGACTCGTGGATGCGCTTCTCGACCGTGACGTCGATCGCGCTGGTGGCGTCGTCGAGGACCAGCACCGGCGGGTTCACCAGCAGGGCGCGGGCGATCGCGATGCGCTGGCGCTGCCCGCCCGACAGCGTGTAGCCGCGCTCACCCACCACCGTGTCGTAGCCGTCGGGCAGGGCCCGGACGAACTCGTCCGCGCCGGCCGCCCGGGCCGCCCGTTCGACCTCGGCCCGGCTCGCCTCCGGCCGGCCGTACGCGATGTTGTCGTGCAGGGAGAGCGAGAAGAGGAACGGCTCGTCGGGCACGATGCCGACCTGGTCGCGCAGGCCGGACAGGCGCAGTGCGCGGACGTCGTGGCCGTCGATCGTCACGCGGCCGCCGGTCACGTCGTAGAAGCGGGCGATCAGCCGGCCCAGCGTCGACTTGCCGCTGCCGGTCGCGCCGACGACCGCGACCGTCTCACCCGGCCGGATGCGCAGGTTCAGGCCGTCGAGGGCGACGGTGCCGTTCGGGTACGAGAACCGTACGTCCTCGAAGCGCACGTCGCCGTGCAGCGAGGCGTCGACGGGGTCGGGGGCCTCCACCACCTCGCTGGGGGTGTCCAGGATCTCGTAGATGCGCCGGGCCGAGGCCGACGCCCGCTGACCCAGCATGATCATCATGCCGAGCAGGCGGAACGGCGGCTGGAGCATGAGGACGTACGAGTTGAACGCGACGATGGTGCCCACGGTCGTCCGGCCGTCGATCACCATCAGCCCGCCGACCAGCAGCACCAGGGCGAGACCGAGCCGGGGCAGGTTGTCCAGCACCGGCGTCCACCGGCTGCGGATCCGGGCGTCCTGCAGGTACGCCCACCGCACCCGATCGGCGGCCTCGGCGAGCGTCCGCAGCTGGCGTCCCTCGGCGGCGAACGCCTTGACGATGCGTACGCCCTGGATGTTCTCGTCGACCACGGTGGCGAGCCGGGCCAGCCGGGCCTGGATCAGCCACGACACCGGGAAGATCGCCTTGCGCATGCCCACGCCCAGGAACCCGATGACCGGCATGGTGGCCATGGCGACGACGGCGAGCGGCACGTTGATCGAGAGCATCAGGCCGAAGGCGACCACCGCGATCAGGCACTGGACGAGGATCGACGGGCCGAACGAGAGGTACATCTGCACCGCGCGGATGTCGGAGCCCGAGCGTGACATCAGCTCGCCGGACTGCACCCGGTCGTAGAAGCCGAACGGCATCCGGGCCAGGTGCGCGTAGAGGACGTTGCGCAGGTCGTACTCGAGCTCGTAGGCGGTGCGCAGCAGGTAGAGCCGGGCCAGGTAGTTGACGACGCCCTGGACGAGGGCCAGGGCGACGATCCACCAGACGTAGGTGGCGAGCTGCGCGCTGCGTTCGACGATCGCGTCGTCGATGCCGATCCGGACGAGATTGGGGATCTGCACCTGCACGACGAGGCCGGCGAAGGAGAGCACCAGCGAGGTGATCAGGAGTGCCTTGTGCGCCTTGACCAGCGGCAAGGCGCGGCGGAGCCACGACTTGCCGGTGTCCGGGTCGATGGACGCCCTGGGCGCGCGACGGCTCAAGGAGCGCCCTCCTCCCGGGGGTGGGGTAGTTAGCCAGGCTAACGATACCCCGCGGCGCGCCGGTCCCGCCGCCCGGCGGGGCGCCTGCCCACGCCGCCGGCAGCGGGCTCGACGCCCGGACAGGAGGTGCCGGCCGCGGGCGGCCGTACGGTCAGCAGGTAGCGATCCACCGCCGTGGTGACACAGTCGCTCCGGCCGTAGACGGTGTGCCCCCACCCGTCGTACGTCACCAGCGTCGCCCGCGGTCCGAGCTGGGCGGCCACCGTGCGGGCCCAGGCGTACGGCGTCGCGGGATCGTGCCGGGCGTTGATCAGCAGCACTGGTCCGGTCCGGGCGGGGGCGAGCACCCGCTGCGCGTTGTCCGGCGGCAGCGGCCAGCCGAGGCACCCGGTGACCGACTCCAGCGCCAGCGGGGACACCGGCATCTGCGGGTTCTCCCGGGCCAGCGCGGCGAGGCGGTCCCGCAGGCCGGTCCAGCCGCCCACCGGCAGGGCCCAGTCGTCGCAGAAGACGGCCGGGAAACTGTGCTCCACCTCGGCGACGGGCCCCCGGGCGCGGCGCCCGGACGGCGTCGCCGCCTCCCGCAGGTAGCTGGCCAGCGAGTGCCACTGCGGGTCGTAGAAGGAGCCGAACGCCACGCCGAGCAGGTCGTAGACCGTCATCCGGTAGGACGGGTCGAACGGGTCCCGCAGCGTGCCGCGCCGCGCCCGGGTGAGCAGGGCGGCCCAGACCTTGCGGACGTCCCGGCCGTGCAGGGCGCAGTCGGAGCTGCGGGCGCACCAGGCCACGAACTGGTCGAACGAGTCCTGCGCCGTGCTCGTCTCCGCGCCGAGGAAGGCGTCCGTGCCGCCACTGTGGTCCATGATGCTGTCCAGGACCAGGGCGCGGACGTGCTGGGGGTAGCGCTCGGCGTACTGGGCGCCGAGGAGGGTGCCGTAGGAGGCGCCGTAGAAGCTGATCTTCTCCTCGCCGAGGGCCGCGCGGAGGCTGTCCATGTCCTGCACCACGCTCATCGTGTCCGCGTGGCCGAAGACGGGGCCGGAGCGCCGGGCGCAGTCGGCGGCGAGCCTGCGGTTGTAGGCGACCGTCGCGGCGTACGCGCGGGCGCTGTCGACGAGCACGGACGGCCCGGCGGCGAGCAGCGACGCCGAGCAGACGACGGGGTTGCTGCGGGACACGCCGCGCGGATCGAAGCCGACGATGTCGAAGCGGCGCCGAAGCTGCTCGCTGAAGAAATAGGCGCTGTCCAGCGCGAAGTCCACGCCGGAGCCGCCGGGGCCCCCGGGGTTGATCACCAGCGTGCCGATCCGGTGCTTCGGGTCGGCGGCCGGGCGGCGGGCGACGGCGATGCTCAGCGTGGGCCCGTACGGATCGGTCCGGTCGGCCGGCACCCGCAGCGTCGTGCACTGCGCGGTCCGGTCATCGGCGCAGGCCTTCCACACCATGCCCCGGTCGCGGGCGGCCTGGGCGGGGATCGCGGCGGCCGGTGTCACCACCGTCAGGACAGCCAGGAACGCGGCCAGGATCGGCCGGGTCGTTGCTCGCACCGCGTCGTATCTCCGCCCTGCACGGCAGCGCGCCGCGCGCCTCATGTCTAAACGAAGCGCGCGGCGCAATCCACCAATCGGGGACATTCGCCCCGAAAGGACTAAATTCCGAGGTGCTTGAGCGCCCGCTTCATGAGCGCGTCACGCTCCGCCGAGGTCAGCGTCTCCAGGCCGAAGCCGACGTACACGCTGTCGTCGGTGGTCACGGCCGCCCCCGAATCGAAAGCGAGCCGGCTGCGCGACCAGTCGCTGCTGTTGACCCCCGAGCCGGGCGGCGGGCCGGCCACCGTCCAGCCGCCGAGGTCGCTCTCGAACGACGTCCGCTGGGCCACGGTGCCGCCGATCTCGACCCGGGCGTCGTCCAGGAAGACACCGAGGCCCTGGGTGCTCCAGTCCGACATGTAGCTGATCGAGACCTCGACCTGCTTGCCCGCGTACGCCGCCAGGTCCGCGTCGAACTCCTTCCACCCGCCGCTGGAGCCGGTGGCGGCGTTCCACGTGCCGGTCGTCCCAGCCGGGGTGCAGTCCGCGCCCTGGTAATGGGCGAGGAACGGGTGCAGCCCGGCGATCTCGGACTTGCAGCTCTCCCCGGTGCCGGTGGTGGTCAGCCCGTTGGCGTCCGGCAGGGTCGTCCAGTCGTCGGTGCCCACCACGTGCGCCTCGACGAACATGAAGTCCCAGTCGGCCTCGACGTCGAACGACGTGCGGAACTTCAGGCGCGCGGCCTGGGCCCCGGTGAGGTCGATCGTCTTCGTGAGCCGCTTGTACGAGCTGTCCGCCCGGCCGCTCCACAGGTACCAGTCGCCGTCGTACGGGTCGTACGGCGCGGCGCCGGGCAGCTTCCAGTCGAGCGGCGCGGCCGAGTCGGCGAACTGCGGGAACTGCGCCGGCGGCAGGAAGCTCGAGGTGGCCAGGAACGCGGCGGTGTGACCGGCCCCCGGGGTGGCCGTGTAGCCGTCGAACTTGCCGGCCGTGCCGGCCACCGGGTACGGCTTGCCGTCGGCCCCGGTGCCGCCCTCGTCGACGTACGAGTACGCCCCCAGCCAGTACTGCTGGAAGTCGTTGAAGAGCTGCAGGCAAGCGGGGTTCTGCGGGTCGGTGCACTCCCCCGGCCCGTCCGGCAGGTAGCGGTACGAGCCGTTGGCGGCCTGGGCGTAGCCCGCGTTCTTGCCGGCCAGCAGCAGCTTGCCACCCTCGTTGAGGTAGTCACGCACCGCGAGTTCGGTCTCGAGCGCCGAGCGGGCCACCGTGCCGGCCGGCTGGCCGGGCGCCCGCGGGATGACGTCGTCGCCGGTCTCCCACACCACCGCGTCGTAGTGCGAGAGCACCCCCAGCGGGTGTGGCGCCTTGCGGCCGTGGGTGTCGATGTCATAGACGTCGGCCGAGTAGCCCGCCTTCTTCAGTGAGGCCACGTGCTCATCGGCATACCGGGCGCTGGTCGCGCCGTCGGTGGTCGCGGGCGAGACGCCGGTGACGTCCTCGGCGGCGAGGACCAGCACGTCCCCGCCGATCTTGTCGGCGACGGTGTAGGTGAAGTTCGCCGAGGTAATCCGGGCCGCGCCCTTGCGGGCGGTGAACCAGACCTTGACCTTGTCACCGGGACGGGCCCGGGGCACGGTGCCGCGGCGCTCGGCGAAGTACTTGTCGAGGACGTCGCCGTAGCGCTCGCCGCCCCGCCACTCGGCGGTGGGAACCGTACGCCCGCGGCCGCCGTTGATCGAGTAGTGCAGGGTGACGGCGCGCAGGCTGCGCTTGGCGGTCACGGCGACCTGCTGGCGGGAGCCGTACGAGGTGTCGAACGCGTCGACGGCCAGGTCGGGCGTGCTGCGGCCGACGGAGGACACCGGGTTGGCCGGATCCTTCGCGGACCGGGCCACCGACAGCGCGAACGGCAGGTTCTTGGCGAACTCGTCCTGGATCAACTTCTCGTCGTCCGGGAAGTTGAAGCCGCTCTCGCAGTCGGCCGGGTCCCACTGGTCGTCCGGGTCCAACCCCGAGATGGTCTCGCAGGTGCTCATCTCCGGAGTGAAGCCGATCGTGCCGGTGCGCACCTGGGCGTGGTAGTCGGTGTCGCCGTTGGTGGTGTACAGCTCGGCGGAGATGTCCGGGTCGTAGCCGGGCACCGCCGGGTGGGCGTCGTCACCGGCCATCGCGACCGCGATCTGGTCGTCCGGGCTCGGCGTGCTCACCTGCCACCCGACGCCGTAGAGCAGCAGCTCGGCGGCGGAGTGGTAGTTGACCAGGAACTCGAAGCCGACCCGCCGGAAGAGCGCGTCCAGGGCCTTCGTCTCCGGCTCGGAGTTGGGGCCGGTGCCGCGGTAGGTCTCGCTGGCCGGGTCGGCCGACGAGCCCTCGTTGTCGTAGCCCCACTTCTCCGCGAAGTTGCGGTTGAGGTCCACGCCGTCGCCCACGGCGATCTCGCCGTCGCCGTTGTTGTCGCGCAGGTTCTTGCGCCACAGGCGGTGACCCTCGGTGAAGGTGAAGTCGTAGCCGTCGGGGTTGGCGACCGGCACGAACCACAGCTCGGTGGTGTCCAGCGTCCTGGTGATAGTGGCGTCGGTGCCGTACCCGTCGAGGACGTGGTGCAGCAGCCGGCGGGTCATCTCGGGGGTGATCCACTCCCGGGCGTGCTGGCCACCGATGTAGACCACCGCGGGCCGGCGCCCGTCCCGCACGACACGCGCGTCGCGGGTCACCTTCACGGCCTGGATGGGTACGCCCTTGAGCGACTTGCCGATCGTGACGAGCTTGGCCAGCCGCGGATGACTCGCGGCCGTGGCGGCCAGTTCGTCCCGGATGCCGCCCGGCGCCGCATACGGCCGGAAGACCGTGGGCGCCTGGGCTGCCTCGGCCCGCATCCGGGCGGTGGCGCGCTTCGGGGTCAGGGGTACGCCGGCCGCGACGAGCCGATCGGCCTGGCGCCGGCCGAGGATCGTCTCAACGGCGATCTTGCCGTTCGTGGCGGCGGTCACCGCGCTCTCGTCGTGGTCGATGCCGACGGAGCGCAGTCGTTCGAGCTGCGCGGCGTCGAGAGTGCCGACGTACACCCCGAGGGTGTCGCCGGAGGGAGCCGCGGCGGCCGGCGCGATCCCGGGCAGGGCCGCAGCGGCCGCGGTTGCCAGGGAGAGTGCGCAGGCGGTCGCCCAGCGGGCAGGTGTCATGGTGAAGGGCCTCCATGGATGGGAAGGTCGTGAGTGGACCTTCGCCGCAGGCCAGGACGGTGTCAAGCACCGCGTTCAGTTTTCTCACAGGCGCCGCGGGCAGATTGAGAGCATGACTTCCGCCCTACGCTGGGGAATTGCAGCCGCAACGGTCAGTGTCGCCCTACTTACCGCATGCTCGGAGAAGGAGCGTTCTGGCGGTGTTTCCACCATTCCGCGGTCTTCGGCCTCGGTTGCACCGTCCCCGACCGGGGGCACGCCCGGCCTGGGCGCTCCGGAGACGGTGGCGACCGGCATCGAGACGCCGTGGGGCCTCGCCTTCCTGCCCGACGGCAGCGCGCTGGTCGCCGAGCGGGACAGCGCCCGCGTCCTGCAGATCTCTCCGGGCGGCGGGGCGCCGCGTGAGGCCTACCGGGTGCCCGGGGTCTCCGCGGCCGGCGAGGGCGGCCTGCTCGGACTGGCGGTGGGGAAGGACTTCGCGAAGACCGATTACGTGTACGCGTACCACACCGCGGAGCACGACAACCGGATCGTACGGTTCAAGCTCGGCAGCCGGGCCGCCCCGGAGGTGATCTTCGACGGGATCGACAAGGCCGGGATCCACAACGGCGGCCGGATCGCGTTCGGCCCCGACGGCATGCTGTACGCCGGCACGGGCGACGCCGGCGACCGCTCCGCCGCGCAGAACCCGGACGACACGAACGGCAAGATCCTCCGCCTCACCCCGGACGGCGAGCCGGCGCCGGGCAACCCGCGCAAGGGCTCGCCGGTCTGGAGCATGGGCCACCGCAACGTGCAGGGCCTCGCGTGGGCGCCCGACAGGACGATGTACGCGGTCGAGTTCGGTCAGAACCGCTTCGACGAGGTCAACAAGATCGAGCCGGGCCGCAACTACGGCTGGCCGGACGTCGAGGGCACGGGGAACGACAGCAGGTACGTGAACCCGCTGGTGACCTGGACGACCGACGAGGCCTCGCCGTCCGGGGCGGCGATCGCCGGCGACACGCTCTACGTGGCGGCGCTGCGCGGCGAGCGGCTGTGGACCGTACCGCTGGGCGGCGGCGACCCGGAGGCGGAGCTGTCCGGGCGCTACGGGCGGCTACGGACCGTGGCGGTCGCGCCGGACGGCGCGCTGTGGCTCACCACGTCGAACACCGACGGACGCGGGGACGTGCGCGACGGCGACGACCGGATCCTGCGGTTCCCCGCCCGGTGAGGGGGACGGACGGGGAACCGCAGGCCGTCAATGATTGTTCGGCGGCAGCATCGGCAGGCTGCTGATCACCTGGGCGTACTGGGCGATCTGCCGCCCGTTCGGCACCACGCCGAAACTGCGGAGCTGATCGTTGATGGCCTGCGCAACCGCATCCTCGGACTGGCCGCGATGCGTCTGCATGACCCTGTTGACCACGTAGTCAACGCGAAGCTGCATCTGCCAGCCACCGGGGCGTGGTAGCGCTCCGGTAGCCAGGCTCACTGAGGCGACGGGTTCCATGCCCTGAGTATCGGAAGCACGGTGCCACCATCGGAAGGTTCGGGGGCAGCGTGCAACCCACCTGCACCCGTGTCGCACCGGTTTCTCTCTCAGCACACCTATCACGGTTGCCGTTCAGTCACTCTCCGTGCCTCTTCGGGTTGTCGGTGGCCGGCACCTGTGTCGGGCGCCACCACTGCCAGAGCAGGAACAAACCGCCCAGCACCAGCATGGACAACCCCATCCAGAGGTTGATCCGTACGCCCTGGGCCTTCTCGATGTCGGTGTCCGAGTCGAAGATCCCGAGCAGGGTCACGATCACGCCGTACACCACGAACAGGCCACCGATCACCCGGCGGACGTCGAACAGGCGCGCGGCGGCGGACCGCTTCTCCAGGTCCTCGCCCTGGGTGAGCAGCTCGTCGTCGGGACGGTTCTTTTCCTCAGCCATCGCTCCCCCTCACCAGACCGGGATGTAGAACAGGAAGGCCAGGACGACGGCGATGCCGCCGAGCAGGGCCGGGTTGCGCCACCAGACCTTGTCGGCGGCGAGCACCGCCTCGCCGGAGGTGGAGCTGCCGGCCAGGCCGTAGACGAGGCCGCGCAGGTCGTTCTCGGGCTTCGGCCGGGTGACCAGCGTGACCACGACCGCGACCAGCACGGCAGTGCCAAAGGCCAGGCCGGCACCCCAGAAGCTCTCCTCGAGGTCGGAGTTGAACGTCACGACGTCGGCCAGGTAGAGCAGGTACAGCGTCAGCGATGCGCACGTGCCCAGCAGCAGGGACCAGAAGCCGGCCCAGGCCGACATCCGCTTCCAGAACATGCCGACGATGAAGGTGGCGAACAGCGGGGCGTTGATCAGGGAGAACAGCGCCTGGATGTAGTTCATGATGTTGTCGTAGCCGGCCGCGATGAAGGCGGTGCCGATGCTGATGATGATGCCGGCGATCGTCGCGATCCGGCCCACCCGCAGGTAGTAGTCGTCCGACTCGTGCTTGCGCACGTACGACTGCCAGAGGTCGTACGTGAAGACGGTGTTGAAGCCGCTGACATTCGCCGCCATGCCCGCCATGAACGAGGCCACGAGGCCGGTCACCGCGACGCCCAGCACCCCGTTGGGCAGCAGGTCGCGCATCAGCAGCGGGATCGAGTTGTTGTACGTCAGGTCCCCTGTCTTCGCCCCGAGCCCCTTGACGGTGACGATGGCGATCAGGCCGGGGATCACCGTGATGATCGGGATGACCAGCTTCGGGAACGCGCCGATGATCGGCGTACGCCGGGCCGCGCTCATGTCCTTGGCCGAGAGCGCGCGCTGCACCTCGGCGAAGTTCGTCGTCCAGTAGCCGAAGGACAGCACGAAGCCCAGGCCGAAGACGATGCCGATCCAGTTGGCGCCGAGCGGGTTGTCCGACCCGGCCGTGCCCTGCCAGGCGTGCAGGGCGGCGTCGCCGAGCTCGCTGGTGCGGACCGCGTCGAAGAGCCCGTCGATGCCGCCGACCTTCACCAGGCCGACGATGGTGATCGGGAGCAGGCCCGCGATGATCACGAAGAACTGAAGCACCTCGTTGTAGATCGCCGAGGAGAGGCCGCCGATCGTGATGTAGGTCAGCACGATCGCGGCGCCGACGACGATCGAGGCCCAGAGCGGCCAGCCGAGCAGCGCGTCCAGGATGAGCGCGAGGGCGTACAGGTTGACGCCGGCGATGAGCACCTGGGCGACGGCGAAGATCACCGCGTTGAGCAGGTGGGTGGGGCGGTTGAACCGCAGCCTCAGGAACTCGGGGACGCTGCGCACCTTGGAGCCGTAGTAGAAGGGCATCATCACGATGCCGAGGAAGACCATCGCCGGGACGGCGCCGATCCAGTAGTAGTGCAGGGTCATCAGGCCGTACTGCGCGCCGTTGGCCGCCATGCCGATGATCTCGAGGGCGCCCAGGTTGGCGGAGACGAACGCCAGGCCGGTGACCCAGGCCGGCATCGAACGGCCGGAGAGGAAGAAGTCGGCGCTGGTGTTGATCGCTCTTCGCGCGGCGAAACCGATGCCCAGGACGGTCGCGAAGTAGATCACGAGGATGAGGTAGTCGAATACGTCGAGATCGAGCCTGAGCCCGGGCCCCTCGGCCGCGAACACGCCCATGGGCACCTCCTGTGCTTTTCCCGGACGCGTCGTACCCGAGCCGAGGATCTTTCACACCTGGGCCCGATGCGATCGAATGTCATGTATGCCTACTGCCCTACCGCGAGCCCTGCTCGCCGCCCTCGTCGCCGTGCTGGCGGCGCCCGCGCCGGCCCACGCCGCACCCACCGCCCGGCCGTACGTGCGCGGCGGCGAGACCGTCCCCGTCTACGACTACGCCACCGCGATCCGGGAGAGCGTGTGGGTGCAGACCCCCGACGACGCCGACGAGGACGGCGTGCCCGACCGGGTGGCCGTCGACCTCGTGCGCCCGCGTACCGGGCCCGGCGTCAAGGTACCGGTCGTCATGGACGCCTCGCCCTACTACTCCTGCTGCGGCCGCGGCAACGAAAGCGAGCTGAAGGAGTACGACGCGAACGGCGTGATCAGCAAGGAACCGCTCTTCTACGACAACTACTTCGTGCCGCGCGGGTACGCCTTCGCTGCGGTGGATCTGACCGGCACCAACCGCTCCACCGGCTGCGAGGATGTCGGCGGCCGGCACGAGGTGGCCGGCGCGAAGGCCGCGATCGACTGGCTCAACGGCCGGGCACCCGGCTTCACGGCCGACGGCACCCCGGTGTCGGCCACGGCGTGGAGCACCGGCAAGGTCGGAATGATCGGCAAGTCGTGGGACGGCTCGATCGCCAACGGCGTGGCCGCCACGGGCGTCGAGGGCCTGGAGACCGTCGTGCCGATCTCGGCGATCTCGAGCTGGTACGACTACATGCGCTTCAACGGCACCCTGCGCGCCTCCGGCTACCCGCCGTACCTGCAGGCCGTGGTGAGCGACCGGATCGCGCAGTGCGCGGCGGTCACCGAGTCGCTGGCGACAGACAGCGAGGACGGGACCGGCGACTACAACGCCTTCTGGCGCGAGCGCGACTACCGCCCGTCGGCGCCCCGGGTGCACGCCAGCGTCTTCGTCGTGCACGGCGTCAACGACCTGAACGTCACCACGCCGCAGTTCGCGAAGTGGTGGGACGAGCTCGCGAAGCGCGGCGTGCCGCGCAAGATCTGGCTGCACCGGACCGGCCACGTCGACCCGTTCGACGTGCGGCGCGACGCCTGGGTGGACACCCTGCACCAGTGGTTCGACCGCTGGCTCCAGGGCCTGCACAACGGCGTCGACCGGGCGCCTCGCGCCACGATCGAGACCGCGCCGGGCGTCTTCACCGACGCCCGCGACTGGCCGTTGCCCGGCACCCGGCCGGTCGCGGCACGCCTCGGCACCGGGGTCGCCTCGTACACCGACGCCGGGCTGCCCGAGGACCAGGCGGTGGCCGATCCGGGTGCGCAGATGCCGGGCCGGCTCGCTTTCCTGTACGGGCCGCTCACCGCTCCCCTGCGCATCTCCGGCTCGCCGTCGGTGCACCTGCGCGTCCGCGTGGACCGCCCGACGACGCAGCTCACCGCGCGGCTGGTCGACTACGGCACGGCGAACCGGGTGCAGTACGACCAGGGCGAGGGCGTACGGACGCTGACGACCGAGTCGTGCTGGGGCGAGTCGACCGCCGCCGATGACGCCTGCTACTTCGACGTCGCCGAGCGGGTGGCCACGACGGACCACGCCGTGCTGACCCGCGGCTGGCAGGACGCCGCCCACCACGTGTCGCTGCGGTTCACCACGCCGCTGCGCCCAGGGCGGTGGTATCCGATCACGGTGCCGGTCAGCGCCTATGACGCCACCGTCCCGGCGGGCCACACCCTGGGACTGGTCCTGACCCAGAGCGACCCCGAGTACACCGAGGCCGCGAACACGGGCGCGACCGTCGAGGTCGACCTGGCCCGCAGCACGCTGGTCCTGCCCGTCGCCGGCCCCGCCACGCTGACGCCCACGTCCGCGGCGCCGCGTACCCGTAACGGCGTGACGGCCGAGAACCGCCCGGAGCGGCTCCTCCCCCAGAAATAGATGAAGTTGGATATAGTCTGAACTCATGCGGACGTTGTCCTTTGTGTTCGGTCTTGTGCTTACCGCGACCCCGCCGGCCGTGCCCGCCCCGGCACAGGCCGCGACCGATTGGACCGTGAGCGGGCCGGGCGGCGACGTGTCCGCCCGGCTCACCCTCGACGACACCGGCCGGCTCGGCTTCGGCGTCGACCGGCGGGGCGCCACCGTGCTGGCCCCCGCACCGGTCGGCCTCGCCACGGCCGAGGCCGACCTGACCACCGGCCTGAGCTTCGCCTCGCGCTCCGACCGGAGGGTGCGCGAGCGCTATACGCGCACCACCGGCAAGCAGCTCGTCCGGGACGTGACCCTGAGCGAGTCCACCTTCGCCTTCACCGGCAGCGGCGGGGCGCGACTGGACGTGGTGGTGCGGGTCTCGGCGGAGGGTGCGGCGTACCGCTATGTGCTGCCGAACGGCGGGACGGTGACCGGGGAGGCGTCGTCGTGGACGCTGCCCGCCGACGCGCCCGCGTGGCTGCTGCCGTACACGCCGAACTATGAGGACGTCCGCGTCCAGACGACTGCCGCGGCCGCCGCCACGGGTGACTACGGGTTTCCGTCGCTGTTCCGGGTGGGCTCGGACTACACCCTGCTCACCGAGTCCGACGTGGACGGGCGGTACGCCGGTGCGCGGCTGACCCATGACGCCGGCTCCGGGGCGTACCGTATCGAACTGGCCGACCCGCGCATCAGCGCGACCGGACGGCTGGCGACGCCGTGGCGGGTCGCGATCGTCGGCGACCTGGCGACGGTGACCGGGTCGATGCTCATGGACGACCTGGCCCCGCCGTCGAAACTCGCCGACACCTCCTGGGTCCGCCCCGGCATGGTCGCCTGGTCCTGGCTCTCGGAGCACAGCAGCCCGGCCGATCCCGTACGCCAGAAGCAGTACGTCGACTTCGCGGCGCGCAACGGCTGGCCCTACGTGCTCATCGACGAGGGCTGGAGCGCCGAATGGGTGCCCGAGGTGGTGCGCTACGCCCGAGCCCGCGGCGTCGACGTGCTGCTCTGGCTGCATTGGACCGACCTGGACACCGAGCAGGAACGGGACGCACGCCTGCCGCAGTTCCGCTCCTGGGGCGTCGCCGGCATCAAGGTCGACTTCATGGATTCCGACAGCCGGGCCCGCTTCCAGTGGTACGACGACATCCTCACCGCCACCGCGGCGCAGCACTTGATGATCAACTTTCACGGCGCCACGATCCCGCGGGGCATCCAGCGCACGTGGCCGCACGTGATGACGCTCGAGGCGATCCGCGGTGCCGAGCAGTTCCGCACCCGCGCGGCGACGAACACGATGTTCCCGTACACCCGCAACGTGGTCGGCGGCATGGACTACACGCCGGTGACGTGGGCTGTCACCGACCGCGACACCACGGACGCCCACGAGGTGGCGCTGGCGCTGGTGTACGAGTCCGGCTGGACCCACCTCGCCGACAAGCCGGAGACGTACGAGGCCCACCCCGAGGCACTACGGACGCTCAGCCAATTGCCGACCGCGTGGGACGAGACCCGCCTGCTGTCCGGTGCGCCCGCGCGCGAGACCGTGGTCGCCCGGCGCAGCGACGACCGCTGGTACGTCGGCGGCATCTCCGCCATCCCCGCGCACACCGTCTCCGCACCGCTCGACTTCCTCGGCGGCGGACGCTACCTCGCGGAGACCCTGCGCGACGGCGACCACGGCCTCGTACGCGAGAGCCGGATCGTGCGGCGGGGCGACACCCTGGCCGTGCCCGAGGCGGCGAACGGCGGGTTCGTCACGGTGCTGTGTGCGTACACCGGCGCGGCGACCTGCGACCGGCCGGTCCGCCGGGTCCCGGCGACGACACTCTCCCTCGATCCGGCGTCCACCGACGTCCATCCTGGAGGGTCGGTGACGGTCGAGGCGGTGTTCTCGCTTCCGGTCGGCGGCCCGATCACCGGCGTGAAGCTGGCGCCGCGGGCGCCGGAGGGCTGGACGGTGACCGGAGGCGCGGTGACCGACGGCAGCATGCGCGGCGGCGACTCGCTGCGCGGCTCATGGACGCTCACCGCGGGACCCGGCGTCGCCACCGGCCGGGTCGACCTCCCGGTGGCCGCGGACTTCACGTTCGCCGGCGACCCCGGTTCGCCCGGCAGCCCGGGCAAGCGGCCGGTCCACGTCGAGGAGGCGGTCCGGGCGCTCGTCCCGCCGGCCGATCCGGCCGGCACCCCGGCGGTCAGCGACCTGCCGTTCCTGAGCGAGAGCAACGGGTACGGCCCGGTCGAGCGGGACCGCTCCAACGGCGAGGCCGCGGGCGGCGACGGCAACCCGCTGACCATCCGCGGCACGGTCTATGCCAAGGGCCTCGGCATGCACGCCCCGGGTGAGGTCTCGGTCTGGCTGGGCGGGGCGTGCACCGGCTTCGCCGCCCAGGTCGGCATCGACGACGAGGTGGGCCAGTCCGGCTCGGTGGACTTCCAGGTGCTCGGTGACGGCCGCGCCCTGGCCGCCAGCGGCGTGCGGAGGAGCTCCGATCCGGCGGCGCCGCTTTCCGCCGACGTGACCGGCGTACGGATCCTGACGCTGCGCGCGACCGACGGCGGCGACGGGAAGAACTTCGACCACGCCGACTGGGCCGAGGCCCGGCTCAGCTGCGGCTCCTGATCAGCACCTCCACCCCGTCCAGGATGCGGGCCAGGCCGTATTCGAAGGCCTGGTCCGTGCCACCGCCGGCGGCACCGGCCAGCGCCGCGGTCAGCTGGGGGAAGCGCTCGCCGTGCTCTCGCAGGACCGCGGCGATGGCCGCGCTCATCTCCGCCTCGCCCACCATGGCGGCGGCCTGCTGGGCGAGCATGCGGCCGTGCCCGGCGAGCACGGCGATCGTGTCCAGCCGCTCGGCGCCGGTGAGTGGGAGCTCCGCGATCCGGGCCAATGCGCATTCCATCCAGCCCATCTCGTACGGCCCCAGCGGCCGCCGTCCCACCGTGGCCTCGATCGTCCACGGGTGCGCGAGGTAGCGGCCGAGCAACAGCCGGGACCACTCCTCCAGGGCCGGGCGCCAGCCGGACGCGGTCAGCGTGGGCGGCGCGCCGACGGCTCGCTCGACCATGACCGCGACGAGCTCCGCCTTGCCGGGCAGATAGCGGTACAGCGACATCTTCGTGTAGCCGAGATCGGCGGCCACGCGCTGCATCGACACGGCGGCGAGCCCCTCCGCATCCGCCACGGCGAGGCCGGCGTCGGCGATGCCCTCCAGCGTCAGAGCCGGCTTCGGCCCGCGGGTGGGCCGGGCCCGGCCACCCCACAGGAACTCGACCGTCATCGGTTTCCCCTTGCGCTCGGGCCAGAACTGTCTCTACCGTACACAGAAATAACTGATTCCATCGGACACAGTTCGGAGCCAACCGTGACCAGGACCGTTCTCATCTCCGGGGCGAGCATCGCCGGACCCGCCCTCGCCTACTGGCTGGGCCACCACGGCTTCCGGCCGACCGTCGTGGAGATCGCGCCGGCGCTTCGCACCGGCGGCAACGCCGTCGACTACCGCGGGCCCGTGCATCTCGGCCTGCTGGAGCGCATGGGCGTGCTCGACCGGCTGCGCGAAGTGCAGACCGGCGGCACCGTGATGCGTTTCGTCGACGAGCACGGCCGCACATTGATGGAGATGCCGGCCGGCTTCGCCGGCGGGGACCTCGAGGTGCTGCGGGGAGACCTGTCCCGGATCCTCTGCGAGGCGAGCGGCGACCGCACGGAGTGGATCTTCGGCGACACGATCACCGCCCTCGCCGAGACCGCCGCCGGGGTCGACGTGACGTTCCGCAGCGGGACCCGGCGCACGTTCGACCTCGTCGTCGGCGCTGACGGCGTGCACTCCACCGTGCGGCGCCTCGCCTTCGGCCCCGAGCGCGACTACGTCCGCCACCTCGGCTACTACGTCGCCGGCTGGGAGTTGCCCGACGAACTCGGCCCGGGCCGCGACACCCTCCACTACAACGTGCCCGGGCGGCTCGCGGCCATCGGCGGCGACAAGGCGTTCGTGGCGTTCTCGTCACCGGAGGAGATCGTCTACGACCGGCGCGACCAGGCCGCGCAGAAGCGGATCCTGCGCGACCGGTTCGCCGGGCTGGGCTGGGAGGTGCCGCGCATGCTCGCGGCCCTCGACGACGCGACCGACCTGTACTTCGACCAGATCTGCCGGGTCGACGTCCGGCCGTGGTCCCGGGGCCGGATCGCCCTGGTCGGCGATGCGGCGAGCGGCGCGACGATCGGCGGCATGGGCAACGGGACGGCCGTGGTCGCCGCATATGCGCTGGCCGGCGAGCTCGCGGCGGCAGGCGGGGACCACACCGTGGCGTTCCCCCGATACGAGGCCCTGGTGGGCGACTTCGCCCGGCGGGCACAGCGGGGCGGCGAGACCACCGGCCGGTTCCTCGCGCCGCGCACCGCACGCGGCATCCGGATGCGCAACTGGCTGCACAACCGGTCCTGGTTCATGGGCCTGACCATGAAGGTGGCCGGCGACCGCAGCTCGAAGATCGACCTGCCCGCCTGCACCGGGCTCAGCGCAGCTTCTCGACTGCCTCCACGGTGAGGTCGTCCAGGCCCTCGATGACGAGGCTCGCCAGCGCCAGCGCGTCGGCGGCGGGCGGATAGACGCCGTGCGGCACCGCGATGACCGCGAGTCCCGCCGCGCCCGCCGCCCGCAGTCCGTTGCTCGAGTCCTCGACCGCGGCGCACACGCCGGGGTCCAGCCCCAGACGCTCGACCGCGGCCAGATAGACGTCCGGCGCCGGCTTGCCGCGGGCGACCTCCTCGGTGGACAGCGTGGTCCGGAACGCGTCGCTCAGCCCGGCCGACTCCAGCACCTGATCGATGAGGATCCGCGCCGACGAGCTGGCGAGCGCGAGGGGGAACCGGTCCGCGAGCCGGCGGACCGCCGCCACCGATCCGGGGATCAGCGGCAGGGCCTCGCGGTAGCGCCCGGCCATCCGGCCCAGGACGTCGGCGGCGACCTCCTCGGGCGTACGCGGCACGCCGACGTCCTCGCTGAGGTGCCGGGACCACTCCCCGGTGCTCATGCCCATCATCCGGCTCTGGCTGTCGGGCAGGAACTCCCGGCCGTGCTCGGCGACGTAGCCGCGGCGGACCTCCTCCCAGACCTCCTCGGTGTCGATGATGACGCCGTCCAGGTCGAAGACCACCGCCTCGATCGTCACAGCGCCTCGATCGCGGGGATGACCTGCGTCTTCAGGGTCTCGATCCGGCCGAGGTCGGAGACGCCGGCGACCATGCCGTGCCCGACGGTGATCCCGAGCCCGGCGAGGCGGGTGAGGGAGGCGACGATCGCGTCCACGTGCTCCCCCTTCTCCCCCGGGTCGAGCCGGACCAGCGCCGTCTTCTCGATGTCGTCGTAGTTCCGGCCCTCGTTCTCGCAATGCCGCCGGAGCACGTCGAGTTTGTGCTCGAGCTCCGGGCTGTCGAAGAGGTTGCACGAGTCCGCGTACTTGGCCACGAAGCGCAGCGTCTTCTTCTCGCCACCGCCGCCGACGAGGATGGGCGGGTGCGGCCGGGACAGCGGCGCCGGGGAGTTGAGCAGCCGGCCGAGCCGGTAGTGCCGGCCCTCGTAGGGCTGCTCCTCGCCGTGGAACATGCGGTGGCAGATCTGCAGGGTCTCCTCCAGCCGCTCGAAGCGCTCGGCGGTCGGCGGGAAGAACAGGCCGAGCCCGCGCGACTCCTCCTCGTTCCACGCGGCGCCGATCCCGAGCATCGCCCGGCCGCCGGACAACACGTCCAGAGTGGTCACCGCCTTGGCGAGCAGCCCGGGGTCGCGATACGTCACGCCGGTGACCAGCGTCAGCAGCTTCGCCCGCCGGGTGTGCGCGGCGATGAAACCGAGCGCGGTGTACGCCTCGAGCATCTCGTGCTCGGGCGGCCCGACGACGCCGATCTGCCACAGGTGGTCCATGACGCTGATCCGGTCGAAACCGGCCTCGTCGGCGGCGGCGGCGATGTCCGCCAGCTGGGGGCCCAGCCGTGCCGCGCCGCCGGGCCAGGTGAAGTCGGCGATGTGCAGACCCAGTTTCACGTCAGGATTCCTTCCGTGGACGATTCCCCCCACGAACCCTACTGCCGCATCCGGTCCGGTTGACCGTACGTAACCAGTTGGTAAGTTGTGATCCGCCCCCGCAAGCCCCGCCGTCGAGGAGCCACCGCCATGCCTCCCTCGCCGCCACGCCCGGCGCCGTCCCACGCCGCGTCGTCACCCGTCGTGACCGTCGTCATCCCCGCCCTCAACGAGGAGCACAACCTCCCCCTGGTGCTCGAGAACCTGCCGCCCGTGGACGAGGTCGTCGTGGTGGACGGCCGATCCGACGACGACACCGTGGCCGTGGCGCGGGAGGTCCGCCCCGACGTCGTCGTGGTGCGCCAGACCCGATCCGGCAAGGGCAACGCCCTCGCGTGCGGCTTCGCGGCGGCCACCGGTGACATCGTCGTCACCCTCAACGCCGACGGCTCCGCCGACCCGGGCGAGATCCCCCGATTCGTCGACGCGCTGCTCTCCGGCGCCGAGGCCGCACACGGTTCGCGCTTCCGCTACGGCGGCGACCACCGCGACGCCCTGCCGGCCGAGCGCCTCGGGCACGCGGTCCTGAGCCGGATCGTCAACGTGCTGTTCCGGACCCGGTTCACCGACCTCAGCTGCGGTTACAACGCGTACTGGCGCGAGCTGCTACCGGTGCTCGACCTGCCCGGGCCGGACGTGCCCGGGCTCAAGCGCGGGCGGCTCGCCTGGGGCGACGGCCCGGAGGCCGAAACCCTGATCCCGATCCGGATGGCGACCCGCGGGCTGCGAGTGGTGGAGGTGGCGACGGTCGGCTACCCGCGGATCCACGGCGACCGGCCGCGGCGCCTGCTGCCGTCGGCGCTGCGGGTGCTGCGCACGGTCGTGACCGAGTACGTCCGCCGCTGGCGCCGCGTCCCGGCGGAGGCCACCCACCGCCCGGCGCCGCATCCGCGCTCCCTGACGCCCGAGCCGGGCGCCGAGCGGCCGACCGGCCGGCACGCCGCCCGTCCCATGCCCCCGCCGTCGCGGGTCCGGCGCCGCTCGGACCTGCGCGTCATCCGCGGCGAGGGCCGGGACAGGTCCTAACCCTTGACGCGGTCGCGAAGCCGGGGCAGGACTTCGTCGCCGTAGACGCGCAGGAAGCGGTCCTGGTCCGGGCCGGGCGCGTGGAACACCAGGTGCTTGAAACCCATGTCCAGATACTCGGCGACCTTCGCGGCGTGCTCGTCGGGGTCCGACGAGACGATCCAGCGGGTCACCGTGCGGTCGACCGGCAGGGCGTCCGCCCGGCGCTGCATCTCGATCGGGTCCTCCACACCGGTCTTCTCCTCCGGCGACAGGGCGAGCGCACCCCAGTAGTGGGTGTCGTTGCGCGCCTTCTCGAGGTCGGGATCGAAGGACACCTTCACCTCGATCATGAGATCGATGTCGTCCAGCGAGCGGCTCGCCTTCTCCGCCCCTTCCCGTACGGCCGGGAGCAGGGTGTCGGTGTAGAGCTCGTGGCCCTTGCCGCTGGTGGTGATGAAGCCGTCGGCGACGCGGCCGGCGAGACGGGTCGCGGCCGGGCCGGAGGCGCCGATGTAGATCGGTACCGGCTGCTCGGGCTTGTCGTAGATGGTCGCCAGCTCGGTACGGTAGTACGTGCCCTCGAACGTCACCCGGTCCTCGGTCCAGAGCTGCCGGATGAGCGCCACGGCCTCCTTGAGCCGGGCGAAGCGCTCCTTGCCGTCCGGCCAGGCGAGGCCCAGCGGCACTTCGTTGAGCGACTCGCCGGAGCCGACGCCGAGGATGACCCGCCCCGGGGCGAGGCAGCCGAGCGTCGCGAACGCCTGGGCCACGACCGCCGGGTGGTAGCGGAACGTCGGGGTCAGCACGCTCGTGCCGAGCAGCACCCGCTCGGTGCCGGCGGCCAGGGCGCCGAGCCAGGGCAGGGCGGCCGGGGCGTGGCCGCCGTCGTGCCGCCACGGCTGCAGGTGGTCGCTGACGAACACGCTGTCGAACCCGTGCTGTTCCGCGTCGATGCCGTAGCGGAGCAGCTCGCGCGGGGCGAACTGCTCAGCCGATGCCTTGTAGCCGAACCGAATCATGGTTCGACCCTATCCCGCGGCCCGGTACGCCTTCCCCGCCTCGGTCGGGGTGTCCGCGTCCTTGTAGAGGCCGAAATCGACGCTGTCGCCGACGGCGGGCAGGCCGAACCAGGCGTAGCGCTCGACGTAAGAGCGGGACTCCATGCCCTTGGTGCTGCCCTTGATGAAGGCCACCTCCCGGGCGGCGGCGGGGTACTTCGGGCTGCCACCGAAGTTCATCAGGCCGTACTCGGTGACCCAGATCGGCTTGCCGTACTTCTTGTGCACCGCGTCGACGTAGCCGAGGAACTGCCCGACCGCCGCGTCGCTGAAGTCCGAGCCGTACCAGTGCAGGGTGATGAAGTCGACGCGGAGGTTCTTCTGTCCGGCGCCCTTCATGAACCGGTCCAGCCAGCCGCCGTCCGTGTCGGCGCCGTACGCGACCGCCGGGCTGCCCAGCCGCATCCCGGTCGCCTGCAGCCTCGGCCACGCGGCAAGGGCGTCCTCGACCGACATGTTGGCCTGGCCCGCCATGTCCGGCTCGTTGTAGCCGAGCAGCACGTCGCCCTCGCGCTTCGCCTTCGCCAGCGTCGCGTCCGTGACGTTCGCCTTGCCCCAGATCATCGGCACGAATTCGACGTCGGCGGGACCCGGCATGGTGTCGTCGTCCGCCGACCAGTTGTAGTACCAGCCCGCGTTCACGTCGTCGAGCGCGCCCTTGATGCCGCCGAACTGCCAGGTGCCGACGCCCTTCTTCGCGGACGTCCCAGCCCGCGGGACCGGGGCGGGCGCCTTGGTCTTCTTCTTCGTCGGCGAAGGCTTGGCACTCGGCTTCGGCGACGGAGGCAGCGACAGTCCGGGAGCCGGCGCCCTCGTGGACACCACTGCGGCGTGGGCGGCCGGCTTGTCGTCGTGCACGTACACGACCGCGGCCGTGCCGCCGCCGGCCACGGCCCCGGTCGCCAGCATCGCCGTCAGCACCCGGCGGCCGGCTCCGACCGTACCCTTGACTGCGATCTTGGTCGCCAAGGCCTTGCCTGAGCCGCCCACGGCGTGCCCCCCGGCCGCCCCGATGCCGGCCAGGCCGCTGCCGAGGGCGTGCGGCAGGGGAACAAGCGCCATGCCGACCAGCAACTTCTCCGCCGCCACCAGGCCGGACCAGGCCGGGGAGCACTGCCGGCAGTCCCGGGAGTGGCGGGCGATGCGCTTGCGCCAGAGCGGGCCCGGCCGCCCGTCCCAGCCGGCGGTCAGCACGGCGAGCTCCGGGCAGGGCGGGGTGGCGGCGAGCGCCCGCACCACCACCCGGGCCGTCTCGAGCTGGCCCTTCATGCGCTGGATCCGTACGGCCGCGTGTTGCCGGGTGACCTCGGTGGCCTCGACGATCTCGTCGCGGGTCAGCTCGCCGGACGCCTCCAGCCACCACAGCGAGAGCAGCTCCCGGTTGTCCTCGTCGAGCCACCGGGTCGCCTCGGCGGTCTCCCGGCGCTGGCCGGCGAGCTCGAGCCGGGTGATCGCCAGGTCGGTGAAGTCGGCGCCGGGGTCGCGGACGTCGTCGGGCAGCAGCGCGTCCGGCGCGGCCCGGCGGGCCCGGTAGCGCTCGCGCACCTGACGCACGGTGATCGCCACGAGCCAGGCCCGGAACGCCTCGGGATCGCGCAGGTCGCCGAGGTTGCGCAGCACCCGGAGCATGGTGTCCTGCACGACGTCGTCGACGTCGGCGTGACCGTCCAGCGCCCGGCCGACGATCGTGTAGACGAGCGGCAGGTATCCGGCGACGAGGCGGTCGACCGCGGCCGGGTCGCCGGCGCGCGCGGCGACCACTGTCGCGGTGTCCGGTTGAAACGCCATGCGTGTGAGGACCCTCTCCTTGGAGCACCGATCATCGCTCGCGGCCGCGGATTCGACGACCACGGGAGAGGAGACCGGCCGAACGGACGGCGATAACAGGAAGTTCGGCCGGGCGTTCCCGGGACGCCGGAAGGGGGATGCGGGCGTAAGCGTGATTAGTCCGGCCGAACCCCGGGAACATTCGGTGTGGGCGCCGGGGGGTCGTACCGGCAGCGGAAGGGAGGCGGGTCGTATGCGGATCTCGGTGCACCTGAACCTGCCGCGCGAGGTCGGCAGCGTCCCGGCCGTACGGCGGCTGCTGCGCTGCGCCCTCGCCGTCTTCCACGTGGACCGCGAGGCGGGGCACGACCTCGAACTCGCGCTGACCGAGGCCTGCGCCAACGTGGTGCACCACGCCTCCGGGGCCGACTCCATCCAGGTGAGCCTCGACCTCGCCGAGGACCGCTGTGCCATCGACGTGTGCGACAACGGCGCGGGTTTCGACGCCGACGCGGTGGGCAGGCCCGACGCACGCAGCGACCGGGGCCGGGGCCTGTTCCTGATCGAGGCGCTGAGCGAGAACGTCCGGATGCAGTCGACCCCGCGGCGCGGCAGCTTGATCCACTTCGAGAAGTCTTTCGCCGGGGCGAGCTGACGGCATCCCCACACTCCGTCCGGGCGCATCATGCGGCCCGGCGCGGCATCGCTGTGGGCGCTTTCCTATCATTCTTGCTCTACAGCAAATATTGCCGTCGTCCCGCCGGAAAGAGGGGTCCCTTGTCCGACCGTCCGACGCCCGTGGGCGCGTTGCTGCGTGCGGCACCACCGGACCGGCTGCCCGAGGTGGTGGCCGAGCACCTGCGCCGGCACCACGGCGCGGGCCGGGTCGAGATCCTCCTCGGAGACCTCACCCTGACCGGCCTCCGGCCGCTGCTCGACGTGGAGGGCCCGGCCGGCGACGCCCTCGCCCAGCGCTGCTTCGGCAGCCAGCGCCCGGTCGTCGACGTCGCACCGGACGCCCACCGGACGTACTTGCCGCTCAGCGTCTGGGGGGAACGGCTGGGCGTCCTGGTCGTGGAGACCTCCCCGGCCAACGGCACCGGGCTCACCGAGCATCTGACGGCCGCGGCGGACGAGCTGGCGGTGGCGTTGCGGGCCGCCGACGCGATTACCGACCGCTACCGCCGGGCCGGCCGCCGGGAACGCCTCACCATGGCCGCCGAACTCCAGTGGGAGCTGCTCCCGGGCCGCTCGCTCGGCGACGAGAGGTTCCTCATCGCCGGCCAGCTCCAGCCGGCGTACGCGGTGTTCGGCGATCACTTCGACTGGTCGCTGACCGGCGACCGGCTCACCGTCACGGTGCTCAACGGCAACGGCGACGGCCTCGAGGCGGCCGTGCTCACCACCGTCGCGGTCAACGCGATGCGCAACGCCCGCCGATCCGGGGCCAACATCGTCGAACAGGCGGAGCTCGCCTCCGACGCGCTCTACGCCCGCTACGGCGGCGACGCGCACGCCGCCACGCTGCTGCTGGAGATCGACCTCATCAGCGGCCGGGTGGAGGCGGTCGACGCCGGGTCGCCGCGGGCCATCGTCGCCCGGGAGCACAAGAGCCGTACCGTCACCCTCGAGCAGCAGCTCCCCCTCGGCATGTTCGGCGACACCCGGTACGAGACCCAGCGCTTCGTCCTCGAACCGGCCGACCGCCTGCTGGTCGTCAGCGACGGGGTGCACGCCGCCACGCCCGCCGGACGCCCCCCGTACGGTGAATCCGCGCTGCTGACCGCGTTGCGGAGGACGCGGCTGCAGCCGGCGACCGAGGCAGTGGGTACGGTGATGCGCGGGCTGCGCGAATACCACGGGGATACGGAGCCGGAAGACGATGCGGTCACCGTCTGCCTCGACTGGCGGCGGTGAGGCTTCGGACCGGCGGAGAACGGGTACGGGCGGGCTGCAACGTTTCGTCCCTGCGTACAGAGGACCGGCATGGAGCGCCTCACGGACGTCGCCGCGGCGGTGGAATCGACGGTGGAACCGCTGCTGGGCGTCTTCGAGAGCGCCCGGCTGGCCCGCTCACCGGCGGTGCCGCCCGCCCAGCTACGAGTACTGACGATCATCACCCGCAACGAGCACACCAACATGAACCGGCTCGCCGAGGCCCTCGACGTGGTGCCGTCGTCGGCGAGCCGCCTCTGCGACCGGCTGGAGGCGACCGGACTGCTGCGCCGGGTGCCCGATCCCCGGGACCGCCGGGAGGTGCGCCTGCTGCCCACGCCGGCCGCCCGCCGGCTGCTCGAGGAACTGCGCGAGCGCCGCCGGAGCGCGATCGCCGAGGTGATGGAGCGGATGAGCCCGGCCCGCCGGGCCGAGCTGGTCCGAGCGCTCGCCGCCTTCGACGACGCGGCCACCGCCGCGTCGGAGGGCGACAGCGACGGCCTGCGGACCGCCTAGCAACCCCTGGGGTACGGTCCCTCGGTGCGCATCGGCATCGTGATCCTTCCGGAAGAACGCTGGTCCTCGGCGCGCCACCGCTGGCGCCGCGCGGAGGAGTACGGGTTCGACCACGCCTGGACCTACGACCACCTCGGCTGGCGGGACCTCGTCGACGGCCCGTGGTTCGACGCCGTGGCGACGCTCACGGCGGCGGCGACGGTGACCGGGCACATCCGCCTCGGCACCTTCGTGGCCTCCCCGAACTTCCGCAACCCGGTGCACTTCGCGCGCGAGGTGCTGGCCGTGGACGACGTCTCCGGCGGGCGGCTGCTGCTGGGCGTGGGCGCCGGCGGCACCGGCTTCGACGCCGAGGTGCTGGGCGCCGCGCCGCTCACCCCGCGCGAGCGCGTCGACCGCTTCACCGAGTTCGTCGAGCTGCTCGGCCGCCTCCTGACCGAGGATCACGTCTCGTACGCGGGCGCCTACTACCGTGCCGTGGACGCTCGTACGCTGCCCGGGCCGGTCCAGCAGCCCCGCCCGCCGCTGATCGTCGCGGCGAACGGCCCCCGCTCGCTTTCCCTGGCGGCCCGCCACGGCGACGGCTGGGTCACCACGGGCGCCCAGAGCGTGGAGGACGAGGACGCGTGGTGGCGGTCCGTACGCGAGGCCGCCGAACGATTCGGAGATGCGCTGGAGCGGGCGGGGCGTACCCACTCCGACCGTTATCTGAATCTGGACTCGTCCCCGGTCTACTCGCTGAGCAGCCCGCAGGCATTCGAGGACGCGGTCGGCCGGGCACGGGAGCTCGGATTCACCGACGTGATGGCGCACTGGCCACGCGCGGCGAGCTGGTACGCCGGCGACGAGAAGGTGCTGGAAACGGTGGCGCAGATGCTGCCGCGCCTGCGCGAGGGCTGAAGCCGCGAACCGGTAAAGGGTCCTATCCTTGCGGGAGGTGCAGGCCTTTCTGCGTAGGACCCGGCCGCTTTACCGCCGCGGCGGCCGGCGCCTTAACACGAACCTGTCCGTCACCGGCCGCATTCACCACCGTTGCCGGCGCCGATCCCGGTCACGTTGCGCGCCGATGGGCGGGTCCGGTCGCGGTGGTCCTTTCCGCCGCACGCCGGTACCCGCCTTTCCAGCCCGGCTGATACCGCTCACACCGTCGCGGCGGTCATCGGCTTGCGCCGGCCGGCCCCGGCCCCGGAACGACTTCCCGGGGCCGGGATCGGGTCAGCGCCCGTTCGCCGCCCGGTACGCACTGCTGACGCTCTGCGGGATGCGGCCGCGCTCCGAGATCTGGTGCCCGTGCTTGGCCGCCCACTCGCGGATGAGCCTGTTCTCGTCGCGGCTGCCCGCAGTGCGAGCCGGTGCCGTCCGGCCCCCACCACGCCCCGTCGAGGAACGGCCGATTCGCGTGCCCGCGGCGATGAACGGATCCAGCGCCTTGCGGAGCTTGCCGGCATTGGCCTCGGACAGATCGATGGTGTACGCCGTGCCGTCGAGGCTGAACTCCACCGTGCGGTCGGCCGGCTTTCCGTCGATGTCGTCGATGAGGGTGGTGATTACCTGCCGCGCCATAACGACTCCTGAGAAGAAATCCGAAGAACCGGGCTCAGTGTGGCGTGCGATGCACTCCGCGCGCAACAGTTCTCCCGGAGTTCACAGAATATCGCCGACGCCGGGCAATTATCGAGGCATGGACCGAGTAAATGCGGCACCGTTATTTGCGCCCAATCAGCGGCGGGTGCGCGGATGAGTCACGGCACGATCACAACCCGCGCTGGGCCCGGCCCGGTGATCGGCGTTAGGGTCGTCGCCATGGACGCCGACGACGACCGTGCCGCCTCGCACGCCCCGCGCCGGCCCCCCGCTCCGACGCCGGCCGCCGGGCACGCGGCCGCCCTCGAGGCGGGCCGTGCGGCCGAGGCACAGGAGGCGGGCGTGCTGCTCGCCGACTTCGTGCGCCGGGCCGCCGGGCGGGGCCTGACGCCGGGACCGCTGCGGGCGACGTCGTACGACGGGCACTCGACCTACCGCACGACGCTGCACGGCTGGTATCTGAAGAAGAACCGGTCGGTGGCCGTCGGTGCGGACGGCCGGTACTACGTCCTGACCGTGCCCTCGTCGCTGCGCGCCCGGTTCTCGGGTGCCGACGTGCCACCCAGCACCCCCCGGCTGGTCGTCGGTGCGGGCGGCGGCGACGGCGAGACCATCCCCCTGGCGCTTCTGCTGGAGCGCCGCCTCGAAGCAGGAGCCGTCTGGCCGTGAGCCCTGGCGACACCCCGTTCCCGACCCCACGCCGTCTCGTGGCGTCCCTTGCCGCCGCGTCCACGCTGGCCGCGGCCGCCCTGGCCGGCACCGCGCCCGCTGCCGCAGCGACACCAGCGGCACACGCGGCGGCACCGGCCGTACCGTGCCCCCGCCCGGACGTGAAGCCGCCGCCGGGCCGGCCGCCGCGTCCCACACCGCCCAAGGACGACCCCGTGCTGCGCGCGGTCGGCGGTGACGCCCTGGCCACCGACGGGCTCGTGATCCCGGCCGGGGCGAAGCAGCCGCCGGCGCTCACCGCGACCAGCTGGCTGGTCGCCGACCTGGACACCGGCGAGGTGCTCGGCAGCTGCGGCCCGCACGTGTACGGGACCCCGGCGAGCGTGCAGAAGCTGCTGCTCGCCGCGACGGTCATGGACCGGCTGGACCCGGACAAGACGATCACGGTCACCGAGGGCGACCTCGCCATCGAGCCCGGCAGCTCCGCCGTGGGGCTGCTCAAGGGCGGGCGGTACCCGATCTCCACGCTGTGGCTCGGACTCCTGCTCAACTCGGGCAACGAGGCGGCGAACGCCCTGGCCCGGCTGGGTGGCGGCGAGGGCGGGGTCCCGGCCACCGTGGCCGCCATGAATGCCGAGGCGAAGCGGCTGGGTGCGTACCAGACGCACGCGGTGACGCCGTCAGGGCTGGACGGGTCCGGGCAGTTCACCAGCGCGTACGACCTGGCGCTGATCGCGCGCAAGTGCTTCGCCGACGCGGACTTCCGCAAGTACGCGCTGACGAAGACCGCCCAGATCCCCGCGCAGAAGCAGCTCAAGAAGGGCGGCTTCCAGATCCAGAACGAGAACAAGCTCATCTTCAACTATCCGGGCGCGCTCGGCGGCAAGACCGGCTTCACCCAGCTCGCCCGGCACAGCTACGTGGGCGGCGCCGAGCGCGGCGGGCGCCGGCTGGTCGCGACCCTGCTGGGCGCCGAGGCCCGGCCGTTGCGCGGCTGGCAGCAGGGCGCCGCCCTGTTGGACTGGGGTTTCTCGCTGCCCCGGGACGCCTCGGTGGGCAAGCTCGTGGCTCCCGACGGCCCGGACGCCCCCGGTACGGCCACCGACGCGAGCGTGACCTCGGCGGTCCCCAAGGTCGCGAACGGCCCTGTCCCGGCCGCCGCCCGCGCCGCCGCACGCCCGGGACTGCCCCTGGCAGCGGCCGCGGCCATCGCCGTCATCCTGGCTGCCACCCCGCTGCTGCTCCTGCTCACCCAGCGGCGGCGACGACGGGTCCGGCGCCGCATCCGGCGCCCGCAGGCGTTGTAGCGATCCCGGCCGTCAGGTCGCGAGGAGGCCGAAGACCCAGATGACCGCGACGGCGAGGGCCGCGGTGAACTCGACGAGCAGGGACAGCCCGACCGCCTGGAGGGCCTGCCGGGTGGACGGCCAGGCCTGACCCGGGCCCAGCCGCAGGTGCTCGGCGAGGAAGACGCCGAGCACGAAACCCAGCACCAGGCCCACCACCGGCACCACGAAGAAGCCGACCACCCCGAGCACTCCCCCGGCCACCAGCGACGACGTCGGCACCCCGGTGCTCTTCAGGCGGCGGCCGGGCCACAGGTACTTCACCACCGTGCCGGCGAGGGCCACCACGGTGGCCAGCGCCAGGACCACCCACCGGCCGCCGGACGCGTCGCCGAGCAGCGCCCACAGCAGCACCGCGGCCCAGCAGAGCAGCAGCCCGGGCAGCACCGGGATCACCACGCCGAGGACGCCCGCGAGCATGGCGACGCCGGCGATGAGGGTGACGGTCGTACCGGTGTCGCCGAGGTCCATGGGACCAGCGTGCCGCAGTCGCGCCACAACCCTCAACCCGCGGGGGCGGCGGCCGATGGACACTCAGCGCCGACCGACCCCCGGCCCGGCGCGTGAGCAGGCGAGGAGGGCCCGGTGGCACGCAGCGTCCTCGCCGTCGGCGCCCGGCCGGGCGACCTGGAGCCCGGCTGCGCGGGCACGCTCGCCGCGCACCGGGCGGCCGGCGACTCGGTGACCATGCTCGTGCTCTCCTGCGACGGCCCCGACCATCCGCTGACCCGGCGGACCGAGGCGTCCGCCCGCGCGCTCGACTGCCTGCTGGTCTGGGGTCCCGAGGCGGCCGAGCGCCGGCGCACCGTCGATCGGCGCACCCGGGTGCGCGGCAACGACCGCCGTTTCCGGGACCAGGCGGTCTGGGACGGCGCCGCGGTCGCCGCCATCGAGAACGTGCTCACCGGCGTCGACGCCGACGTGATCTACGCACCTGCGGCGGAGGACGCCGACCCGGGCCGGCGGGCGGCTGCCGCCGCCACGGTGGCGGCGGCGCGGCACAGCCGCCGGATCCTGCACTACCCGGGCGAGTCGACGAGGCGGTTCGCGCCGGCCTTCTACGTCGACGTCACCGCGCACCTCGAGCAGAAGCTCGCGGTGGTGGAGGACCCGGAGCTTGCCACCGCCACGGCGCGGCACTACGGCGCTCAGGCCCGGGTGCGCTACGCCGAGGCGTTCGTGCCGGAGCGCTTCCTGTGGGACCTCCTTCCGGCCGCTTGAGGAAAAGAGACGAAGCAACCAGGCGGCAACTCTCCGCCACCGGAACCTGTACCCGCCGTCACCCAGAGTTTCTCCCTGTTAGCCGGTGCCGCCCACCAGCCGCGGGCCACCGACGAGAACCGGGGGAAACGACATGACCAGCACCATGATTGCCGCTGCCGACTTCACCGCCGACACCGCGACCGCCGTGCCGGCCCTGTCCGCCGCCGAGCAGGAAGAGCTGATCCGTACGCACATGCCGCTCGTCGGCCACCTGGTGCGCGACATGCTCACCCGCATCCCCAACCACATCCACCGCGACGACCTCACCAGCGCCGGCCTGCACGCGCTCGTGACCGCCGCCCGCGGCTGGGACCCGACCCGCGGCATCCCGTTCCACCGGTTCGCGACCACCCGCATCCGGGGTGCGATCCTCGACGAGCTGCGCTCGCTCGACTGGGCCACCCGCTCGGTGCGCACCAAGGCCCGCGCCACCGACACCACCCGCCAGAACCTGACGACGACGCTCGGCCGGACCCCCACGGCCGAGGAGCTCGCGCAGGCGCTCGGCACCACCACGACCGACCTGAACCAGACGAGCAACGACGTGCAGCGCGCCACCGTCCTGTCGCTGCAGGGCTTCACCACGAGCAGCGCCGACGACCTCGTCACCGAGCGGACCCCCGGGCCGGAGGACATGTTGCTGCGCCGTGAGCAGATCGGCTACCTGCACCACGCGATCGACTCGCTGCCCGAGCGGCTGCAGTACGTCATCAGCGAGTACTTCCTCAAGGAGCGCCCGATGGCGGAGATCGCCGACGACCTGGGCGTCACCGAGAGCCGCATCTCGCAGCTGCGCGCCGAGGCGCTGGCGCTGCTCAAGGACGGCATCAACACCCACCTCGACCCGCACCTGGCGCCGGTGCCGGAGAACCCGGACAGCATCACCGCCCGCCGCCGCGCCGGCTACTACGCGGCGATCGCCGGCAACACCACGATGCACTCGCGCCTGGCGATGACCAACAACTACGGCCACACGCCGTACGCCGCCGGCGCGGCGTGACAGTTCGTCCGTAGCAAGAGGGCCGGCGCCGCGCGCCGGCCCTTCTGCCGTCTCAGACCAGGGCGTTGAGCACCTTGGGCAGGTCCGCCGTGTGCAGGACGCCCAGCCGCCGCGTCGCCCGGGTCACCGCAACGTAAAGGTCGCTGAGCCCCCGCGGGCTCTCCGCGATGATCTCGTCCGGCTGGACCACCAGCACGCTGTCGAACTCCAGGCCCTTCGCCTCCCGTACGGTCATCAGCACGACGTGGTTGCGCAGGTCGGGCTGCTCCCCCACGGCCGCGCCGGGGATCGCCGCGGTCAGCGCGTCGCCCAGCGGCCCCTCGAGGGCGGTCGGCACCAGCACACCGACCCGGCCGTCCGGCACCGTGGCCACCTCCTGACGCACCGCCGCGACCAGGTCGGCGGCGAGCTCGTCCGGGCCCGCCCGGGTCGCCCACGGCAGGCAGCCGGACTCCCGCACCGACCGCGGCGGCTGCAGCGACGGGTCGACGGCGGCCAGGACGTCCGCGGCGACGGTCATGACCTCGGCGGGCGTGCGGTAGTTCACCGTCAGCTCGGCGAGCCGCCAGCGCTGCCCCACGTACGGCTCGAAGACCTGGTCCCAGGTCGTCGTCCCGGACAGCTCACCGGTCTGCGCCACGTCACCGACCACGGTCATCGACCGGCTGGGGCAGCGCCGCATCAGCAGCCGCCACGCCATCGGCGACAGCTCCTGCGCCTCGTCGACGATCACGTGGCCGAAGACCCAGGCGCGGTCGGCGGCGGCCCGCTCGGCGGTGCTCCGCGTGTCGACCACCTCGTGCCGTTCCGCGAAGGCGCTCGCGTCCACCACGTCGACCGCGGAGAGGATCTCCTCCTCCTCGTCCTCGAAGTCGAGCGAGCGGGAACCCGCGACGATCTCGAGCACGCCCTCCGCGTACTCGACCGCCTGCCGGCGCTCACGCTCCGCGGCCCGCATCTTGAGGGTGTCGTCCACACCGAGCAGCTCGGCGAGCTCGTCGAGCAGCGGGACGTCGGCCGGGGTCCAGCGCGCGGACCGGTCCCGCAGCAGCAGGGCCCGCTCGTCGATGCTCAGCTCGGGCGTCGCCGACTCCAGCCGGTCGGCATCGCTGAGCAGGTCGCGCAGCACCTGCCGCGGGGTCAGCACCGGCCACAGCTCGAACAGCGCCCGCTGCACGTCCTCGTCCTCGCGCAGCTCCCGGCGGGTCTCCGCCAGGTCGGCCTCCTCCAGCAGGTTGTCGCCGCCCAGCGGGTCGGCGCCGATCCGCTCGGCGATCTGCAGCGAGAGCGCGTGGATGGCCTCGGTGACGAACAACTGGCGGGCCACGTTGTGCGGCCTGCCGGACGCTCGGGCGGCGGCCCGGGCGTCCTCGCAGACGGCCCGCTCGATGCGCAGCGGATAGCCCTCGTGATCCACCACGACATGGTCGAGCGGCACGGTCTGCCGGTCGGCCACCGCGCGCTCCAGCACGTCCAGCATGGCGAGCCGGCCCTTCAGCGCCGCGGTCGCGGGGGGCTCGCTCGCGCGTGCGGTCACCCCCGGAAACATGTCGCCCAGGGTGGCGAGCAGCACGCCCGTCTCCGCCAGCGACGGCAGGACCTGGGAGATGTAGCGCAGGAAGGTCGCGTTAGGACCCAGGATCAGCACGCCCTGCCGGGTGAGCTGGGCGCGGTGGGTGTAGAGGAGGTACGCCGCCCGGTGCAGCGCGACGGCCGTCTTACCCGTACCCGGGCCGCCCTGGACCACCATGACGCCGGCCAGGCCGGACCGGATGACCTCGTCCTGCTCCGCCTGGATGGTCTCGACGATGTCGCGCATCCGGCCGGTGCGGCCGGCGGTGAGCGCCGACAGCAGGGCCGCCTCGCCGGTGACGTCCTCGCGCCCGCCCGCGGCAGCGGCGCCGAGGTCGAGCACCTCGTCGTCGATCCCGGTGAGGCCGCGGCCCTTGGTCCGCAGATGGCGGCGGCGGGTGACCCCTTCGGGGGACACCGCAGTGGCGAGATAGAACGGCCGTGCGGCGGGTGCGCGCCAGTCGATCAGCAGCGGGTCGCGGTCGCGGTCCTCGGCGAAGATTCCCAGGCGGCCGATGTAGCGCGGATTGCCGGCCGCGAAGTCGAGCCGGCCGAAACACAACCCGTTCTCGACGGCATTCATCTGGGCGACCTGCTCGGCCCAGTGGCTGCGGGTGGCCTCCCGTTGCGAGCGCCCCTGCGGCGTGCCGCCGGCCTCGAGCAGGATGGCACGCAACCGCTCTGCTGCCTGGTCACGCAGCTCGTCGAGGCGTGCATAGAGGGCGGTCAGATAGGCCTGTTCGGACTCGATGTCATCGTTCCGCAAGGTGTCCGTACCGTCGGCGGAGCTTGACAAAACCACTCCCTGTCGTGGTAGCATTCCGAAATCGGCGACCATTATGGTCGCTTTTTTGTTGCGTGAAACGCTCAGAATAGCCGATGGTTGTTTCGCAGGCGACCGCATGACCGCCGGTTACGGCCGAATCCGGCACTGTCAGGAATCCGTCATCATCGGTCCTTGCCGTTACGTGCGAGCCGGTGCCGGGTTGAACCGGGTCATGAACCACAACCACCCGTTCCGGCGTGCCGGCGCCCTGATCCTCGTCGCCGTCGCCGCCCTCGCCTTCACCTCCGCCTGCTCCGACGACGAGGGCGACGCCCCGGCCGGCAACGCCGCCGCGGCCGCGGCCGGCGGCCCCCAGCCGAAGACCCTCGAGGGCGCCAAGATCGCCGCCCAGACCGTGTTCGACCGCTTCAGCGGCGGCGACTTCGGCGGCGCGTGGGACATGTACACCGCCGCGGGCAAGGCCGCCATCAGCAAAGCCGACTACGTCAAGCTCAACGAGGCCTGCTCGCGCAAGGGCCTCGCCATCCAGCTGACCAGCGCCCGCATGGAGGGCACGGACAAGGCCGTCGTCATCGCCAAGCAGCTCGTCGCCGCGCAGTCGTACACGATGGTGTACGAGAAGGACGCGTGGCGGCTCGAGCCGGCCAAGGAGGGCCTGGCGCTCTACGCCAAGGGCGCCGACAAGGCCATCGCCCTCCAGAAGAAGGCCGGTACCTGCGCCAACGCCTGATCCCCGCAAGACGCCGCGAGGCCCGGTCACCGCACGCAGGAGCGGTGACCGGGCCTTGCGCGCATGCTCAGGCCGCGACCGGGAGGCCGTCGGGTCCGGTGACCGCCAGCCGGTCGCGCAGCGTGCCGCGGGTCCCGATCTGGTCGTAGTACGCCGCTCGCCGACGGGCCACGCACCCGTCCTTGTCCGCCCCCGCCAGGCTCGGTTCCAGGTGGGTGTTCAGGCCGTCCTTCAGCAGCGACAGCGCCTCGGCCCGCAGCTGCGAGACGCGCGACTCGGTGACGCCGAGATCGGTGGCGATCTGCGCCATCGGCCGCTCCTCGAAGAAGTAGCCGACGATCACCGCGCGGAGCCGGTCCGGCAGCACGTCGACGGCGTGCCGCAGGTAGCCGAGGCGCTCCCGGCGGATCAGCATCTCCTCCGGCCCGGCGCTCGGCTCGGTCACCATGTCGTCGGCGGCCGCCGTCGCGAAGCCCTGGAGGCTGAACACCACCGCGCGCTGGACGTCGTCGTCCGCCGCGGCGATGTCCTCGGCGGAGCAGCCGAGCCGCTCCGCGACCTCGGCGACGGTCGGGGTCCGGCCCAGCTCGGCGGTCAGCTCCTGGCGCGCCGAGTCGGTACGGCGGGCACGCTGCCGCACCGAACGGCTGGCCCAGTCCAGCCCGCGGAGCTCGTCGAGCAGGGCGCCCCGGACCCGGGCCGCCGCGAACCGGGCGAACGGCACACCACGGGAGTCGTCGAAGCCGCGGGCCGCCGCGACCAGCGCCGCGTACCCGGCCGAGAGCAGGTCGTCCCGGTTCACGTGGGCCGGCACCCGGGCGAGCATCTCGCGCACCAGGTGCCCGACGAGCGGCATGTGCGCCCGTACGGTGTCCTCGCGACGGCGGTCGACCTCAACAGCACCGCTCATGGGGGTCTCCTCTGGTACCTGGCCGGGTCGGGGGGAGACACCGGCACTGAGGAGAAACGGTGCGTTCCGCCAGGTGCAGGACGGGTCACAGTCGGGTGCAGCGGGGTTGCGGTCGGCGAGCGCGTACACTTGATCTCGCGGTCACGACCAGTTCTGCCTCGGGCCGCGTTATGGATCGACCACCACGCGCCGCGACCCGTGAGGTCTGCGCCGGGCAGGACGACCCCTTCAGACGTACGGAGCCCTCATCTCAATGTCCTCGTTCACCGACCTCGGCGTGCCCACTGAGCTCACCGCGGTACTCGCCGACCTCGGCATCACCACCCCCTTCCCGATCCAGGGCGCGACGCTGCCGGACTCCCTGGCGGGCCGCGACGTGCTCGGCCGCGGCCGCACCGGTTCGGGCAAGACGTACGCGTTCGTCCTGCCGGTCATCGCCCGCCTCGCCGCGTCCCGCACGCCGCGCCGGCCCGGCCGGCCGCGGGCGCTGATCCTCGCGCCGACCCGCGAGCTCGCCAGCCAGATCGAAGCCACCCTGGCCCCGCTCGCGGCCGCGATGGGTCTGCGCACGCTGACCGTCTTCGGCGGGGTCGGCCCCAACCCGCAGATCAAGGGCCTGCGGGCGGGCGTCGACGTGCTGGTCGCCTGCCCGGGCCGGCTCGCCGACCACATGCAGAGCGGGTACGCGAGCCTCGACGCGGTCGAGATCACCGTGCTGGACGAGGCCGACCACATGGCCGACCTCGGCTTCCTCCCGGTGGTCCGGCGGCTGATGGACGCCACCCCGCGCGGCGGCCAGCGGATGCTCTTCTCCGCCACCCTCGACGGCGGCGTCGACGTGCTCGTCAAGCGATTCATGACCAAGCCGGTCACCCACCACGTGGACTCGGCCGCCGAGGCTCCGATCGAGATGGCGCACCACGTCCTGCACGTACGCCACGACGACCGGTTCCCGGTGCTGGTCGACCTGGTCGCCGCCCCGGGCCGGACGGTGGTGTTCACGCGTACGAAGCGCCGCGCTAAGACACTGACCCGTCAGCTCGTCGCCGCCGGAGTGCCCGCGGTCGAGCTGCACGGCAACCTCGCGCAGAACGCCCGTAACCGCAACCTCTCCGCGTTCTCGGACGGCAGCGCCGAGACGCTGGTCGCCACGGACATCGCCGCGCGCGGCATTCACGTGGACGACGTCGCGCTGGTGATCCACGCCGACCCGCCGGTGGAGCACAAGGCCTACCTGCACCGCTCGGGGCGTACGGCCCGGGCCGGCGCGCAGGGCACGGTGATCACGCTGATGACCGACGACCAGCAGGTCGACGTGCGCGACCTGACCCGTAAGGCGGGCATCAAGCCGACGACCACGAAAGCGCGGCCGGGCGACGCCCTGCTCGCCAGGCTCGCACCGGGTGAGCGCACCTTCACCGCTCCCTCGGCGCCGGTCGCCGACGAGCCCGCGGCACGCGCGGGTGGTGGTGCGCGCACGAGCCGTCCGAGCCGGGGCCGGAGCCGCGGGGCGAGCCGTCCCGCGGGTGTGACCCACGACCAGGCCGCACCCGCCACCGGCGGTGGCCGTGGCCAGTCCGGCGGCGGACGCCCCCAGTCCGGCGGCCAGCCGGCCCGGGGCCAGGGCGGGCAGTCGCGGGGCCGGCGGTCCGGCGGCACGGGCTCGTCGCCCGTGCACACCAGCCAGTCCGGCGGCGCCGCCGCGTTCTCGGCCGGCACCCGCGCCGGCGCGCGCCGCGGGCGCTAGCCCGGCGGCCCTTCACCAGGCAGAACTCGTTTGCCCGGCGAGGACGGTGAACCCCTCCTCGCCGGTCAGGCCCGGGTCACACAGCATTCCACGACGACGGCCAGGCGCCGCCCGATGATGCCGCGCCCGGCTTTGACGCCGGCGGCGACCCGGTCGACCGTGGCGGTCGCGCGGAACCGGTAGCCGTCGACGGTCGGGGTGACCTGCTCCACGGTCAGGCTCATCGGTGCCGAACCGCCCCGCACGCCGAGCACGCCGTCGATGCGCGCGCCGAGCGAGGTCCGGACGATGCCGGTGCTGCGGAACCCGATCGTCGGAAACGCCTCCGCTGCCAGGAACCGCCGGCCCCGGATGTCGCGGTCCCGGCGCGGGTCGTCGGTCGTGAAGCTGCCCGCGTCCAGCTCGGCCGAGACCGTCGACCGGTCCGGGTCGGCGGCCACGACCACCGTTCCGGAGCATACGGTGAACGTCCCGCCGACCGGTTTGAGGCCGAACGCGTGGGTGGCGGTGAAGCGGACCGTCGAGCGGCCGGAGTCGATGCGGTAGGTGCCGGGCGTGATCGCGCCCTCGCGGCGCACGGTGTCAGTCATGCCTCAGAGCCTCGTCACCGCGGGCCGCACGGGCCTCAGTGCCAGTGCTGAGAAACGGTACGTATCCAGGCCGCCACCTGAGTGCGGTTGGTCAGGCCGAGCTTGGCCAGCAGGTTGCGCACGTGCGTCTCCACGGTCCGCTCCGACAGCACGAGACGATCGGCGATCGCCCGGTTGGCGAGCCCCTCGGCGACGAGGTGGGCGATCTCACTCTCCCGGGCGGTCAGTGCCCCGGCCCCCGCGCGTACCCCGGCTGTCTCGTCCACCAGCGTCTGCGCGTGGGCCGCGACCCGCGCCATGCCGAGCCGGCGCGCGATGGCGACCGCCTGCCCGGCGGCGTCACGGGCCCGCGGCCGGTCCCCCGCCGCCCCGCGCGCCGCCAGCGCCCGGGCCAGGCCGAGCCGGGCATGGGCGAGGAACGGCGGCGATCCGGCCTCCATGGCCACCGCGGCCTCGAGGTGCGCGACTGCCGTGTCGTGCTCGCCGAGCCGGGACGCGATCGAGCCCAGCGGCCGTGCCACCGCCCCGTAGCAACTGGTCGTGGTGTTCAGATAGAAGTGCGCGTACCGCGACGTCCGTTCGTAGCATTCTCGCGCCGCCTCGTGGTCGCCGAGGGAGGCCGCGAGCTCCCCGGCGGTGACCAGGATGTAGGTGCGCTTGCCGTCCGCGGGCAGCCCGGCCAGCGCCGGGCGCAGGCATTGCCAGCTCTCCGCCACGATCTCCACGGCGCCGGCGTCCACCGCGACCCGGCCGAACTGCGCGGCCGCGATCGGCACCTCGTGCATCACCGCGCGCAGCGCGAGTGCCTCGTCGAGGAACCGCGCACTGTGTCCGGTGTGGAGTGCCAGATCCGCGGTGAAGGCGTGGAAGACGCCGGCGGCGGCCCGGTCCTGCATGCGGACGGCGAGCTCGCGGCCCTCCAGCGCGAGCCGCTCCGCCTCGGTGAAGAGCCCGGCGAGCAGGGCCCGCGTCGCCCGGGCCCGCAGCAGATGCCAGCGGGCGAGCGGCCAGCCGAGCCGGTCGGTGAGCGCCGACAGCCGGGTCGTCTCGGCGTCCGCGGCCGCCTGATCGCCGGCCATCAGGTGCAGGTCGATGCGCCAGGTGCGGGCCCACAGCTCGGCGTCCGGCAGGCCGAGCGCGCAGCCGCGGTCGGCGAGGGCGTACGCCTCCGCGGGCGTCTCGAACGGGTCGACGACCTGGTGCCGGGCGTGCACGGCGGCCGCCAGGTCCTGCGGGTCGCCGGAGCGCTCGGCCAGCGCCATCGCCTCCGCGCTGATGGCGTGCGCCCGCCGCAGGTCGCCCGCCTCGGCAAGCTGGAAGGCGTACTGGGCCAGGACGCGCGGATGGCGGCCGGCCAGGGCGAGGGCCCGCTCGCAGAGCACCAGCACGGCGGGGGTGGCGACGCCGCGGACCACCAGGGCGGCCTCGACCGCCAGCCCTGGGTCACCGGCGTCGAGCACCGCGGCGCAGTCCTCGGCCGCGGCCTCCAGGCGGCCGTCGGCGTACGCGGCCCTGGCCCGGGCGAGCCGGTCGGTGGGGTCGGCGCCCAGCTCGGCGGCGTGGCCGTACCAGCGCACCGCCTCGGCGAAGTCGAGCCCCCGGGCCGCCGCGCCCGCCGCGGCCCGGCACGCGCCGACCGCCGCCGCAACGGATGCCGGGTCGACCGCCGCGCGCACGCGGTGGCGGGCCACCTCGGCCGGCTCGGCGCCCTCGCCCAGCGCGTCGGCCAGGCGGCGGTGCCAGGCGATCCGCTCGCCCCGCGCAAGACCGGCGTAGCGGGCCTGGCGGACCAGCTCGTGCGCGAATCGCAGCCGCGCCGGTCGCCACGGGTCCTCGGTCAGCACGTGCGCGTCGAGGGCCTCGGCGAGCAGGTCGTCGACATCACCGGGCGCCGGGGCGGCGGCGCGCAGCACCGCCACGTCGATCTCGGCGCCCAGGGCCGCCGCGCCGCCGAGCAGATCGCGGCACTCCGGGCTGAGGTCCGCCATCCGCCGCTCCACGAGCCGGCGCAGTTCGGCGGGCACGTCGAGGGGTCCGGCCGGGCGGCTCAGGCGGCCCTCGCGCACGAGCCGGCGGGTGAGCTCCCGGACGTACAGCGGGTTGCCGCCGCTCAGCCGATGCACGGCGGCGGCCCACGACGGGTGCACCGGCCCGTCGGCGAGGCCGGTGAGCCAGACTCCCACGGCCGCGGGCGCGAGCGGTTCCAGCCGCAGCACCTCGGCGCCGGGCAGGTCGGGGGCCTCCCGGGCGGTGCCGACGACGAGCAGCCGCGACGAGGAGATGTCCGCGCAGAGCAGCTTGAGCAGCGCCATGGAGGCGGCGTCGGCCCAGTGCAGATCCTCCAGGACGAGTACGAGGTGGCCGGCGTCGCGCAGGGCCCGTACCGTCCGCTCGGCGGCCCGGAACCGGGTCGCGGCCGGCACCTCCCCCTCGGCGGGCGTCGCGGTGAGCAGGTCCGGCGGGACGGGCGCGCCCTCGAGCAGGCGCAGCCAGGGCCACCAGGCGGGGGCACCCTCGTCGGGCACGGCACGTCCGGTGAGCACCTGGGCACCGGCCGCCGCGGCCCGCGCGACCGCCTCCTCCACCACGGCGGTCTTGCCGATCCCGGCCTCCCCCGTGACCAGCACGGCAGCGCCCGCCCCGGCGGCTGCGGCGGCGCGCAGCCGGTCGAGGGCGACGACCTCGGGCACCCGGGCGACCAGACCCACGCCGACAGCGTAGGCCTCACCTCAGGGGGTGCGGACCGCTACCTCGTCGCCCAGCCGGTGGCCGTCGCACAACTCCAGGTCGTCGCCGCTCCAGAAGCGGCCCGGGTCGTACCAGTTGGGCTGCTTGCCCCGCGGCAGCAGCCCCATGTCCTCGTAGGTCACCGCGACCACCTCGGCGCAGTACGCCGTCTCGAGGTCGCTGTCGGTCTTCTCGCCCCGCTGCCAGGGCAGGCTCAGGTGCGGCACCCGGCCGCGTGCCCAGCGCCACGCGAGCTGGGCGGTCGACGGGAACGGAGTGCCGTCCAGGCGGGCCACCGTCTTGAGCGCCTTGTCCTCCATGGCCGGGGTCGCCGGCTGGTCCAGCTGGCGCAGCCAGCCGCGCTGGCCGTAGCGGTGGGCCCAGACCGTCACCGCGTCGCGCAGGTCGTGCAGCTGTACGCCGCGCTGGAAGGTGCCCGACCACAGGTCAGGCAGCGACTTGCCCAGCTCCGCGTGCCACATCAGCGGCGGCATGTCCTCGATCACGATGGACATGCCGACGTGGTTGACCGGGCTGTTGGTCATGGCCTGGATCGCGCGGTCCGGTCCGGAGCGGCCGCGAAACAGCCAGATGTCACCCGTACGCGTCAGATCGATGGCCTCTTCGAGACTGATGTCGGCAACCACGTGTCTATCCTCGGCAGATGCGTTGGTGGAAAGTAGCGGGAATGGCCGGGCTGGCAGGGGTCGCCGCCACGGGTGTGGTGCTGGCACGGCAGGAGCGCAGGCGGCGGGCGTACACGCCGGACGAGATCCGCGAGCGGTTGCACGCCCGGGTCGCGGAGGCCGGGCAGAGTCCTGCCGCAACGGTGGACGAGAGCTGACGGTCAGACAACGTCGGCGTCCCGCAGCAGCGACCACAGGCCCGCGCCGTCCGGTGCGGAGAACCAGGTCTTGCCGCCGGAGCCGACCGCCTCCGCCTGCTCCGACGGCCCGGGGATGGCGCCGGCCAGCACGGCCTGCGTCGGCGACAGCCGGCGGATCGCGACCGCCGCGACGTTCTCCGGGTGCGCCCGGGCGAACTCGGAGTAGATCTCCTGGTCGTGCTGGCCGTCGTCGCCGATGAGCAGCCATCGGGTGTCCGGGAACTCGCTGGAGAGCCGGGCCAGGGTGTTGCGCTTGTGCTCCTGCCCGCTGCGGAACCAGCGGTCCGGGGTGGGCCCCCAGTCGGTCAGCAGCAGCGGTCCCGCCGGGTAGAGGTGGCGGGACAGGAACCTGGTGAGCGCGGGGGCCACGTTCCAGGCGCCGGTCGACAGGTAGAAGACGGGCGCGCCCGGGTTGGCCGTGACGAGCCGCTCGTAGAGCACCGCCATACCCGGCACCGCCGTACGCGCGTGCTCGTCGAGGACGAACGTGTTCCACGCTGCGAGCAGCGGGCGCGGCAGGGCGGTCACCATCACCGTGTCGTCGATGTCGCTGATGACGCCGAACTTGCTGGCCGGATCGACCACCCGGATCGGCGCCTCGACCGGCTCCGCCCCCTCGGTGACCAGGCGGACGCAGCCCCAGCCCGGCTTCAGGTCGCCGGTGACCCTGGTGTCGACGTACCCGCTGCGGTCGGTACGCGTCTCGTGGACCTGGTCGCCGATCTGGATCTGCACGGCCGCGTTGTTCACCGGCGACGTGGTGAAGCTGCGCCAGCCGCGCACCTTCTCGAGCTTCTTGCGCGCCTGCATACGCCGGGTCAGCACGACCCGGGCCATGACCCGCGCCCAGCCCGGAGCGCCGTACCCGGTGTACGCCGTGATCACCGGCTGCCAGCCGCGCTGCCGCAGCCGGCGCTCCACCACCTCGTGCACGGCGTCCTCGATCCGTGCGGCGCGGTGCAGCCGCAGGGCGGGCGGCCCGCCCGCCGGGGTCCCAGACACGTCGGCCTCCTGCCGTCTTCCGTCAACGCCCCTGTGACGGTACCTGGCCTGCCTGAATGCCGCGCCCCAACGGGTGAACGACGGGTGGCGGTCCACTCTGGAGAGTCAGTGCACGGCCAGGGTGGCGGCGGGGCGGGCGACGGGCTCGGCGGGGCTCCACTGCCCGGCGCGCCGGGGCGTGTCCTCGGACCGCACGTCGCGCCCGGCGCGCAGGCGTGCGGCCATCGCCTCCGCACGGAGGCTGCGCAGGGCCCCGGCGGCCTTCTCGGCCGCCGTCCATGCGGCCCGCTCCCGTTCGGTCGCCGCCTGGTACGCGGCGAAGCGGTGTTCGCGGACGGCGGCGCGCAGCGCGGTCTCCTGGGCCACCGGGTGCTTGCGGGGATTCCAGCCGTCGCGGTGGGCGAGCACCTCGTTGAGCTGGCCGATCGACAATTCCTTGCGGCGGCAGGAGGCCAGCGCTGAGCGGTGCAGGAAACGCTCCCGATCGGCGATCTCGGCCCGGGTGCGCCGCTGCCTCAGGACCGGGAAGGCGGCAGCGGCGGTGCACCGGCGGGCCACCCGGTCGGCCCGGTCGAACGCGGCCCACGCCTCGTCGACCTCCTCCTGGGTGCGTTCCCACGCCAGGCGCCGGCGCAGGGCGGTCTCGGCGGCGAGCTCCGCCGCCGCGGCGACCTGGTCGGCGTAGCGGTCCTCGTCCGGCGACGGCGCGAGCTCACGGCCTCTCGACATGCGGCGCGGGACGGCGAAAGCGGCCGTCGCGGCGGCGACGGCGAGCAACAGGATCATCCAAAGGACGGCAGCGGTTTCCACGGTTGACACCGGTTTCTCTCGTGCGTCGGGGGGATCGCTTTCGGTGGTGGGAAGGACTTCGCCGGCACGCGTACGGCGTCCGGCACGGGCCGCGGTGGCCGCCGGCGGGTGCGGGCACACGCGGCGGTCCCGTGAGCGGCACGGGCATGGGCGGGGTGGCTCAGGCGAGCGGCGGGCCGCGACCGGCGAAGGGCCGCTGGACCACGCCGGCGGGACGCGGCGCGTGGCGGTCGCAGAGCGGCGTGGGCTCGGCCCGGTCGGCGGAGAGGACGACCGGGGCGCGGTCGACGGCGGGCGCGGCCGGGGCCGGCTCGGCGATCCGCTCGGTCACGGCACCGCGGGCCGGCGCGTCGACGGTGGTGACGACCACGGCGGGGGCGGGCGGCGGGGGCGCGGCGGCCAGGCCCGGGGCCGCGAAGGCCAGGGCGATCAGCGCCAGGCCGGTGAGGAACTGCAGCAGGCGACGCCCGTCCCAGAGACGGGGAAGCAGGCGCGCGACGACAGCCACCCGATCAACTTACCGTGATCCGCAGGTCCGTGCACAGATCGCATCGACTGGGTACTTCGTCCCACTCCGGCGGGTGACGTCGGTGAGGGACGATGGAGCGGTGGAACGAGTGGACGAGCTGGCCGGATGGGTCGGCGACGGCGGCGTGGTCGTGCTCAGCGGTGCGGGGCTCTCGACCGAATCCGGGATCCCCGACTATCGCGGCCCCTCCGGTGCCGCCCGGCGCGCGACCCCGATGACCTTCCAGGCGTTCACCCGGGATCCGGTGGCCCGGCGCCGGTACTGGGCCCGCAGCCACCTCGGCTGGCGCACGATCGGGGACGCCCGCCCCAACGCCGGGCACCGGGCGGTCGCGCGCCTGCAGGAGCTCGGCCGGCTCGACGGCCTCGTCACCCAGAACGTCGACGGGCTGCACCAGGCCGGCGGCGCGCACGGCGTCGTGGAGCTGCACGGCAACCTGGCCCGGGTGATCTGCCTGGACTGCGGCCACCGTACGGGCCGGGCGGAGCTGGAGGACCGGCTCGACGCCGCCAATCCCGGCTTCGCGGCCGCCGTGTCGCAGGTGAACCCGGACGGCGACGTGGAGATCGACGACGCCGAGCTGGAGGGCTTCACGGTGGTGGGCTGCGGGGCGTGCGGCGGCATGCTGAAGCCGGACGTCGTCTATTTCGGCGAGACCGTCCCGCCGGAGCGGGTCAGCCGCAGCTTCGAGCTCGTCGCCGGGGCGCGGACCCTGCTCGTGCTGGGCTCCTCGCTGACCGTCATGTCCGGCCGCCGGTTCGTGCTGCGCGCCGCCAAGCAAGGGACCCGGGTGGCGATCGTCAACCAGGGCGTGACGCGCGGCGAGCCCTACGCCCAGCTCACCGTCGACGCCCCCCTGGGCCGCGTGCTGCCGGAGATCGTCCGGCGCGTCGAGGGCGTGCCCGTACCCTCCTGACCCCTCAGCCAGACTGAGGCTGGTCGATATGCGCGTTTTAACGAGAGCGCTCTCTCGTGGTTACCGTCTCGAAACCTAAATAAAGATGCGACGCGTTGACGTGACCGGGCTCACCGGAGTTTACTGCCCGGAACCGCTCCCGAAACCGGTTCCGAACCAGCGGAGTTACCGCGCAGACACTGTCGGAGGACACGTTGCCGATCACCATCGCCGATGTCGCGGCCCGGGCCAAGGTCAGCAAGACCACCGTGTCCCGCGTCCTCAACGGCAAGGGTGAGCTGGACGAGTCCACCGCCGCCCGGGTCCGCGCCGTGATCGAGGAAATGGGCTACGTGCCCAGCTCCCGTGCCGTCGGACTGGCCCGGGGCCGGACCCGGGTCGTCGGCATGCTGGTCCCCTCGCTCACCTGGCCGTGGATCGGCGAGGTGCTCCAGGGCGCCGTCGACGTGCTCGAGACCGAGCGGTACGGGCTGCTCCTGTTCACCTGCAACCGCGGCGAGGAGTCGATGCGCCAGTTCGGCGCGCAGGTCTCCGCCAAGAGCTTCGACGGACTGCTGGTGATCGAGCCCGAGGGCACCCTCGACTACATCGCCATGCTGCACGCCCGCGGCCTGCCGGTGGTGCTCATCGACGACCGCGACGTGCAGCCCGGCCAGATCCCGAGCGTGGGCACCACCAACTTCACCGGAGCCGGCGCCGCCGCCCGGCACCTGCTCGAGATCGGCCGCCACAAGCCGCTGGTGATCGCCGGTCCGGAACGCTTCGGCTGCACCGTCCAGCGCCTCGAGGGCTTCGCCACCGAGTACGCGGAGGCCGGCCACCCGATCCCCGCGAGCCACGTACTGCCCGGCGACTTCACCATCGCCTGCGGCTTCGAGGGGGTCAATGCCGCGATCGAGGGGGGACTCGACTTCGACGCCGTGTTCGCCCACAACGACCTCTCCGCCACCGGCGCCATGCAGGCCGTGCTCGACAGCGGCCGGCGGATCCCGCAGGACGTCGCGGTGGTGGGCTTCGATGACATCCCGATGGCGGCGCACACCCAGCCGCCGCTCACCACCGTGCACCAACCGTTGCGCGAGATGGGCGAGGCCGCGGCACGCACGCTGCTCGCCCACTTCGAGGGCTCACCGCTGCCCAACCGCCCGACCGTCATTCCCGCCACTTTCATGGCCCGCGGCTCCACCGGAGCCGGCCCGGCCCCGGCCTGACCCTTCACCTCACCCGCCGGTCGCCTCGGCGCCCGGCCGTACCGCCGCCCTTCCTCGGGCACCCCTCTCACCCGAATCGCATTACCTGAGGAGATCTAGAGATGCAGAGAAGGAAACTGTTCGCGGTCGCCCTGGCGGGCGTGCTCGCCTCGGGCGGGCTCGCCGCCTGCAGCGACTCGCCGAACGCGGGCAACAAGAACTCGTCGGGCGGCAGCACCTTCCTCACCGTCGGCATGCCGAACGGTCCGCAGACGGAGAACCACAACCCGTTCCTGAGCACGTCCGCGGGCGCCTCGCTGGGCTACCGCTGGATGATCTACGAGCCCCTCATGATGTGGAACCCGGTGAAGCCGGCCGACCCGTCGAAGCCGTGGCTGGCCACCGGCGCCGAGTGGTCGCCCGACTTCAAGAAGGTCACGATCACCGTCCGGGACAACGCGACCTGGTCGGACGGGCAGAAGGTCACCGGTGACGACGTCGCCTTCACCTTCAACCTGATCAAGAAGAACGAGGCGCTCAACACCGGCGCCACCCCGTACGGCGAGGTCACCGCCAGCGGCAACACGGTCACCGTGACGTTCACCAGCTCGATGTTCGTCTACAAGGACAAGTGGCTGGGTCAGACCCCGATCGTGCCCAAGCACGTCTGGGAGAAGATCAGCGACCCGAGCAAGGACGCCAACAAGAGCCCGATCGGCTCGGGCCCGTACACGCTGAAGTCCTTCACCCCGCAGACCACCACGCTGTCGGTGCGCACCGAGGGCTACTGGCAGGACCTGCCGCAGGTCAAGGAGCTGCGCTACACGTCGTACACCGACAACAACGCGCAGACCACCGCCCTGTCGGACGGCTCCAACGAGTGGAGCTTCGTCTTCATCCCGAACTACAAGACGGTCTTCCTCGACAAGGACCCGGCGCACTACAAGGTCTGGGCGCCGCCGGTGCTGGGCATCCACGGCCTCTACATCAACACCACCAAGAAGCCGTTCGACGACCCGAAGCTGCGCCAGGCGATGAACCTGGTCGTCAACCGCGAGGACATCTTCAACCAGGCCGAGGCCGGCTACTTCCACCCGCTGGTCACCAGCGTGACCGGCCTGCCGACGCCGGCCGGTGACGCATTCATTGCGCCGGAGTACAAGGGCAAGACCCACGCCGTCGACGTGGCGGGCGCGAAGGCCCTGCTCGAGCAGGCCGGCTACAAGCTCAACGGCACCACGCTGACCGACCCGAGCGGCAAGCCGGTCAAGATCACCCTGACCGACCCGAGCGGCTGGTCCGACTACCAGACCTCGCTCGAGATCGTGAAGAGCAACCTCGCCGAGATCGGCATCGCGGCCACCGTCGACAAGGCCAACCAGGACGCCTGGTTCCGCAACGTCGAGGAGGGCAACTTCGACGCCACCTTCCGCTGGACCAACGGCGGCTCGACGCCGTGGGACATCTACCAGACGGTGATGGACGGCAAGCTTCTCAAGCCGGTCGGCACCGCGTCCCCGGCGGGCAACTTCGGCCGCTTCAAGAACGACGACGCGACCAAGGCGATCCAGGACTACGCGACCGCCTCGGACGACGCCGCGCGTACCACCGCCATCAACACGCTCCAGAAGGTCTTCGTCGAGCAGGCCCCGATGATCCCGGTCGGCGCGGACAACGTCGGCATGGCGTACAGCACGAAGAACTGGGTCGGCTGGCCCGACGACACCAACCCCTACGGCGCCGGTCAGCCCACGCAGGCCAACGCCCTGGACGTCGTCCTGCACCTCAAGCCCGCCAATTCCTGACCGCTGTGCCGCCCCCGGGACCCGCGTCCCGGGGGCGGCCCGCGGCAGTGACCCCCCTTTCCCGAAGGAACTCGGCATGACGTTGAGCCCCGACGCGAAAGCGCCGGCCAGCGAGGTGGTGCTAGAGGCGATCGGCCTGACCAAGCACTTCCCCGTCCGCCGGAAGCTGCGCGACCTGTTCAAGCGCGAGCACGACGCCGTGCACGCGGTCGACGACGTGAACCTGACGCTGCGACGTGGTCGGGTGGTCGCGCTCGTCGGCGAGTCCGGCTCCGGCAAGTCCACGGTGGCGCGCCTGCTGGCGCAGCTGTACCCGCGCACCGGCGGCGACATCCAGCTGCACGGGAGGTCGACGCGGGTCAGGGGCGGGCGGCAGTTCCGGTCGTACGTCCGGCGGGTCCAGATGATCTTCCAGGACCCGTTCGCCTCGCTGAACCCGGTGCACACCATCCGGTATCACCTGACCCGGTCGCTGAAGATCCACGGCAACGCCGGCAGCTCCGCCGCGGACCTCGAGAACGCCCTGGCCGACCTGCTCGAGCGGGTCAGCCTGACCCCGCCCGAGCGCTACCTCGACAAGTTCCCGCACGAGCTCTCCGGCGGCCAGCGGCAGCGCGTCGCGATCGCCCGGGCCCTCGGCGCGAACCCCGAGGCCCTGCTCGCCGACGAACCGGTGTCCATGCTGGACGTGTCGATCCGTCTCGGCGTGCTCAACCTGCTGCGGGACCTCAAGGAACGGCTCAACCTCGCGATCCTCTACATCACCCACGACATCGCGTCGGCCCGCTACTTCGCCGACGAGACCCTGGTCATGTACGCGGGCCGGATGGTCGAGGGCGGCGACAGCGAGAGCGTCACCCAGTCGCCGGCCCACCCGTACACCCGGCTCCTGATCGAATCGGCACCGGACCCGGACCGCATCCACAACATGCTCGAGGACGCCGGGGACCGCGGCAACGGCGAACCGCCCAGCCTGATCCGCCCGCCCGCCGGCTGCCGCTTCCACCCGCGCTGCCCGATGGCCATGCCGCGCTGCACCACGGACCTGCCGGTCCGCCTCGAGATCGGCGACGCCGCCGGCCACTGGGCCGCCTGCTGGCTCTACGACGAGGCCACCGTCGCCGCGCAGCAGCCCGGGTCGGCCGCGGCCGCGGGCATCGTGAAGGTGGAGGGCGCCCGATGAGGTACCTGCTCCAGCGGATCCTGTTCTACGTCTTCACGGCGTGGGCCGCGATCACCATCAACTTCTTCATCCCGCGGATGATCCCGGGCGACCCGGTCAAGTCGCTGCTCGCCCGCTTCCAGGGGCAGATGAGCACAGAGGCGATCGACTCGCTCTACGTGCTGTTCGGGCTCGACAAGGACGCCAGCGTCTGGAGCCAGTACGTGGACTACTGGCAGCAGCTCTTCCACGGCGACCTCGGCCTGTCGTTCACCGCGTTCCCGGCCCCGGTCTCCGAGGTCATCGCCGACGCGCTGCCCTGGACCGTGGCGCTGGTCGGCATCACCACCATCATCAGCTTCTTCATCGGCACCGGCCTCGGCGTGCTCGCCGGGTGGCGGCGCGGCTCGTGGATCGACGGCCTGCTGCCGACCACGACGTTCCTGTCCTCGGTGCCGTACTTCTGGCTCGGCCTGCTGGCGATCTACCTGCTCGCCGGCCCGGACAGCTTCTTCCCGTCCTCGGGCGGCTACGAACCCGGCCTGGTGCCGGCCTGGGACCAGTACTTCATCCCCAGTGCCATCCAGCACAGCCTGCTGCCCGCGCTGACGATCCTCATCTCGTCGGTCAGCGGCTGGATCCTGAGCATGCGCAACATGATGGTGACCGTCGCGGCGGAGGACTACATCACGGTCGCGCACGCCAAGGGCCTCTCCGACCGCCGGGTGTCACTGAGCTACGCGGCCCGCAACGCCCTGCTGCCCAACGTGTCCGGCTTCGCTCTGTCGCTGGGCTTCATCGTCGGCGGCACGCTGCTGGTGGAGATCGTCTTCTCGTACCCGGGGCTCGGCTTCCTGCTCTTTCGGGCGGTCGGCGCCAAGGACTACCCGCTGATGCAGGGCATCTTCCTGGTCATCACCATCTCGGTGCTGGTGGCGAACCTCATCGCCGACGTCGTCTACCTGATGCTCGACCCGCGTACCCGCAAGGAGGGCTGACCGGTGACCATCCCCACCTCCAGCGTCGAGCAGGTCATCCCCGGACAGGGGGCGATGGCCCAGCCCGAGTCGGCGAAGCCGGTCAAGGGCAAGCGCAAGCGGTTCCGCTTCGTCTCCAACGCGAAGGCCATGACCGGCCTGATCGTGCTCGGTCTCTACCTGCTCTTCGCGATCATCGGTCCCTGGGTCGCGCCGTACGACCCGGACGCCCGCGGCCCGGCCCTGACCGCGCCGCCCTCCGCCGACCACTGGTTCGGCACCACCCACCTCGGCCAGGACGTGTTCAGCCAGGTGCTGGTCGGCACCCGCGGCGTCATGCTCGTCGGCCTCTCGGCCGGTGTCATCGCCACGATCCTGTCCGTCCTCATCGGTGTCACCGCCGGATACCTCGGCGGCGGCTGGGACGACGGGCTCTCGGCGCTGTCCAACGTCTTCCTGGTCATCCCCGCCCTGCCGCTGATCATCATCGTGACGGCGGCGGCACCCGGCGGCGGTGACGCCCTGGTCGCCCTGATCATCGGCTTCACGTCCTGGGCCTGGGGCGCCCGCATCCTCCGGGCCCAGACGCTGTCGCTGCGCCGGCGCGAATACGTCGAGGCCTCCCGGGCCAACGGCGAGTCGACCTGGCGGGTCATCCTGTTCGAGATCCTGCCCAACCTGACCGCCATCATCGCCTCCGGCTTCGTCGGCACGGTCATCTTCGCGGTGACCTCCGAGATCACCCTGGCCTTCATCGGCATCGGGTCGGTCTCGACGTGGAACTGGGGCACCATCCTCTTCTGGGCGCAGAGCCAGCAGGCGCTGGCCCAGGGCGCCTGGTGGTGGTTCGTCCCGGCCGGTCTGGCGATCGCCTTCCTCGGCACCGCCCTGGCGCTGATCAACTTCGGGATCGACGAGTTCGTCAGCCCCCGCCTGCGCAGTGCCGGCAAGACCAAGGTCAAGACCGCCTCCGGCCATACGGTACGGATGAGAGTCGGCTTCACCCCGGTGCTGAGCAACACGTCGGCGCCGCACACCCACGCGCGGCCGATCCCCACGATCACCACAGCGGCGGCGACGCCGGTGAACCGCGGCAACAAGGAGGCCACCCAGTGAGCGGCCAGCCCGTCCTCGAGATCAAGAACCTCAACGTGGACTACGGCCTGGGCGACCAGGCGGTGCACGCGGTACGCGACGTGAACCTGACCCTGCACCGCGGTGAGGTCCTCGGCCTGGCCGGCGAGTCCGGCTCCGGCAAGTCGACCCTCGCGTACGGCCTCACCCGGCTGCTCGCCCCGCCGGGCGTGATCAGCGGTGGCGAGGTGATCTACCACCCGGAGAACGCCGAGCCGTACGACGTGCTGGGCCTGGACGACGAGGGACTCCGCAAGTTCCGGTGGGCGGAGACGGCGATCGTGTTCCAGGGGGCGATGAACTCGCTCAACCCCGTACACAAAATCTCCACGCAGTTGACCGACGTCCTCCAGGCGCACGAGCCGAAGATGACGGCGCACAGCCGCAACGCCCGCGCCCGCGAGATGCTCAAGCTGGTCGGCATCTCGCCCGACCGGATGGACGCCTACCCGCACCAGCTCTCCGGCGGCATGCGCCAGCGCGTGATGATCGGCATGGCGCTGATCCTGCAGCCGCAGGTGGTCATCATGGACGAGCCGACCACAGCCCTGGACGTGGTGATGCAGCGGCAGATCCTCGGCCAGCTCATCGAGCTGCGGGAACGGCTGGGCTTCTCGGTCATCTTCATCACCCACGACCTGTCCCTGCTGGTCGAGTTCTCCAACCGGATCGCGATCATGTACGGCGGCCGGATCGTCGAGGAGGCGCATGCCCCCACGCTGTACCGGGACTCGCTGCACCCGTACAGCGCAGGCCTGCTCGGCTCGTTCCCCGCCCTGCGCGGACCGCGCCGGGAACTCAGCGGCATCCCCGGCTCGCCGCCGGACCTCAAGGGCATGCCGACCGGCTGCTCGTTCCACCCGCGCTGCCCCAAGGTGTTCGACCCGTGCGCCGACAACATCCCGGTGCTCGGCAACCCGGACACCCCGGACGGGTCCACCCGTACCGTGGCCTGCTGGCTCCACCCGGTGAAGCAGCCGGTCGGCTGACCACGGAGATTCGACGGCCCCGGCCCCTCTCAGCCGGGGCCGTCTCCTATCCATCCCCACCAGGAGAAGCATGAATCCCACCGCCAGCTCCGCCCCCGGGCTGCTGCTCCCCGCAGCCGACTTCCCCCCGTCGTTCAAGTGGGGCGTCGCCACCTCGTCGTACCAGATCGAGGGAGCCGTCGCCGAGGACGGGCGGACACCGTCCATCTGGGACACCTTCTGCCGGGTGCCCGGCGCCGTCGTGGGCGGCGACAACGGCGACGTCGCGTGCGACCACTACCACCGGATGCCCCAGGACGTGGCCCTGATCAAGAGCCTGGGCGTGGACACGTACCGGTTCTCGGTGGCCTGGCCGCGGGTCCAGCCGCGCGGCCGCGGTCCGGTGAACCCGGCCGGCCTCGCCTTCTACGACCGGCTCACCGACGAGCTGCTCGCGTCCGGCATCGACCCCTGGGTCACGCTCTACCACTGGGATCTGCCGCAGGAGCTCGAGGACGCCGGCGGCTGGCCGAACCGGGACACGGCGTACCGGTTCGCCGATTACGCGATGATGGTCTTCGACAGGCTCAGCGACCGCGTCGGCACGTGGACCACGCTCAACGAACCGTGGTGCTCGGCCTGGCTGGGCTACGTCACGGGCGTGCACGCCCCGGGCCGCAAGGACTTCGACGCCGGCGTCGCGGCGGTGCACCACCTGCTGCTCGGCCACGGCCTCGCGACCCAGCGGATGAAAGCCGCGGCGACACGCGACCACACCTTCGGCATCACCCTCAACATGGGTACGGCCGACCCGGCGACCGACTCGCCGGCTGACCGGGACGCCGCCCGCCGCGCCGACGGCATGGGCCTGCGCATCTATCTGGACCCGCTGCACAAGGGCACGTACCCGCAGGACATGGTCGACGAACTGGCCGCCCGCGGCACCGCCTTCCCGGTGCAGGACGGCGACCTGGAGATCATCTCGACCCCGTTCGAGGTGCTGGGCGTGAACTTCTACTTCGGACAGGACTTCAGCGGCACCGACGAGAACGGCAGCACCGTGGACGCCGACGGCCGGCCCGTGGTCCGCGCGATCCTGCCGGACCGCCCCCGGACGGCGATGAACTGGCCCATCACCCCGGAACGCTTCACCCAGCTGCTGGTACGCCTGCACCAGGACTACCCCGGCCTGCCGCTCGTCGTCACCGAGAACGGCGCGGCCTTCGACGACGTGGCCGACGAGTCCGGCGCGGTGGCCGACGAGGACCGCACGGCCTACCTGGCGGAGCACATCGCCGCGGTGGCGGCGGCCCGCGAGCAGGGCGCGGACATCCGCGGGTACTTCGCCTGGTCGCTGCTGGACAACTTCGAGTGGGCCGAGGGGTACGCGAAGCGGTTCGGCATCGTGCACGTGGACTACGCGACGCAGCAGCGCACCCCGAAGCAGTCGGCGCTGTGGTACCGCGACACGATCAGCCGGCACCGCAACGCCTGACACCCTTTGCCTCACGAGCAGGGCGCGACAGCCGTCGCGCCCTGCTTCGTGCGTTCAGTGACCTCGGTGGCGGGCGCGGGACTTGGCGCGGCGCAACTCCCGGCGATGCTCGGCGTGCGCCTCCCGGTGCTCGCGGCCACGCTCCGCTGACGCTCGCTTGCGGAGTTCCGTGGCCTTCTTCACGGCTTCCTGAGCAGCGGTGCTCGGCCGGGCCTCGGCGGCCGCGCGCGCAGCGGCACGAGCCATCCGCTTCGGATTACGCGGCGCCGGCGGCGCCTGAGGGACCGCCACGGCAGGGCTCTGCTGAGCGCACGCCAACAGGCCGCCGCCGTGGCGGAGCAGGAACTCGTAGAGCTCCGGGTCGGTCGGCTCGGCGCCGAAGACGTGCCGGGTGGCACGTACCCGGTCGCCGTCGAGCACTTCGAGCACAGCGACCCAGAACGGATCGTCGAAATACACCGTCATCGTTGCCATCGTGTCTCCCGGGCGCAGGCATGGTTCGTCCTGCGCTGGACAACCGGTCGACGGCGCGACCGGCAGGAGACGGGCCGCCCGCAACGGGCGGCGCCCCGACTACCGACGGGGCAGTGTTTTCGCGCGCCGGCAGCGTAGCCGAGGGCATGCCACGGCCGCATCCAAGAATGCCGCCCGTCCGTCAGAACGGCGGTGGCTCAGGGGCGATCGCGGGCTCTAGGGCGGCCACTGCTTCAGGGCGGCCGCGGCTTCAGGGGCGGCCGCGGCTCAGGGACCGGCGGTGGGCCGCCCGTGACATCGGCGCCGCCCCGGCGGTGACCGGGAGGCCGCCGTCGGCGAGCAGCCGGGCGATCGGCAGGGTGGCCGCGCCCATCGCGACCGCGTCGGGTCCCAGCTGGCAGAGATCGATCCGGGTCCGCGAGTACGGATGGCGCAGGGCATTGCGCGCGGCCGCGTCCCGAATGTCCGAAAGGAAGCGCTCTCCCAGTGGCAAGCCCGCCGGGCCGCCGAGCACGATGCGCTCGGGCGAGAAGAGGTTGACGAGTCCCGCGATCCCGGCGCCGAGGTAGCCGACCGTCTGCCGGATGACCTCCGCGACCCCCTCGTCCAGCTCCCCCTGCGCGGCCAGCACCCGGTTGAGCAGCTTCGGGTCGGGCTCCTGGCCGGTCACCTCGGCCAGCCGGGCGATCACCTTGCCCGAGCCGATGTACGCCTCCAGGCACCCCTTCGCACCGCACCGGCACACGTCCCCGTCGTACACCAGCGTGGTGTGGCCCCACTCGCCCGCGTTGCTGTGGGCGCCGCGGTAGCTCCGGCCGTCCACCACCACCGCGGCGCCGACGCCCGTACCGACCATGACGATGACCGCGTGCCGCGCCCCGCGGCCGGCGCCGAACCACATCTCGGCCTGGCCGACGGCCTTCGCGCCGTTCTCCACGAAGATCGGGACGTCGGTGCCGTCGCGCAGCATCCGCCCGAGCGGCACGCCGTCCCAGCCGGTCGTCTGGGAATGGACCACCGGCGCCTCCCCGCTCTGGTCGACCACGCCGGCGACGCCCACGCCGAAGCCGAGGACCTCGGACTTCTCGATGCCCGCCTCCGCGACGACCGCATCGAGCCCCTCAAGCAGCTTCTCCGCAGCCGACTCCGGATCAGCCCCGGCACCCGCGCCGCTCCCGCTCTCGAGCGGGAACTGGGCGAAGCCGAGGCGGGACATCGCCAGGTCGTACAGTTCGACCGTGACCCGGGACTCCCCCACGTCGGCCCCGGCGACGTAGCCGTAACCGGGCGCGACCCGCAGCAGCGCCCGCGGCCGGCCGCCGTCCGAGCCGACCAGGCCGGCCTCCTCGACCAGCCCTTCCTCGATCATCTCGCCGATGAGGTTGCTGACGCTGGCCTGGCTCAGCGCGGTGGTGTCACCGAGCTCCTGCCGGCTCTGCCGCCCGCCGTGGAAGAGGTCGGTGAGCAGGCTGGCCCGGTTCGCTCGGCGGACGTCCCGCACCGTCGTACGCCTGGTCTCCAACCCGCACCCGCCTCTACATCCGCCCGCGTCGACCCGCATTCAACGCTATGCCTTCACCATGATGTGCCAGACGCCGGGCGAAAACCACGCGCCGCATCCTCTACGGTCGGAGATCATGACGGACTATCGCGACGTCAACCGCGCCAACTGGGACGAACGGGCACCGGCCCACGCTGCCTCCGCCGGCTACGACGTGGCCGCCTTCGCCCGGGATCCGCGCCATCTGAGTGACGTCGTCACCTTCGACCGGCCGCTGCTCGGCGACATCGACGGGCTGCGCGGCATCCACCTGCAATGCCACATCGGCACGGACACCGTGTCGCTCGCCCGGCTGGGCGCGACCATGACCGGGCTCGACTTCTCCCCGGCGTCGCTCGCGGAGGCCCGCCGCCTCGCGGCGATCTCCGGCACCCCGGTCGGCTTCGTCGAATCCGACGAGCACACCACCACGCACTCGTGGAATCACGGCCTGGGTGAGATCGTGACCGCCCTGCTGGAGGCGGGCATGACGATCACCGGCCTCGTCGAGCACGACACGGTCCCCTGGGAGGCGCTGCCGGGCACGATGACCCGGGTCCCGGGCGGCGAGTGGCAGGTCAAGGACCGCCCGCGCCGGCTTCCGCACACCTACACGCTGCAGGCGGTGCGCACGGCCGTTTAGAGATCAACGGGTTCGGGGTATCTCGCGGGCCACTCCCCCACATCGTTTAGGAGCCCCCGATGCGCGCAGGATCGATCGGCGGAATCATCGTCATCATTTGGCTCGTGCTCGGCGCCGTCGCCGCGTTCGAGCGCGGCTACTTCAAGGACACCGGCGACACCAGTTGCGCCAAGGCCGGCACGGTCATCGTCACCGTGGTGGCAGGCCCGCTGAACTGGCTCGGTGTCAACCCGAAGATCAAGTGCGACATCCCCGAGCCGTCGAAGTAGGCGGCGCGGGTACAGCAGGCACCACCACGGGTCTCCAGCAGCGGGGATCGATCACGGTCCCCGCCACGGAGATGCTCTGCGGGTAGAGACGACACGCCCGCAGGGAGAGATCCATGACTCGTACCCGTACCCCACTCCTCACGTCCTTGGCCGCCGCCTGCTGCCTCGCGGTGACCGGCGCTTCGGCCGTTCCCGCCACTGCCGGCGGCGCGCATCCGGTGCAGCGCAGCCTCGACCGCCTGGTGAGCCAGGACGGCTTCCCGGGCGCACTCGCCTCGGTACGCCGGCCGGACGGCAGCATCCGCACGTACACCGCAGGCGTGTCGGATCTGCGTACCGGCGCCCCGGTTCCGGACGCCGGCAGGGTCCGGCTCGCCAGCAACACCAAGATGTTCACCGCGACCGTGATGCTCCAGCTGGTCGGCGAGGGCAAGGTCGCGCTGGACGAGCCGGTCGAGACGTACCTGCCCGGCATCGTGCGCGGTGACGGCATCGACGGGCGGCGGATCACCGTACGGCAACTCCTGCAGCAGACGAGCGGCCTGCCGGACTACGACGAGGAGCTGTTCAAGGACTTCGTCGCGGCCCTGCACACGTACCACGAGCCGTACGAGCTCCTCCGCGTGGCGTTCGCCGCGAAGCCGGAGTCGCAGCCGGGCGAGAAGTTCGCCTACAGCAACACGAACTACATCCTCGCCGGCCTCATCGCCCAGAAGGTCACCGGCCGCCCGATCGGCGAACTGATCACCCACCGGATCATCGAGCCGCTCGGCCTCCGCGACACCTACTGGCCGGGCGACGGCGAGCAGACCATCCGCGGCCCCCACCCGCACGGCTACTTCCCCGCCACGGACGGCAAGCCCGCCGTCGACATCACCACATCGGACCCGTCACCCGGGTGGTCCGCAGGTGCCCTCATCGGTACGCCGGCAGACCTGAACCGTTTCCTCACGGCCCTGCTGGGCGGGAGACTTCTCGCACCGGCCCAGCTGGCGGAGATGAAGAAGACGGTGGACGCGCCGGGCTTCGACACGGTCGGCGGATCCCGGTACGGCCTCGGCATCGCAACGTTCAAGTTGAGCTGCGGCGGATTCGCGTGGACACACGGCGGCATCGCGCCGGGTTACGTGACCGCGGACGGGGTCACGAACTCGGGGAAGGCGGCGACGGTGGCGGTGACGTCCCTGATCGCCACGGAGCAGGCGGCCCGGGACGTGGACGCGGCGCTGGACACCGCCCTCTGCAGGTAGGCGATCCACAGGGGACCGCCCATCAGCGGTCCCCTGTCCCACGTGAGGGCCGCCGCGGGGGCGCAGCCGCCGGCGCCGATCAGGCCGCACGGTCCATGCCGTAAGCGGTCGCCGTCCCGGCGCTTGTCAGGCCGCCCAGGGCGGGCTGATCTCAGACCCGTCGGGGAGCGTGGCCCGCAGCCCGACGCTGGTGGTCACCCACGCGGTGGCCTGCCCGCCGGACGTGTTGTCGATCGCGAACTCCGCCCCGGACGGCACGAAGGCGGCCTCCCCCGCCCGCACCGTGGCGGCCTCCCCGTCGATGGTCGTGGTCACCTCCCCGGAGAGCACGAGGACGACCTCCTCCCGACTGACCCGGTGCGGCACGCCCACCGTGCCGTCGGCAATCTCGAGCCGCCAGGCGCAGAGCTCCCGGCTCCCCCGCGACGGGCTCAGGAACGAATGGAACGTCGCGCCGTGCAGACAATGCGCCACCGCGTCGTGCTCACGAATCACAGTCATGATTTACCTCCCTTGATTTGGTCAAGCAGCTTGACTACATAGTCAACCAGCTTGACTTGTATGTCAAACTGATCGCGTGACCCTCCTCGACCTTCCGGTGCTGCTGTTGAGCGCCGCGCGAGCACTGGTGGACGGCATCGACGCCGGAGTACGCACTCGCGGCTTCACCGATCTGCGCCCGGCTCACGGCTTCGCCTTCGCACGCCTCTCCGGAACGGGAGCCACCGTGGTGCAGCTGGCGGAGCATCTGGACGTCACCAAGCAGGCAGCCAGCCAGATGGTGGAAGAACTAGCGAAGAAGGGCTATGTGGAACGGCGCCCGCACCCGACGGACGCCCGCGCCCGCCTGATCGTGCTCACGGAGAAGGGGCGGGCCTGCACCCGAGCCGCCGATGAGGCAGCGGAGGAGGTTCTGCGACCGTGGGCCAAGGAACTGGGCCCGGAACGCCTCATGGCACTCCGCCAGGACCTCTCCAAGCTCGCAACGCCCGGCCGGCTGCGCCCCACCTGGTGACCGCAACCGGCGCGGTGCGTCCGCCGGACCACCACCCACCCTGGCCCGCCCGCCCAGCCCACCTACCAGAACCACAGCGCGGCAGCCAGACCACCCACCGCACCGTGACCACGAAGCCCCGCCAGGCACCCAGCGACGAGCAAGCCACCACACACCCGCAGCGTAAAACCATGCAAGGTTGGGGGCCGGGGTGACCAAGACGGCATAAAAACGCTCCACAGCCGCCTTGGTCACCCCGGCCCCCAACCGTCCCACCGCAAGCAAACGTTCACAGCACACAGAGTCGGGATCAACTCGCGGTAACCAGATGGGGAGGCGGGGTCAGCCGCGCTCGATCAGGTGCCCGACGATCTGCGGACCCATCAGGACCGCCTCGCCCGAGCCGTCGCGGCGGCCGTCCGGATCCGGGAGGTCCACCGGGTCGCCGGTGGTGCTGGCGCCGACCGGGCGGGGCCCGACCCATGCGACCGCCAGCTGCGTCTCGCCCTTGAGGAAGCGTTGCACGCGGACGCCGCCGGTTGCGCGGCCCTTGGCCGGGTACGCCGCGAACGGGGTGACCTTGACCTGGGTGCCGGTGGACGTCACCACCATCGGCTCGCCGTGCTGTTCGTCCCTGGTGTCGATCGCGTTGAAGGACAGCACCTGCGCGTCGGCCGCCAGGTTGACGCCGGCCATGCCGCCGCCCTTGAGTCCCTGGGGGCGGACGAGTTTCGCCGGGAAGCGCAGCAGGGAGGCGTCGGAGGTGACGAAGACGAGGGCTTCCGCGCCGTCGGTCAGCCAGGTGGCCTGGATGACCTCGTCGTCGTCCTTGAGGGTGATGACCTCGAACTCGTCGGAGCGGACCGGCCATTCCGGGGCGCAGACCTTCACCACGCCGTGCCGGGTGCCGAGCGCGAGGCCCGGTGAGCCGTCGGCGTTCAGCGGGGCCAGGCCGACCACGCGTTCGCCCTTCTCCAGCGGGATCAGCTCGGAGGCCGACATGCCGCCGCGCAGGGAGACCGTGCCGGACTGTTCCGGCAGCACCGGCAGGGGCAGGACGTCGGTCTTGAAGGCGCGGCCCGCGCTGGTGATGAGCAGGACGCGGCCGCGGGCCGTCGAGTGGACCACCGCGCGGACGGCGTCGTGCTTGACGCGGCCGCTGCGGCGCCGGGCCTCCGTCGCCTCCTCGCTCTCCGCCGCGGTACGCGCGATGAGCCCGGTGGCCGAGAGGATGACCTGGCAGGGGTCGTCGGCGACCTCGAGCGGGCCGGCCGGGACGGACGCCGCCAGCACCTCCTTGAGGTCGCCGTCGATCAGCGTCGTACGCCGCGGCGTGGCGAACTCGGTCGCGACGGCGGCGAGCTCGTCGGAGACGACCTGGCGGAGCACGTCCTCGTTGTCGAGGATCCGGGAGAGCTCGGCGATCTCCTCGTTGAGCCGCTGCTGCTCGGTCTCCAGCTCGATGCGGTCGAAGCGGGTGAGCCGGCGCAGCGGGGTGTCCAGGATGTAGTTGGCCTGGATCTCGGTGAGGCCGAACTCGCTCATCAGGCTCGCCTTGGCGGCCGCCGCGTCGTCGCTGCCGCGGATGATCGCGACCACCCGGTCGATGTCGATGAGCGCGATGAGCAGGCCGTCGACGAGGTGCAGCCGCTCCTGCCGCTTGGTACGCCGGTGCGTGGTGCGCCGGGTGACCACCTCGTAGCGGTGCGCCAGGAACACCTCGAGGAGCTCCTTGAGCCCGAGCGTGCGGGGCTGGCCGCCGACGAGCACGAGGTTGTTGATGCCGAACGAGCTTTCCAGGGGCGTGAGCCGGTAGAGGTCGGCGAGCAGCGCCTGCGGGTTGACGCCGACCTTGCACTCGATGACGAGGCGGGTGCCGTGCTCGCGGTCGGTGAGGTCCTTGACGTCGGCGATGCCCTGCAGGCGGGCGGCCTGCCGTTGACCCTTGCGGGGGCCGGAGGTGATGAGCTTGCCCTTCACCTCGTCGGTGATCGCCTCGATGATCTTCTCGGTGCCCACGCCGTACGGCAGCTCGACGACCGTGATGGCCTGCCGGCCGCGGCCGCCCTCGAGGGGGCCGGTCTGGGCCCGGGCGCGCATGCGGACCACGCCACGGCCGGTCTCGTACGCCCGGCGCACCTCGTCCAGCCCGAGCAGCTGCCCGCCGGTGGGCAGGTCGGGGCCGGGCACGAAGCGCATGAGCGTGTCGAGGTCGGCCTCCGGGTCGGTGATGAGGTGCCGCGCCGCCGCGACGACCTCGCCGAGGTTGTGCGGGATCATGTTGGTGGCCATGCCGACCGCGATGCCCGAGGTGCCGTTGACGAGCAGGTTGGGGAACGCCGCGGGCAGCACCGTGGGCTCGCGCTCGGAGCCGTCGTAGTTGGGCTTGAAGTCGACCGTGCCCTCGCCGAGCTCGCCGACGAGCAGCATCGCCTCCCGCGACATCCGGGACTCGGTGTACCGCTCGGCGGCCGGGCCGTCGTCCGGGCTGCCGAAGTTGCCGTGCCCGTCGATCAGCGGGACGTTCAGCGAGAAGTCCTGGGCCAGGCGCACCATCGCGTCGTAGATCGCGAGATTGCCGTGCGGGTGGTACTTACCCATGCAGTCGCCGACGACGCGGGCCGACTTCACGTACGGGCGATCGGGGCGGTAGCCCTGCTCCTGCATCGACCAGAGGATGCGGCGGTGCACCGGCTTGAGGCCGTCGCGGGCGTCGGGCAACGCACGCGAGTGGATGACCGAGTATGCGTACTCCAGGTAGGAGTCCTCGACCTCGGTGGTGAGCGGGTTGTCGATGACGTGGGCGCCGGCCTGGTCGAAGGCCGACAGGTCCACCCGGGTCTGCTCGTTCTTGCGGCGTGCCATGTCTGTTGACCCGTCCCTCAGGCGTCGATCGTTTCCTGGTCGATCCGGCCGGCGGCCTCGATCAGCCAGTTCTTGCGGGGCTCGACCCGCTCCCCCATCAGCAGCTCCAGCGTGGCCTCGGCCCGCTCGACGTCCTCGAGCGTGATCCGCCGGACCGTACGGGTGGAGGGGTTCATCGTGGTGTCCCACAACTCGTCGGCGTCCATCTCGCCGAGGCCCTTGAACCGGGGCACCGGCTTGGACACGGTCCGGCCGGACCGCTCCAGCTTGGCGACGGTCGTCTCCATCTCCTGCTGGGTGTACGTGTACAGGGTCTCGGCGTTGCGGCCCTTGGTGCTCACCTTGTGCAGCGGCGGCATGGCCGCGAAGAGCCGGCCCGCCTCGATCACCGGGCGCATGTACTTGGCGAAGAGCGTGATGAGCAGCGTGCGGATGTGTGAGCCGTCGACGTCCGCGTCCGCCATGATCATGACGCGGCCGTAGCGCATGGCGCCGATGTCGAAGGTCCGGCCCGAGCCGGCGCCGAGCACCTGGACGATGGCCGAGCACTCCGCGTTGTCGAGGACCTGCTGCAGGCTGGCCTTCTGCACGTTGAGGATCTTGCCGCGGATCGGCAGCAGCGCCTGGTATTCCGAGCTGCGGGCCATCCGGGCGGTGCCGAGCGCGCTGTCACCCTCGACGATGTAGAGCTCGCTGCGGTTGATGCCGGTGGAGCGGCAGTCGACCAGCTTGGGCGGCATCGAGGCGCCCTCGAGCGCGGTCTTGCGCCGGGCCGCGTCCTTCTGCTGCTTCTGGGTGAGCCGCACGCGCGCGGCGTCGACCACCTTCTGCAGGACCGTGCGGGCCTCGCTCTTGGTGCGCCGGTCGTCGATCCACTGCTTGAGGTGCTGCTCGACCAGGCCCTGCAGGACCCGGGTGATGCCGGCGGTGGAGAGCTCGTCCTTGGTCTGCGAGGTGAACTGCGGCTCGGGCACCCGGACGTGGATGACCGCGGTCAGGCCCTCCAGGTAGTCGTCCAGGACCGGGGCGTCCTCCTTGGGCTTGAGCAGGCCGCGGGCGTTGCGGACGGCCTCGCTCATGGCCCGCACCATGGCCCGCTCGAAACCCTTATGGTGGGTGCCACCGTGCATGTTGCGGATCGTGTTGGTGAAGCACTCGACCGTACGGTCGTAGCCGGTGCCCCAGCGGAACGCGACCTCGACCTGGGCCCGCCGCTCGACGTTGGACTGCATCACGCCGTTGGCGTCGGCGGCGTTCTCCTTGTAGGTGCCCTCACCGGTGACCATGAGGATGCCCGAGACCGGCTTGTCGCCCGCCGGAGTGAGGAACTCGACCATGTCGCCGAGCCCGTTCGGGAAGTGGAAGGTCTCCTCGGCCGGCGCCTCGCCGGTGAGGTCGCGCAGCACGTACGCGACGCCGGGCACGAGGAACGCGGTGTTGCGCAGCTTGGCCCGCACGATGTCGGTGTCCAGCCGCGCGCCGGTCTCGAAGTAGCGGGCGTCGTACCAGTAGCGGATGGAGGTGCCGGACCGCTCGCCGCGCTTCATCTTGCGGACGACGCGCAGCCCGGACTCGGCGTGGAACTTCGCCGTCGGGCCGTCGGCGGAGAACACGCCGGGGACGCCGCGCTGGAAGGAGAGCTCGTGCACCTTGCCGTCGCGCTTGACGGTGACGTCGAAGCGCAACGACAACGCGTTGACAGCGGAAGCGCCGACGCCGTGCAGGCCGCCGGAGGTCTTGTAGCCGGAGCCGCCGAACTTGCCGCCCGCATGCAGCCGGGTGAGCACCAGCTCGACGCCGTTGAGGCCGGACTTGGCGTTGATGTCGGTGGGGATGCCGCGCCCGTCGTCGTCGACCTGGACCGAGCCGTCGGCGTGCAGGATCACCGTGACGTGCTCGGCGTGGCCGGCCACGCCCTCGTCGGTGGCGTTGTCGATGATCTCGTTGGCGAGGTGGTTGACGCCGCGGCTGTCGGTCGAGCCGATGTACATGCCGGGCCGCTTGCGCACCGCGTCGAGACCCTCGAGGTGCGTGAGGTCGTCGGCCCCGTACAGGATCTCCTGTTGCGCAGTCACGAGGTCCTACTCCTCCAGCAGTGGCAGCCGTCAACGACGCGGCGAGCCTACCGGGGAGGTACGACGAGTTCCGTGAGGCCGACCGGGCACGCCCCTGCGAAGAGTGGCACGAAGGGGACGAATGCTACTCGTCGTGAGCCATGACACGGTTGCGGCCGGCCTGTTTGGCCTCGTACAGGCCCGCGTCGGCGCGTCCGAGCAGGGCGTCCGGGGTGGTGTCCGAGGGCCGCAGGCGGGCCAGGCCCACGCTGATCGTGACCGGGATCGGCCCCGTACGCGTGTCCACCGGCGTGTTGTCGAGCGCCGCCCGCAGCTTCTCCGCGAGCGCGGGGCCGTCCTCGCGGACGCCGGGCAGCAGCACGGCGAACTCCTCACCGCCGTACCGGGCGACGAGGCCGTCCGGCGGCAGGCAGGAGAGCAGCCGGGCGACGACCGAGCAGATGACGTCGTCGCCGGTCTGGTGGCCGTACGCGTCATTGATCCGCTTGAAGTGGTCGATGTCGATCATCAGGGCGGTGACCGGGCTCCCGGCCTCCCGGGCGGCGGCCAGGGACCGCTCGGCAAGCTCGAAGAACCGCCGCCGGTTGGCCACCCCGGTGAGGCTGTCCGTGGTCGCGAGCTCGTTGATCCGGCTGAACAGCCGCGCGTTGTCGTACGCGACCATGCCCTGCCCGACCAGCGCCGCAGCGACACCGAGGTCGGCGGCGGCGTACGCGTGCGGCCGCCCGGAGGCGAGCACGAGCACGCCCACCGTGCCCTCCCGGTCGTCGAGCGTGACGGTCAGCCAGCTGCCGCCGGTGTAGTCGCCGAGCGTGGCCGCCCAGGACGGCGTACCCGCGATGAGGTCGGCCTGCCGCGTGCCGAGCAGCGCGCGCAGTTCCGGGTGGTCGTCCTGGCGCAGGGTGAACGCACCGGCGGCGTCGCTGAGCACGGTGATCTCGTCGGACGACGGGGCGCCCAGCAGCAGCCAGCCGCGCTCGGCGCCGGGCGTCTGGCGCGCGGTGAGCAGCAGCCGGCGCAGCACCAGCTCCGGGTCGAGGGTGCCGCTGAGCCGTGCCATCGCCCGGCGCAGCGTCTCGGCGAGGTCGCGCTGGCGGTTGGCGGCGGCCACCGCGACCTCGAGCTGGGCGGCCCGCGCCGTCTCCAGGCCGACCGCGATGTGGTGGGTGATGGCGGTCAGCACGTCGGCGTCGTCGACGGTGAAGACGCCCTTGGCGACGCGGCTGTCCAGGTAGACCACGCCCAGGAGGCGGTCGTCCAGCTCCAGCGGGGCGACCAGGATGCTGCGGAGGCCGTACTGCACGACGCTCACCGCGCCCAGGGCGGCGCCCTCCTCCGTGCCGGTGACCACGAGCGGCTCGCGGCTGTGCCGGACGCGGTCCACCACGGTGATGCTGTAGCCGGCGAGTTCGGCGAGGTCGTTCCCGCCGGCGTCGCGGCCCACGAACGGGGCCAGCACACCGGTGTCGGCGTCCACGAGGAACAGCAGGGCGCGCTCGGCGCCGAGCAGCCGTACGGTCTCGTCGAGGGCGATCCGGGTGAGCCGGTCCGGGTCGATGACCCGCGACGCGGCGTTGCTGAGCTGCTCGAGCGCGGCCCAGCGCTGCCCGGCGCGGCCGCGGGCGGCGACGACCGGGACCCGGTTGCGCCGGCCGGCGTCGAGCCGGAACTCCGCGGCGATCCGGCGGGCCCGGTGCGGCCAGCCGCGGTCCTCGGCGATGCCGGCGGCCATCCGGGCTTGGCGGTCCGCCTCGCCGGCCACGCCGAGGAGGGCAAGTGCGCGGGCCCGCACGAGAGCGGCCTCGAACGACGGCAACGGGGCGTCCACCGTACGCAAAAGCTTCTCTGCCTTGGTCAGGATGTCGAGCGCGGCCTCGGCGTGGCCCGGCTTCAGAACGGCGAGGGCGGCCTTCGCCACCCGGTGGTGGGCCGCGACCAGCGGCCGCTTGGTCACCTGGCCGAGGGTGCCGACGGCGGCCTCGGCGGCGGCGAGCGCCCGGTCGAAGTCGGCCGGCGCGGCGCGGCGGGCCTGCTCGATCCGGCCGTACGCGCGGTAGACGAAGTACGAGTGCTGAGCGGGCAGCAGGTCGAGCGGGCGCAGTCCGAGCCCGTCGAACTCCGCGACGGCGTCGTCGAAGGCGCTGCCCAGGTCGTCGCGCTCGATGGCGGAGAGCATCCGGGCGACGATCATGTCGACGATCTGGTGGATCTCCTTGGTGTCTCCGGCCCGGCCGAGGGTTGCGATCGCCTCGCCGGCGCGGCCCCGCATGGCGAGCATGCCCGCGTCGATCGCCACCATGGCGCTGCGGTTGGCCTGCCCGGCCGCGTCGAGCCACCGCTGCCGGCCGGGGGCGGCGGCCTCGGCCTCGGTGATCTCGCCGCGCAGCAGCCAGTCCCAGCCCAGGACGGCGTAGCAGTCGATGATCAGTCCGACGTCGAGGAAGCGGTCGCGCTCCATCAGCACCCGGCGGACCCGTTCCCCGGAGTCGGCGCCGCTGCCGTGCACGGCGATCGCCGTCATCCAGTCGATCCGGGCCACCAGGGTCGGGTCGCCCAGCTCCGTGGCCACCCGCGACGAGGTCGTGGTGATCCTGTCGGAGAGCCGCTGCAGGCCCGCCATCCGCAGCACCATGGTGAGCGCGACCAGGTCGCGGGCGCGTTCCGGGGACCGGCCCAGCCGGTTGATCGGGTACACCATGCGCAGCGCGTGGTAGAGCGAGCCGGCCGGTCGCAGCTTCCGGATGCTGCCGGAAGCGCCGTAGTGGTGCAGCGTCGCCTCCAGCTGCAGCAGATCGCGCCGCTCGCCCTTGGCGGTGCCGTAGCCGAGCCGGGTGATCCGGGTGAGGCAGCCGAGGACGAAGAACCACAGGCCGGAGAGCGCCCGGAGCAGCGGGTTGGCGGGCAACGGCCGCCCGAGCTCGGCCAGTCCCTGCTCGACGGCCCGCAGCTGCGCGGCGCCGCCCCAGTTGCTCTCGTGGACGAGGGCCTGGAGCAGGTGGATGCGGGTCCGCTCGATGCGGCCGGTGGCCTGCGCCAGCGCCTCGTCGAGCGTGGACAGGGCCTCGTCGAAGCGTCCGTTCTGGTGGTACGCCGTACCCAGCAGCTGCAGGAAGGCACTGTCGAGGGGCAGTCCGGTGTCCCGGGCGGACTCGAGGAAGGTCAGCGCGGTGTCCGGGGCGTGTTCGGCGAGCGCGCGGGCGCCCGCGGCGGTGCAGGCGCGCAGCACCCGGGCCGGCTCGAGGCCGGGGTGGCCCAGGGCGTAGTGCCGGGCGAGGGCGTACACGTCGGGGTCGGGGCGGCGGTCGAGGACGTCGGCGATGCGCTGGTGCACGTCGCGGACCTCGTCCTCGTCGAGCTCGGCGAGCAGCGCCACCCGGATGCTGTCGTGCAGGAAACGGTACGGCCCGTCGCCGTGCGCGATGAGGCCATGACGGCCGGCGTCGGAGAGGACGTCGATCACCCGATGGCGGTCCACTCCGGCGGCCTCGGCGACGATGCCCGGGGTGAAGGACGTCCCGACGACGGCCGCGATGCCGAGCAGGCGGCGGCTCTCCCGGTCGAGGGCGCCCATGCGATGCAGGACCAGCTGGGCGGAGTCCGAGGGCAGCGCGAGGTCGCGTACGCCTTCCGAGTCGACCTGCCAGGACCCCCAGTCGGGTGACAGCAGGCCGGCGTCCATCACGGCCCGGGCGTAGGCGAGCGTCACGAAAGGGTTGCCGCCGGTCAGCATGGTGATGGCGGTGGCGCTGTGCTCGTGCACCCGCATGCCGCCGGACAACGACGAGATCAGAACGGCGACGTCCTCCCACGTCAGCGGCGGCACCGGGAGGTCCGTGACCCGGCCGGCGTCGAGGCGCACGGGAAGTGCCGGCTCACGCCCGGTCGTGACCACCAGCATCGGTACGCCCGACACCCCGGCGGCGAGCTGCTCGAGGACCCGGAGGGTGCCGTCGTCGAACCACTGCGCGTCGTCGAGGTGCAGCAGCACCGGGCCGGCCGCGCGGGTCAGGCCGGTGAGCAGGTCGGCGACGGCGGCGGCGTGCCGCCCGAGGCCGATCTCCCCCGCCACCCCGGGCACCCCGAGGACGTCCGCGAGGGCCGGCGACAGGCTGGTGACCAGGCCCGCGCTCTGTCCGGCCGCGGCCCGCAGGGTGGCCGCCGCGGCGGCGCGCCCGCCGGGGCGCTTGAGCAGACCCTTCACGAACGCGTCGACGGCCGCGCGCAGCGGGGCCATCGGCCGACGGTCGCTGGAGGAGGCGCCACCGCGCAATACCACGCCACCGGCGTCGCGCACCAGGGCGTCGAGCTCGGCCGCCAGCCGGGTCTTGCCCGAGCCGGTGGGCCCGTGCAGCAGCACGACCCCGCCTCGGCCCGACGTCGCCTCGGTCCAGCATTCACGGAGCGTGTCCAGCTCGGCGTCACGGCCCGTGAGAGGCGCCTCGATCGACACGGTCGGCCCGTCGTGCTCGCCGAGCGGGAAGACCGCAGCCGGGTCCGCACCGAGCAGACGCAGGTCGGCGAGCAGGCCGGCAGCGCTCTGGTAGCGGTCGTCCGGGTCCTTGGCCAGCAGCCGGACGATGATCGCCGCGAGGGTGAGGCCGAGACCCGGGGACAGGGCCCGCGGATCCGGTACGGGCGCCGTGGCGTGCAGGTGCAGCAGCTCGCCGACGTCGTCCGCGGCGAACGGCGGCGCCCCGGTGACGCACTCGAACAGCACCGCACCCAGGGCGTACAGGTCGGAGCGGGTGTCGACGGGCCGGTTGAGCATGCCGGTCTGCTCGGGGGCGCTGTACGTCAGCGTCCCGGCGATCGCGTCGTCCGGCCCGAGTCCGGCGCCGGTGGCGGCAGCAGCGAGCCCGAAGTCGACCAGGTGGGCGGCCCCGGCGCTGCTGATCATGATGTTCTCGGGCTTGACGTCGCGGTGCACGAGGTGGTGCTCGTGGGCGGCGCGCAGGGCGGCGGCGACGTCGGCGCCGATCGAGACCGCGTGCCGCTCACGGACCGGGCCTCGCAGCAGCCGGCGCGCCAGGGACTCGCCCTCCACGAGGTCCATGACCACGTACGGGCGGCCCCCGGCCTCGCCGGCCTTGTGCACCCTCGGCACGTTCGGGCTGTCGACCGAGGCAAGTAGCGCTGCCTGGCGGCGGAACTCGCGCAGACCCTCCGGGTGCGGCTCGTCCAGCAGCATCTTCAGGGCGTACTGGGTGCCGCCCCGCCGTACCCGGTATACGACCGCCTGAGCGCCGCGTCCGAGTTCGCCCAGCACTTCGAGCCCGGCGGCGTCGCCGAGCTCTGATTGCACCGCAGCCGGTTCTGCCGGCACGGAAGGCGAGGCACCCACGGTGTTTTTATCGGCGTTTCCGGCGCCCGCTGAAGGATTGTCATCCGCATGGCTGGAGGTCGCGGGCCCGTACGGGGGTGGTCTGCGGGTGCAGAGCGCGCCAGAGTTCGACCGGCGCCGCCTTGCCGGCCACCGAGACCGGAGGCAGCTCCTGGTAGGCGACGGCGTCCTCGGAGGCGAGCTGGGTCGCCGCGCACACCACCACCGTGTCGTGGGGTGCGTACGCCTGCAGCCGCGACGCCGTGGCCACAACACTCCCGCTGACCATGCCGTACCCGCCGTCCCGGGCCGCGTCGAGGTCGACGATCGCGTCGCCGGTGGCGAGTCCGACCCTGGTCCGTACCGGGAAGCGCCCGGCCAGAAGACGCCCCCGCAGCGCCTCCTGAACCCCGAGCCCGGCCTGGACCGCCGCGGTGGCGGCGCAGCCGGCCTCGTCCGGCGCGCCGGCTCCGGGGCCGCTCACGCCGAAGACCGCCATGACCGCGTCCCCGATGAACTTCTCGACGACTCCACCCGCGGCCCGGACCACCGCCGAGACGGTCCGGAAGTAGTCGACCTGCAGATCCCGCACGTCGGCACAATCCAGTTCGTCGACGAGGCTGGTGAAGCCGACTATGTCGACGAAAAGCACCGTCACTGTCTGTCGCCGGCATCTGACGCCGGCGGACACCGAGTTCATGTCCCACGCTCCCTTCGCTGCGTTGGCGAAGAGAACGGTGCCAGGCGGGTACAAGACAGCGGATCAGCAGAATGACGTATCTATGACAGCTGCCGTGTCGTCGGTTATTTGTGACGCAGAACAGTCCGAACCGACGAGAACGTCATAGCCCCCCGCCTACTAGGCTGCCACGCATGGCCAGCGAGGGGGATGAGGCGCCACTTGTCGGACGTACCGACATCTTGACGTCTATCCAGGCCGATCTGCTCGCCGCCCGTCCCGGCGGCACCGCGGCGGTGTTCGTCACGGGCGAGAGCGGGGTCGGCAAGAGCCGCCTGCTGCGGGAGGCCGCCGATGCGATGCGGGCGGCCGGTGCCGCCGTGCTCTCCGGCGCCTGCCTCGACATCGGCGACGCATCCCCGCTGCACCCCGTGCTCCAGGCCCTGCGCCAGGCCGGCGCGCAGCCCGGTCCGACCGAGGCCGATCCCGCCCAGGACGGCGCGGGCGCCCTGCTCGAGCGGGTCTCCCGCGAACTGCGCTCGCTGGCCCGGGGTCGCCGGCTGCTGCTGGTCCTCGACGACCTGCAGTGGGCCGACCGGAGCACCCGGCAGATGCTGCTCTACCTGCTGGCGGGCCTCGGCGAGATCACCCTGTCGGTGCTGGCGGCGGTCCGCTCCGAGTCGCTGCACGGGGCCCACCCGCTGCGCCGCGTGCTCGCCGAGCTGCGCCGGCTGCGCTCGGTCCGCGTGGTCGATCTGGCCCCCCTCGACCAGGACGCGACCGCCGAGCTGGTGGTCGCGATCGCCGGCGACGGCGTCGCGCCGGAGGACACGGCTCGGGTGTTCAAGCGCAGCGGCGGCAACCCGTTCGTCGCTGATGAACTCGCCCGTGACCTGCGCGACGGCCGGGTGGAGCTGTCCGACACCCTGCGGGAGATCTTCCTGTCCCGCGTCGACGAGCTGCCGCAGCACGCGCACGACGTCGTGCACGCGGTCGCCGCCGGTGTCGAGCCGGTCGAGCACGCCCTGCTGGCGCGGGTGCTGCCGCTGCCCGAGGCGGAGCTGATCGAGGCGGTCCGGGCGGCCGTGGCGCATCGCTTCCTGACCAGCGCGGCGGACGGCTACCGGCTGCGCCACCAGGTCGTCGCCGAGGTGCTCGAGCACGAGGTGCTACCCGCCGAGCACGCCGCCCGGCACCGGCGCTACGCCGAGGCGCTCGAGGCTGCGCCGGGCGAGCCGGACCACGCCCGGCTGGCCCACCACTGGCAGCAGGCCGGCGAGCCGGGCCGCGCGCTGCCGTCGGTGGTCTCCGCCGCCCGCGCCGCCGAGCAGCTGTACGGCTACGCCGAGGCGTACCGCTACTGGGCCCTGGCCCTCGCCCTGACCTCGGACGACCGCCCCGAGCGCACGGAGCTGCTCGGGCACGCCGCCGAGACTGCGCACTGCTGCGGCGAGCACCAGCGGGCGCTGAGCACGCTCGAGCAGCTGGCCGCCCGCGCGGACGGCCCGGGCGTCTGCGAGATCCACCTGCGCCGGGCCCGCTACCTGGCCGCGGCCGGGCGCACCGCCACCGCCGAGATGGAGTACGAGCGCGCCCTGGCCGCACCCGAGTGCAGCCCCGCGGAGAAGGGGAGCGCAGCGGCCAACCTCGCCGAGCTGCTCGTGCACCTCGGCCGCTACGCCGATGCCGGGGTCCGCGCCCGGGAGGCCCTGGAGCTGGCCGAACGTGCCGACGGCTCGACCACCGACCTGGTCCGGGCCAGCGCGGCGCTGGGGTTCAGCCTCGCCTTCCGCGAGGATCCGGACGCCGGCCTCGCCGTGATCCGGCAGGCGGTGGAGATCGCCGAGCGCAGCGGGCATCCGGACGACATCGGCTGTGCCTACCTGCACCTGGCCGAGCTGCTCACCAACCCGCTCAACAACGTCGAGGAGGGAGTGCTGGTCGCCCGTCGCGGCGCGGAGAAGCTCGCCGCAATCGGGCAGGGCCGGACCTACCAGACCCGGCTGCTCGCCATCGCGGCGAACGGACTCTTCCGGGTGGGCCAGTGGGCCGAGGCCCGTCAGGTCCTCGACGACGCCATGCGCCACCGCCCCTCGGGCGCGGACGCTGTGGAGATCCTGCTCTCCCGGTGCCGGCTCTGGGTCGGTTTCGGCGAGCTCGAGGCCGCCGACCGGGACCTGGACGCGGCGGCCACGATCCTCGCCGGCGGCGGCGCCCGGCACGTGCTGCCGATGCTGACGCTGCGCGCCGGCCGCGCCATGTGGCAGGGCCGGCACGACGAGGCCCGGGCGGCCGTGCAGCGTGGCCTCACCGAGACCCGCTCCGACGACCTGGTGCTGCTCGCGGTGCTGGCGTGGCACGGCCTGCGTGCCGAGGCGGAGGCGCAGGCCGGGGGCGAGATCCCCATGGACCGGGCGGCGGTCCGGCGCCTGCAGACCGTGGTCGAGCGGGTGGCACGGGGTGCCGGCAACGCGGCCCCGCCGGTGCGCGCGGTCGTCGACGGCTACCTGGACCTGTGCGCCGCCGAGCTGAGCCGGATCGACGAGCGCAACGACCCGGACGTCTGGGCACGGGCCGCGCAGGCCTGGGACCGGCGCAAGCAGCCGTATCCGGCCGCCTACGCGCGGCTGCGCCAGGCCGAGGCGTCGTTCGCCCGGCGCACCCGGCGGGCCGCGGCCACGACCGCGATCCGGGAGGCGTACGCGACCGCCCGCGCGATGGGCGCCCAGCCGATGGCCACGGAGATCATCCAGGTGGCCGCGCGGGCCCGGGTCGCGCTGACCGGCGACGAGGACACGACGGTGAGCGCGGCGCCGGCCGCCGACGACGCCCTCAGCATGCTCACCGAGCGCGAACGCGAGGTGCTCGCGGCGGTCGCCGAGGGCCTCACCAACCGCGAGATCGGGCAGGCGCTGTTCATCAGCGAGCGGACGGTCGGCGTACACGTGGGCCACATCTTCGACAAGCTCCAGGTCCGCACCCGGGTCCAGGCCAGCCGGGTCTACCTCCGCGCGGCGTGACCATTCCGTTATCTAGGTGCCGGGAATACGTCGTTCTACCGATCCCTGCGTAGTCCTCCGGTGAAAGGCTGACTGTCGTTCGGGGGAGCACCGCCCGGCGGCCGGCGTCGCCGGGCGGTGCTGAAGGGCCTCCGCCGTGCAGGAGCTTGTGGAGGATCCGATGATCACCGAGTCGTCCGTGTGGGGACCGGCGCAACGGGAGATGGCCGACGTGCTGTCCGGTCACCCCGATGACGTACCGGCCGTGGTGGATCAGCTCACCAAGCTCCAGGACGTGCTGGAACGGGTGCCGCCGCTGCTGGTCAGCAACCCGCTCGCCGACTTCAACAAGCTCTACCTGACGATCACGACGTGCGTGCTCGAGCGCCTGTACGCGGGCCGCTTCGCCGATCCGGCCTTCCTCGCCCGCCTCGACGTGGAGTTCGCCGCCCGCTACTTCGACGCGCTGCGCCAATGGTCGGACATGAGCACCGGCTGCCCGAAGTCCTGGGCGGTGCTCTTCCACCGGATCCCCGGCCCGGACGCCCGCCCGCTGCCTTCCGCCGCGGCCGGCGTCAACGCGCACATCAACTACGACCTGCCGTTCGCCCTGGTCACCACGTTCGACCACCAAGAGTGCGACCCGGTGGACGACAGCGATCAGCACCACGACTACCTGCAGATCAACGACATCTTCGCCGAGCAGATCCCCGGCCTCCGGCGCGGCTACCTGGAGAAGTGGCAGTTGCTCATCGACACGATGAACGGCGACCTCGACGACTGGTGGCAGGGCGAGGTGGTGGACTACACGCGCAACGTCGCCTGGCGCAACGCGCAGAAGCTCTGGGCCGTACGCCACGATCTGCAGGCCGTGGCCCGTGAGCGGGCCCGGCTGGACCACACCGCGGAGGCGTTCGGCAGGCTACTGCTCTCGCCGATGGGGTCGATCCTGCAGTAACGGTCTTTCCTCCTGGGGGCGGGGCAGGGCCCGCGCTCGCCGGCAAACGAGCGCGGGCCCTGACCCATTGTCAGCCCTTCTTCACCACGATGAGCCGGGCCACCGACCGGTCCCCGTCCTTCTGCCCGGCCAGGCCGATCTCGGCCCCGGTCTTGAGGGCGGTGCGCTCGACGGCCTTGCGGTCCTGCACGACGCGGAGCTTGTCGCCGAACGTCCACGTCTGGGCGAAGCCGTCGGTGGACTTGACGCTCACCGTCTGCGCGTCCACCGCGGTGACGGTGCCGCGCTGGACGGTGATCGTCTTGACCCCGTCCTTGCCCTGCACGGTGACCTCGCCGTGCAGGGTGTTCTTGCGCAGGTGCTTGCGGAGCCCGGGCCGCCGCTGCTTCGGCTCGGCCGAGGAGGAGGGGGACGGGGCCGCCTCGGCCTCCAGGCCGACGGTGGTGAGCGCGTACGCCTCGTCGGTGAGGTTCGTGGCGGGCGTGCCGGCGCCGCATCCCGTCAGCCCGAGGGAAGCGGCGAGGCCCAGCGTGGTCAGGGTCAGCGCGATACGGGTACGTGTCATGCCGCTCAGCGTCCGCCCGTACCGCTCGAACCGGATCAGGGTCATGTTCGGGTCGTGTAAGGGAGTGTCACCGTGAACATCGCCCCGCCCTCCGGCGAATGCCCGGCCTCGATGCCGCCGCCCAGCCGGGTCACCAGGCGCGCGGCCAGGGCCAGCCCGAGGCCGCTGCCGGTCTTGCGGACGTGGCGGTAGCGCTGCTGCAGCGCGCCCCGCTGGAACGCCACCGCGAGGTCCTCGTCGGCCAGGCCGGGTCCGCCGTCGCGAATCTCCACGATGCCGCCGCGCTCCCCCGCCCGGACCGCCAGCACGAGCGGCGCCCCCGCCGGCACCACCCGCAGTGCGTTCTCGCAGAGCCCGTCAACGACCTGGCGGATCCGGTCCGGGTCGGTGTCCACGGTCACCGGCGCCGGCGGGAGTTCGACGCGGAGTCGCGGACCGTCGGGGACGCAGCGTGGCTCCCACGCCTCCCCCGCGGCGCTCACCAGCTCCACCAGATCGACGGGGACGACCGTGACGGGCAGGTCCGCGGCCTCCAGGCGGGAGAGGACGAGCAGGTCGGAGATGAGCCGCTCGAGCCGGTCGGCCTCGGCCAGCATGGTGGCCCCGGCCCGGGCCGCGCCGTCCTCCGCGACGACACCGTCGGCGAGCGCCTCGGCGTACCCGCGGATGGTGGCCAGGGGCGTCCGGAGCTCGTGGGAGACCGACAGCAGGAAGTCCCGCTCCCGGCCCTCGCTGATCTGCAGTGCCGCGCCGAGCTGGTTGAGCGCCGCGGCGAGTTCGGCGGCCTCGGCCGGCGGCCGGACCGCGAGGCGCACCGATCTGTCCCCCGCCGCCAGGCGCCCGGCCGCCAGCGCCGCCTGCCGCAGCGGCCGGGCGGTGAAGTGGGCGAGCAGGGCGCCGGCGCCGACGCCGCCCAGCAACCCGGCGAGCAGGGCGACCCACACCCCGCTGAGCACCCGGGCGGCGGTGCCGGACACCGCGTCCCGGATGAGCACGACCCCGCTGTCGTTGCCGCGCAGCGGGCGCCCGGCGATCAGCACCGCGTGGCCGGCGACCCGGCCCCTGGTGTCGACGACGGCACCGGCCGCCACCTGGGTGACGACCTGCGCCGGCAGGCCCGCACGGTCGGCGACCCCCCGGCGGATCAGGTAGACGTCGATGCCGTCCTGCCGCAGCCGGTCCACGATCCGCTCCCGCGCGGCGGGGCGCTCGGTGGTGAGCAGCTCCACGGCCAGGGCGGACTTCTCCACCAGCTCGGCGCGGGCGCCGTTGTTGGCCGTACGAACCGCGATCGGCAGCGCCACCATCGCGGTGATGATCACGGCGACGACCGCGGTGGCGGCGGTGACCAGGACGGTCCGCCCGGCGAGGGTGGCGAAGAACCTACGCATCGGCGGTGTAGCCGACCCCGCGCACGGTGCGGATCAGGCCGGCCGCCGGCCCCAGCTTGGCGCGTACCTGGGCTACGTGCACGTCGACCGTACGGGTGCCGGCGTGCGACGCGTACCCCCAGACGCCGGCCAGCAGCTCCTCGCGGGTGAAGACCCGCCCGGGCCGGTTCAGCAGGTGGCCCAGCAGGTCGAACTCGGTCGGCGTCAGGGCCAGCGGCGCCCCGTCGACGGTGACCTGCCGGCGGGAAGGGTCCAGCACCACCGGCCCGAGGGTGCGTACCCGGCCGCCGTCGGGCGGCCCGGCGGCCCGGCGCAGCAGCGCCCGCACCCGCGCCACGAGTTCGCGCGGGCTGAACGGCTTGGTCATGTAGTCGTCGCCGCCGAGCTCGAGGCCGAGGATCCGGTCGACCTCGTCGTCGCGGGCGGTGAGGAAGACCACCGGAGTCCAGTCGCCGTCCTCCCGCAGCTTGCGACAGATCTCCGTGCCCTCCATGCCGGGCAGGGCGATGTCGAGGACGCAGGCCACCGGCCGCATGCGGCGCGCGGCGGCCAGCCCCGCGGCGCCGTCGTGCTCGACGTGCACGCCGAAGCCGTCGCGGGTCAGGTACATCCGGACGAGGTCGGCGATGGGCCGCTCGTCCTCGACGACCAGGACGAGCCCCTTGGCCGGTACGTCGCTCACGGCCCCATTCTGCCTGTGCCGGCCCGGCGTCATTGTTCGGATCGTGTACGGGTTGCCGGCGGCGGGGCCCACCCGCCGCCGGCGCCTCGGATCACGCGTTCTGCCAGAGTCCGATCAGGTTGCCCTCGGTGTCGCGGACGTACGCCGAGAAGCCCATGTCGCCCACGGGCTGCCGGCCGATCTCGACCTTGCCGCCGAGCTTCTCGATCCGGGCCAGGCTGTCGTCCAGGTCCTCGACCCCGATGGTGATCACCGGCGCGGTGATCGCACCCTGCCGGGCCAGCATGCCGCCGTTGATCCCGCCGACCTCACCGGGCCGCCCGTTCTCGTCGGTCGCCGTGGTGGTGACCAGCGTGTAGCCCATGCCGGGCATCGACGCCAGCTGCCAGCCGAAGGCCTCGCGGTAGAAGCCGTGTGCGCGCTCGGCATCGTCGAACGGCACCTCGAAGTGGACCACCTTGTCCATCGCCCCTCCTCAAGGGTTGTCTGCCCGGCTGACGCTAGTCCTCTCAGCCCCCGGTAGACGCCAAGCTCCCACAGCGAATATCCGTACCCGGTGGCCCGGACCGTGCCGTTCACCCGGACGTACCGGCCCGAGCCGTTGAGGTCGAGGCTGTCGAAGCCGCCGTTGCCGCTGCTCGTGCTGTAGACGGTGGTCCAGCTGGAACCGTTGTCCGAGAGCTGGATCGTGTACGCCTTCGCGTACGCGTTCTCCCACGCGAGCTGCACATGGTCGAATGACTGCACCGAGCCCAGGTCCACCTCGAGCCACGCGGTCTCGACCCACTCGCTGGCCCACCGGGTGCCGTAGTCGCCGTCCACCGCGTACGACGGCAGCTGCGGCCCGTTCGTCCCGGTCGGCTGGTACGACGAGGCGGTGACCGTCCGGCCCCGGGCCAGGTTGGTGCCCGGCACGGTCGGTGGCACCACCCGGAACGAGCGCTGCTCGATGCCCACGTTGCCGTGGCCGTCGTACGCGTACACATAGACCTTCCAGACCCCGAGCTGCTCCGGAGCGCGAGCGGTGAACGAGCCGTTGCCGTTGTCGGTGAAGACCACGGTGGTGAGGCCGGTGTTGCCGGTCATGTGCTTGTCCGAGTACATGAGGTTGTAGCGGATCAGGTCACCGTTCGGGTCGCTCGCCGCCGTGGTGATCGTGAACGTGCCGCCCGCGGGCACCGCGGTCTGGTTGCTCACCGTCATCGACGTGATCTCCGGCGGCGTGTTCGCCGACGCCTGCCCGGTGTACGCCTGCCGCAGCGCGTGGTAGCCGAGCCGCCGCCAGCCGCCGGTGAAGGTGTTGAGCCACACCCCGCCGAAGTCGTTCTCGAGCCCGTAGTGGAACTCGGTCGCGCCCAGCGCCACGCCCGGGTGCGCCTTGATGGCGTTCCAGCTGCTCGTGTACCCGGCGCGCTTCTGCAGGTCGGTCGGCTCGGTCGGCACGCCGTTGACGTCCGCGGGCACCTCCCACTCGCCGGCCGGCCCGCCCTCGGTGACGATGTACGGCTTGGTGTACCCACCGTTGATCCAGTCCTGTTTGACGGTGCCGATCGCCCCGTACGAGTTCACGGCGAGCAGGTCCAGGTGCGGCGCGTACTGCTTGTAGTACGGCCAGGCCCCGGTGTACGCGTCGGTCGACGTGACCGGGTGGTTCGGGTCGGCCGCGTGGATCGCCTGGGCGACCTCGTCGACGAACTTCGCATAGCCGACGCGCCGCGCCTCGACCTCGGCGGCGGACAGCCCGTGGTCCTGCATGGTCAGGATGACCTCGTTGCCGACGTCCCACAGCAGCACGCCCTGCCGGTTCTTGAGGGCGTTGACCCGGGCGACGATCTCCGCCTTCACGGCGTTCTTGTACGTGGTGTCGTTGACGTAGTCGGCGCCCTGGTTGAGCCAATGCCCGACGATGACCTTGAGGCCCTGCTGCGCGGCGCGATCGAGCAGCGTCGGCGTGCCCGCGTCGTCCACGCCCCAGATGCGGATCGTGTTGACACCCATGGACTTCAGGTCGCGTAGGTAGCCGTCGGCCGCGGCCTGCGGTGGGCCGTAGGTCAGACCCTTGATCTCGTACGGCGACCCGTCGACGCTGAGCTGCCAGTTGCCCTGCGTACCGGTGACCCGCACGGTCGACGCCCCGCCGGGGGTGGCCGGATCCGTCATGGCCGCGGGCGTGGTGCCGGTGGCCCGCGCGACCGTGACGGAGTCGACGGACAGCACGCCTCCCGAGGTGGTCTCCGGTGCCGGCGTGGTGAAGCCCGCGACCGCGTTCGGCAGCGAACCGCCGACGGCCAGGTCGAAGCGCAGGAAGAAACCGTGGTGCACGGCGGCGTTCCACGCGGTGACGCCGACCTGCGACTCGCGCACGACCCAGGTCTGCCGCCCGTCGAGGGAGAAGCGGATCTCCTCGTCGGTCTTCGTCCGGTCGATCACCTGGGTGTACTCGTGGTAGCCGGTCTGGCAGCCGGCGCAGCTCGCGAACCCGCTCGCCCGGCCGTTGTACTCGGCGCACGGGCCGTCGGGCGCGGTGCCGCAATGCAGGGTCTGCGACAGCTGGCTGCGCCCGTTGACGTCGGTCATGATGTCCGTCTCGCCCACGCCGGGCCAGTTGGTGTAGTTGCCGCGGTACGCCGCGCCCGTGGCACGGAAGCCGGGCCAGTAGCCGAGCCCGTTCGCGACGTCGGGCTGTCTCAGGACGGCGCTGAACTTCAGCAACTCGCCGGGGCGCGGCTCGAAGTCGGTGCGCTGGGTCTCGATGCGCCCGGAGGTCCACTTGCCGGCGCTGTCGCGGATGGCTTTGATCGCGAGCTTTCCGGCGCCGTCGAGGGCGACGTTGGCGGTGGAGTCCGTCGCGGTCTCGACCTCGCCGGTGCCCCAGTTGGCGGCGCCGCCGGGATACTGCGTGCCGGTCCGCAGCAGCCAGTTGGCGGAAGTGGGCGAGGTGTTCGCGTGGCCGGTGAAGTCGTCGGTCCAGACGGTGGTCCAGGAGTCGGCCGGCGGCGTCGTGCCGGTCGTGCCGTAGACCTTGAACTCCCACAGCGAATAGCCGTAGCCGGTGCCGCGGGTGGTGCCGTAGAGCCGGACGTAGCGACCCGAGCCGCTCACGGTGAGCGTCTCAGTGCCTCCTGCACCGGTGGTGGTGCTGTAGACGTCGGTCCAGGAGGTGCCGTCCGCGCTGGTCTGGATCTTGTACGCCCGCCCGTACGCGGTCTCCCACTGGAGCACGACCTGGGTGAGCGTGGCGGTGGCGCCGAGGTCCACGCGGATCCACTGGGGATCGGCGAACTGGCTGGACCACCGCGTGCCGGGATTGCCGTCGAAGGCGTTGGCCGGGACGACGTCGTTGCCCTCCTGCGAGGAGGCGAGCGCGGGCTTGCCCTGCGACAGCAGGGTGTCGGCGGCGTGCGCGGTCAGCTGCGCGAAGCCGAGGTACGCGGCGACGACGGCCAGCACGACGACGGGCGCGAGCCGGCGCAGGACCCGCCGGGAGGGGATGCGGGGATGAAGCGGTGGCGCCTGGGGATGCACGGGAACTCCTGACGATCGGGGATGGAGTCACGGGGGCGGGAGAGCGCTTTCCAGAGCTTGCGTTCGCTTTTCACTGTTGTCAATGGAAAGATTGACACCGGAAGAAAGGTCGGCCGAGACTCACCGTGTGCTTTCCCCATTCCCCCGCACGGCCCGATTCCTGCTCGGGGCCGCCATGGTCACCGGGCTCTGCGCCTGCGACAGCGCGCCCACCCCGATTACGCCCCCTCCCGTTACCGCCTCTCCCGTGTCCTTCGGCGGCACCGACCTCGCCTGGGTCGAACTCACCATCGCGATGGACGAGGAGCTGCTGCCGCTGCTGGCACTGGCGCCGGCCAACGGCGCGGACGCCCGGCTCAAGGAGCTGTTCGCCCAGGTCAGCGCGGTCCATGAGCGCGAGCTGGCCGGCCTGCGCGGGCTGCACGACCAGGCCCGGCTCCCGGCCGAGAACCCGCACAAGGGCATGCCGATGCCCGGAATGGTGAGCCCGGAGCAGGTCACCGAGGCGGCCGCGACCCGTGGCCCGGCGTTCGACACCCTCGTCGTGCGGCACCTCACGGCGCACCTCGAGCAGGGTGTGAAGCTGGCCGAGAGCGAGCGCGGATCCGGCGTGGAACCGCAGACCCGGGCCCTTGCAGAACAGGTGCTCAAGAATCGGCGAACGTTTCTGACAGAGCTCCGGAAATTCGCCTGAGAATTACTGTTATCCGGACCCCGTTCCGGGGGTCCGGACACGACGTCACGGAAGTTCGTAGTTCTCGTTCAATGCCGCCCCGCGGTCGGGCTTGTACTGATCGAAGCCGCGCGGGTCGCACTGCAGCCCGCCGTTGATGCAGTGCGTGACGAGCGCCCGCAGTGTCGGCGCGTCCCACGCGTTGTAGAAGTCGTAGTGGAACGAGTAGCCCCGCCCGCTCGCCAGCCGCACGTTCGCCATGCTCCCGCTGACCGGGAAGGCCATCTTGAACTCGATCATCGGTACGGCAACGGGGTGGCTCGCCGGGCAGACGCCGATCACCGGGTACGCCATGTGGCTCTTGTGATCCGGGGTGTCGAGGTGGAGGCCGTCCCAGCAGCTCGGCGCCTGGTAGCGGATGTTGAGCTGGCTGCCCGCCACGCAGGACGCCGGGAAGTCCCAGTTGCGGACGCTGTCACCGCACTCCCAGCCCTCCACGGCACCGGGGGCGTTGCGGAACTCGTCCAGAGTGGCCGAGGGGCTGCCGACCACGTACCGCAGGCCGGGCGGGGACGGGCGCACGCTGCGGTAGTCGATCACGCCGCTCTTGTAGTAGATGACCTGCCGTCCGACCGGCTGCACGGCGGTATCGCCGTTGAGCAGCGTCGGCATCCAATAGCCGGTCTTGTCCCCCGGCGTGATGCACGAGGTCTGACCGGCCTGGAGGCTCGCCAGCGTGGTGGCAGCGTTCGTGGTGGTGTTGCCCATGAACGTGTGCGAATGCGAGGCACCCGGCAGGCTCGGGAAGACGATCGGGTCGTCGGGCAGGTTCGAGCGGCTCACCGAGCAGTTCGCCTGGAACTCGTGGTGCGTGGTGGGCGGGTTCGTCGCCGGCGGTACGGCCGTGGACGGCACGACCCCGGTGACCGGCGGATCCGCCAGGACGTAGCCGTCCCCCGAGGACGGCGGGGTGTTCGCCAGGGAGCCGTACACCTTGAACTCGAAGAGGGAGTAGCCGTAGTCGGTGCCGCGCTGGGTGCCGTACATGCGGACGTAGCGGCCGGCGCCGGCGACGTTCAGCGTCTGGGTGCCGCCGGTGCCGGCGGTCGTGCTGTAGATGCTGGTCCAGGCGTTGCCGTCCGGGCTGGTCTGGATTTGGAAGGCCTTCGCGTACGCGGTCTCCCACTGCAGGACGACCTGGGTGACGGTCGCCGTGCCGCCGAGGTCGACGCGGAGCCACTGCGGGTCGGACCACTGGCTGCCCCACCGGGTGTCGGCGCGGCCGTCGACCGCCGCGGCCGCGGGCGACTCGCCGTTCTCCAGCGACGACGCGAGCGCAGGCCGGCCCTGCGACAACAGGGTGTCCGCGGCGTGTGCCTGCTGGATGCCGGCCGCCAGCAGGGAACCGGCCAGCACGGCGGCGCCGAGGGGGGCGACCAGCCCTCCGAGCTTCCTTCTCGTGGTTCTCATGGGTGTTCTCCAGGGGATGAGGGAACGGGACGCACCGGCGACCGGACAGCTCGCGAGCTGCGGGGATCGACCTCGGAGCGTGGAGAGCGCTTTCCGAAGTCATACGCCGAGGCGGCGTGGCCGTCAATACGCGCGCCTGTTTCCGGGCACTTCTTGCCCAAAACGCTTCTCATGGGAGAGCGCTTTCCGGCTGTGCTATAAATGCCCCATGCAGACTCGGAACGTCGCCCTATGACCACCACGGGCGGGCGCGTACCCGTGGGCGAACGCTTGCCGACGCTGGAGGACGTCGCCCGGATCGCCGGCGTCTCCCGGGCGACCGCCTCCCGCGTCATCAACGGGATCCGCAACGTCGACCCCCAGCTGCACGAGCTGGTGTGGGAAGCGGTCGGGCGGACCGGCTACGTGCCGAACCGCCTCGCCCGCTCGCTGGTGACCCGGCGCACCGGCACGATCGCCCTGGTGGTGTCCGACTCCGAGAGCCACGACGACGACCCGTTCATGGGCCGTTTCTTCGCCGACCCGTACTTCGGCCGGGTCGTCGGAGGCCTGATGAGCGTGCTGCGCGCCGCCGGGATCCAGCTGGCGCTGCAGATCGTCGGCACCGAGGAGCAGCGCACCCGGCTTGTCGGCGATCTGCGCCACGGCCAGGCGGACGGGGTCATCGTGCTCTCCCTGCCCGGCCACGACCCGCTGCCCCGGATGCTCACCGACGCCGGCGTGCCCGCCGTGATGATCGGGCGCCCGGCGGACCCCGTACCGATCAACTATGTGGACCTGGCCAACGACACCGGCGCCGGCCTCGCCGCCGACCACCTGGTCGCGCGCGGCTGCCGGCTCGTCGGCATGATCGCGGGCCCGGCCGACGTGCCGGCGAGCAGCGACCGCATCGCCGGCTTCCGCCGGTCCATGGCCCGGCACGGGCATGCCTGGGTGCCCCAGTCCTCCGGCAACTTCACCCAGGAGAGCGGCGAGACCGCGATGCGCGCACTGCTGGCCGACCACCCGGAGGTCGACGGCGTCTTCGTCGCCAACGACCTGATGGCGCTCGGCGCCCTGGCTGCCCTGCGCGACGCGCGCCGCGAGGTGCCCGGGGACGTCGCAGTGGTCGGCTTCGACGACAGCAGCGCCGCGACGGCGGCCGAGCCGGCCCTGACCACGGTCCGCCATCCGCTGGAGGACATGGCGGCCGAGGCGGCCCGGCTCCTCATGACGCGCATCGACGACCCGGGCATGCGGGTGTCGTCGGTGATCTACGAGCCGAGCCTGGTGCTGCGCCGGTCGGCCTGAGTCCGTCCGAGGCCGGCAGCCGGAAGCCGCACGTCCGAGCCGGCAGCCGGAATCCGTCCTTCAGGGGCCGGCCGCCGGGAAACCGATGCTCTTCGCGATCCCCGCCGGCCCGCCTGACGTCACCGCTTCGACCCGCGATGGCCGGGCCGGCGCTCTTCCGCAGGCCCGCTTCCTGCTGCGGGCGGTCCATGGGCATCCCGCCGCCGGCCGGCGAGGCAGTCCCTGGGATCAGTGCTCCTTCTTGATGACGGAGTAGGACCCGCGAATCGTTCCGGCCAGCTTCGACTTCTGCCGGGCGAATTTGAAGGCCCCGACTCGAGGTGGGGTCGGCGTATTCGGCAAAGGCGCGCGGTCGTGGCCACGGGCAGGCTTTCCGGACCCCCTCACGACTTCGTCCGGCTGTGCATCGCCCTGCCGGAGCGACGACGCACCCTTGATCAGGGGTGGGGGGCGACGCGGACGGGATGTCGTGGGCCGAGGAGACTAGTTTTACTCGGATGAGTCTCCTTGATGACGTGGCGAAGCGTGACGGCTGGCGATGCTGGGTGTGCGACGAGCCAGTCGATGCTGACATGTCGGTGAACGACCCCCGTGGCCCGAGCGTCGACAGTCGCACCGCCGACAAGAAGGCCAAGGTCGCCGAGCGGCTCGCGCACCGTGCCTGCAACACCCGCAAGGGCGCAGTCAAGGTGGTCATCGCCTGGCCGGACCGTCTGCACGTGGTGGAGCCCGCGCCGCTGATCACCGTTGCCGAGCGCCTCGAACGCAAGGGAGGCCGCGAGCTGGTCGCCCGCTGCCCGAGCAAGAAGGACGCCCAGGAGGCGGCGGACTGGCTGGTCGACCGGTTCTCCCGGTTGATGCCCGGACTGCCGGTGACCGCAAGCGTCGACGCGGGCGGCGGCCAGTTCCTCGTCGCCCTGGCCGCGGGCCGCCGCTGACCCAGGGGCAGCGCGGATAGGCACCTCCGGCGACCTCTACCTCTGTGAGGTACTGCTCGACGCCCGGGCAGGTGGCCGACGAACGTACCCGGGCCGGGGCCGCTCTGGCCGCCGAGCAGGACCGACTGCTGGCCGCGGCTTGGACCGCGATGAGCGGCGCGGCCTTCGGGCGCCGGGCGATGCTGGACGGCATCGTCGCCGGTGACGACATCGAGCGCCGGGTGCGCGCCGGTCGCTTCGTGGCACAGCACGCGGTTGCCCCAGCGAAGCACCTACCTCTGGCGGATGATCACCCGCGGCGCCCTGAATACCACCCCGCGCGCCTGGCTGGGCCAGGTCACGCTGCTGCCTCTCGACATCTCCTGCGAGGCTCCCGACGTCACGCTCGACGAGCACGTCGCCGCGCGCTGGACCCAGAAGGCCCAGGAGGCACGGCGCTCCGCCGCGGCCGAGCCTGAGCTGGAGGACTCCACCGTGGTGGGTCTGTCCCCGCTGCACCGCCAGGACGACGGTTTCCTTCAGGTATGGTGCATCCTCCCGGCCCGAGCGGCTCCAGCCGGTGCGGGTGCGCTGCACTCCCACGCCTTTGCCTGGCCCCGTCTCGTGGTTGCGACGGGCACCCGGTGAGGGTGACCCGCCGCACCGTCGTCGCGCGGGTCAGGCCACTGGAGTCGTGAAGCCGTAGACGCTCGCGCCGTTGTTGTCCTGGTCGGTCACGTGGATGACCTTGCCGTTGCCGCCACCCCGGTTGCCCTCGACCGAGCCGTAAGTGCCGTCGGTGTTGTCCGCGTACCACGACGTGACGATCCCGACGTGGTCGATGTCACCGTCGTGGTCCCAGTCGTACATCACCGCGTCGCCGCGGCGCGGGATGTAGGAACCCGCGCGGTGCCAGGTGCCCATAGCAACGCCGTAGGTCTTGAAGCTGGCCGCGAGACCGTTCAGGTGCTCGGTGTCTGCGCCGGCCCACTTGAAGATGTACTTCGCGAAGTCGGCGCACCAGTTGCGGCCCACCCAGCCGACCGAGGACCATTTCTCCTCATGGTCGCGGTACATGTATCCCGACGTCGCGTGATCGCAACTGCTCTCCGAGGTGGTGTAGCCACCAGCGGTGCTTTTCCAGTCGTTGCGGCTGTCGAACCAGAAACCCGTGTAGAAGTTGCACAGGCCGCCGCGGGCGGTCCGCCGGGCGATCACGCTGTCGCTGTCCGAGGTGACCCCTTGGTCGTACGCGGCCTTGCCGACCGCGACGCCCATCGAGCTGTCGACCACCGCGCTGGCCGCGCTCGTGAAGACGACACCGGAGGTGATAGTCATTGCCAAGCTCAGGCCGAGCCCGGTCAGCGCTCGTCGCGTCCGCGAGGGGACGCCGCCTCGATTCGCAATTCTGGAATTCATGCGCTTTCTCCCTTGTGGAGGGAGATGACCGCGATCCTCGCCGGTCAGCCCCGTTGATTCGGCAGGTGGGTTCCGCCTCCCGTCGGCCGCCGGCGGAAGGCGAGTCACAGCAGGGCGGACCGATATGTCCCGGTGCGCCGGCACACACTGGTCGGGCCTGGTGCTCATCAACAGCGTCGCAGGGACCCTGCGACGGTTCGCCTGGGGAATTGCTGAGGCCCCACGGTATGCAGGGCAAACCATGGAGCGGCTCGGCCTGTGGCCGGGCGACGAACCCCGCGCGTCACCACCACGACCTCGTCCGAATCCCCACCAGGACCACACCGCCAGGCTTGATCAAAGACGGAGGCTCACGCTTCCCGACCAGGCCACGCACCATCCGAGAGTTGATAAGGTGCTCGCGATCGTGCGAGCCTTCCGCGGTCGGGCGGGGGAGGTTGCACGGTGCAGGAGCTGCGGCTGCTCGGACCGGTGGAGGTCTGCGCCCACAACGGATTTGTCCACGCAGGCGAGCCGCGCCGCTTGGCAGTGCTGGCGGCTTTGACGGTCGACGCAGGTCGCGTGGTGTCCACGACAACTTTGATCGACCGGGTCTGGGGGGATAAGCCGCCTGGGCAGGCGACTAGAACGCTGGGCACCTACATCACCCGGATCCGTCGAGTGCTGGAACAGGCCTTCAGCGACTCGGCGGTGACCGTGATCAACCAACCGGGAGGCTACCGGTTGACGGTCAGGCACGATCAGGTCGACCTTTTTCGTTTTCGTGACCTGGTCGTTCAGGCTCGGGCGCCGTCCTGTACCCCTGAAAGGCGCGTCGACCTGCTGCGGCAGGCCGTGTCATTGCATCGTGGCGACCCGCTGACGGGGGTGGACGGGGCGTGGGCGATGCGCACTCGCGAGCATCTGACCGGGGAACTGTTGACGGCCCGAGCGGAATGGGCAGAGGCCGAGTTGGCTGTCGACAATGCGATGGCGGTGCTGGCGCCGCTATCTACGCTGGCCGACGCGAATCCCCTGGTAGAGCCACTGGTCGTGGCGTTGGTGCGGGCGCTGGTCGCGGCAGGCCGCCCGACCGAGGCGCTGGAACGGTGCCGCTTGCACCGGCAGCGTCTCGCCGACGGGTACGGCACCGACCCGAGCCCCCAACTGATGGCCCTCTATGAGACGGTCCTGCGCGCCGATCAGGAGCCAGTGGGTGCCACACCTGTGGAGCCGTCCGAGTTGCCGAGCGCTTGGGCGCTCAGAGAGCGGACATCCGCGCCGCCGGCCCCAGCGCTGCCTACGGCAGCGGTCGCCGTCGCGACGGAGCCCGTCGTTGTCGATGCCGGCTCGCGTATTGCCGGGGAATCCCGGGCTGCGACGTCGGGGGCCGATCGGCCTGTTCCTGTGACGTCGCGCCGGTGGCGCCGCCGACCCCTCATTGCCACCTGCGCCCTTTTCCTCACGCTCACCGTCGCGATTGGCGCCGTCGCCCTGTTTCGGCCCTCCGACCGATCCGCTGACAGTGGCTTCAGCGCTACAGAGGACTTTTCCGGCACACAGTTGACACCCATGCAATGGATCGCCCACGAAACCAAGCGGGAGAACGGATCGTCCTGGTCGCCGAGCATGGTAAAGGTCAGCGGCGGTGAGCTGCAGATCAGTGGCACGGGCCGCAGTCCGACCGGCAGAGGCAACATGGCCGGCTCAGTTTGCTGGTGTCTGGAAGGCGGAGTCAAGCGTACATACGGGGTGTGGGAAGTCCGGGCGAAGTTCGACGTCGGTACCGGGTACGCCCCGGTCATCGGGCTTTACTCGGATGTCGACCAGAACACCACGGGCTGGGGCTTTCTGACCCTGGCGCGGCTCGACGACGGCGAGCGCAGGACCATGTACCCGGTCGTGAGCGGCGCTGGAGGTCAGCCCATCGACGGCTCGCCGGTGGGTGGAGACTTCACCGCTTGGAACACGTACTCGATCGAATGGCGGGCTGATTTTGTCACCGTTTCCCTCAATGGGGCGGTCATCTTCGACACTCGCAAACTTCCCACACGGGTGGCTATCCCGACTGTCCCGATGTACCTGTACGTGCAGGTGATACCGGGACCCGAGGGCTCCGTGCCGGCGCCGAATCAGGAGACGCCGGGTCGCGCGACCACGTATGTGGACTGGGCCCGATACACGAGCTGATCGGATTTCGAGACCCGACTGGCCGGTGCATCCATGACGGACGCCCGGTGACGACTGCGCGGATCGACGTAACAGCCTGTGCTCAGGCGTTGCCGTCCACCTGAGCGGCTCACCGGGCCTCCGCGATCCGGCAGGCAAGCACAAAGCTCGACGCCGAGGCTCTCACCGAGCATCGCCGAGACGCTGTCGATGCGTGATCCGGCAGCCTTCCAGGACACGTCTGCCCTGTATGCCCAGCGCCTCAGCAAATCTACAGCCATTCCGCCGGAGTCGCCCTGCGACGCTGTGGATGCGGAACAAGCTGGGCCGGCAAGAGCAAGGGCAACGGGGGCATGTCGGTCGGCCCTTGTGACGACTACCTCGGTGCGCATTACGCAACGTGAGGCCAGCGCGGGCTGCCCCCACCAGCGTGAGTAAGCACGGCGGACACGAATCGCACCATCCCTTCATGCACTACAGGAGCTGCTTGATGTTTTCGCGTAAGGACCCGTCCGCCCAGAAGCCGCGACGGTGGTCTGCCAGACACGCAGTAGCCCCACTTTTGGCGATCGCCACGATGACGGCTGGCGTATCTCTCGGGAGTACGAGCCCGGCGGCCGCCGAAGGTGACGGCTATAAGGTGCCGAGCCGATCGGGTGCGGCGTGGGCCAGCGGAGTGTTCGTTCTCGGCTACGATCTCCCGCGCTTCGCCGCGTTCGGCGATTACCGGCAACGGCCCCTGGATGTCGTCTCCACATTCCCGCCGCGGGCAAATTGGGACGACTTCATCCAGCCAGGTCCTGCTTACTCGACCTTCACCGGACAGCCGTACACCGTGGTGTTTGGCATGCCGGCCATCCCCGAAGTAGAGGATGCGTCGATGGCCCAGTGCGCGGCCGGTGAATACCATGACAAATGGACGACGTTCGGTCACACCCTGACCGACGCCGGCCTGGGGTCCTCCATCATCCGCCTGGGCTGGGAGATGAACGGCTCCTGGTTCCGCTGGGGCGGCGATAAGGCCCACCCCGAGGACGCCCCACGGCACGCCCTCGAGTACAAGAACTGTTTCCGGCAAGTCGTCACGGCGGTCCATGAGGTCGCACCGGACCTGAAGTTCGACTGGAACGTCAACCGGGGACAGAGCGACGGCATCCCGGACACATCCGACCTGCAGAACGTGGCGTACCCGGGTGATGCATACGTCGACATCATCGGCGTCGACACCTACGACAGTTGGGTCGACTGGAACTGGGCGATCAACGACCCGGAGCAGGGCTTGAACGCGTGGCTCACATTCGCCAAGAAGCACGGCAAGAAGCTCTCCGTCCCCGAGTGGGGCCTCTACACCACGACGTTCGATGACGGCACGCCGGCACCCGGCCACGGCGACCAACCCGGCTACATCCAGCACATGTACGACTTCTTCAAGGACAACGCCGCCGACATCGCCTATGAGGCGTATTTCAGCAACCCCGGCAACGATGGCCGCAACTCGCTGTCCGACCCGGTCCAGATGCCCATGTCATCGGCAAAGTACCAGGAGCTGTACAAGAAGCCGTCCTTGGTCACGACGTCCATCCAGGACACCGCGCGGGGTTCCGGTGATGGCCAGGTGCAGTTCTCGGCGGGCTGGGGCCAGTGCACCACCACATGCGGCAGAGCGTCCGATGGCAGCTACGTATGGACCGCGACACCGGGATCGACGGCAACGGTGCGGTTCACCGGCAGCCGGCTGCGGTGGTTCGGGATGAAAGAGCCCTTCTCGGTGATCGCGACCGTCGCGATCGATGGTCGCGCCGCGGTGGACGTCGATCCGTACGCCGCGACGGCCAGCGCCAGCAGTCAGCAGTTGTACGTCTCCCCGACCTTGTCCCAGGGCGCTCACACCGCGGTGATCACCATGACCAACCGGCGGAACCCGGCATCCACCGGGGGCAGCTCCATCACCTTCGACCGCGCCGACGTGGATTGATGCCATGGCCGCAAACGTCGGACGGTTTATGTGCACCGCCGCACCGCCCACGGCGACGAGACGCCGACCGGCGGCTTCACCCTGCAGGGCATCTCCGACGACGGCCGGAGCGTGGTGCTCGGCATGAAGCCCCGCGACCCCCACCAGGTCCGTACCGGCTTTCGGCTGGTCGACACAGTCACCGGGAAGAACGTCGAGCTTCCCAAGGGCGTCAAGGTCGCCAACCTCATGTCGACCGAGATCCATCTTGTGAGTGAAGGCCGCAGGCTGAGTGGAGGACGGCGTGGGCGCGGCACTTCCGCGGCCACGCCACCCACCCAAGATCGAGCTGGTGGCAGCGGACCCGTGACCCGGCTACTGCTCGTCGAGCAGGTCGTGCAGCTCACGCAACGCTTCGCGGAGCCGGTCGGCAAACGTGTACATCATGTCGGCTACCGGGCGCGGGGTGCTGAGGTACAGGTTGAACCGGTCCGGCAGCAGCACGTACGCGATCCCGATGCAGCGGCTGCTGGTGGCGCCGAATCCGAAGTAGCGGATGCTGGCCGACGGCGCCGAGCTGGTGCTCAGGTAGTCGTCGCGCATCGTGAGCCATCCCGGCGTCTCGTACAGCCGGGGGGACTCGGGCACGCCGAGCGCGGCTCCACGCCGCTTCTGGATCAGTTGCAGCTCCCACAGGTGCTGCTCCGGTGCCGCACCGGCCTGGCACTGCTTCGCCCGTTCGACATGCTTGTCCGCCGCGGCCCGGAACGCCGCTCGCCGCTCGTCGGGTGACGCGGCGGGGTCGTCGATCGTGGAGACGAACCTCAGCACCTCGGGGGTGACGACGCGCATCGCCTCGGTGCGGCCCCGACGGTACTGGCGGGTGGCGATGGACTCGTACGTAGCACCGATGAATCCCTTGGCCCGCTTGTGTGCGAGCTGGTATGCCATCTGCACGAACGCGTCCGGCGACATCCGCAGCCGCTTGACCTCGTCCACCCCGAACTCGTCGAAGGGCAGGGTGACGGTGGCGGTGTCCGCGCCGTATTGGGCGAACGACCGTGCCGCGGCGGCAATGTCGGACCGCAGCGCGTCGTCGAGCACGAACGTGACCGGCTCGATCGCCGGCACCCCCTGCGCCGCCGCACCCGACTGCGCGGCGTGCTCCTCAGGAGACTGGGCGAGCATCGCGTCGGCGAAGCTGAGGATGGTGGTGCCGTCCAAACCGCAGTGCTCGACGTTGATGCCGGCCGTGCCGTCGGCGAATACGATGAGCGACACCGCCTTGTCGAACCACCGGTTACCGCTGTCGCCGTGCAGCAAATGGTCGCAGGCCGCCAGGTCGTCGGCCGGCGTCAGGTCCTCCAGGCACACGCAGAACAACGCCGTCTCGATGGTGTTCAGCGCCGCCGCGTTACCGGGATCCAGGGCCGCCAGCCCGTCCCTGGCCGCCGCCCAGTCGGCCCGGGCCATCGTGGTGAGATGACCGACCGCAGTGTCCGTCGTGGCCCGCGCGGCACCGGCCTTCTGCACCTCACGCAGGCCGGCCGCCAGATCGTCGAGGGAGTACGGGCGCCCGTCCGGACCGACCACGTTCATCCGGAACGCGTTGCCGCGCTGGAACACGACGATGTGCCGCGCCGTTGACGGGCCCGGCATCTCGTCGCTGTACGGCGCTCGGACGGTGTCCTGCACCGGCCCCGGGATGCGGGTGGTCGAGAACAGGAACCTGTGCTGCTCCATCGACAACGGCTGCCCGCGTGTGACGATCGGCGGGATGCGCTCGTCGTCGAGCTGGGTCTTGTAGTTCACGGCGGCGGCGACGAGCCCCGCCGCGCGCTCCACCTGCGGCTCGGCGAACCCGTGCAACGGGGTTTCGCGTAGCAGGAAGACGAAGTTGGCGTTCAACGCGATCCGGTCCCGGCGACCGAGATAGCGCGCCGGCCAGAACGCGTCCAGCCAGCTGTGCGTGGCCGGATCCGCGTTGTACCGCATCAGATCGGCGTGCAACTTCGGCCCCGGGCCGTCGGCCCGCGCGAACTCCCGCACCGCGGCCTCGGTGTCGGCGAACTCTTCCTCCGTCAGCAGCGGCACAGTCCACTCGAGGAACCGGGCGCAGGTGTCCTCCAAAGCGGGCAGAGGCACCCGCGGCAGGTTGTCCTCATTTTCGAACGTGCTCACTCGGTCACCTGGAATTCGCTGCTCATCGGGCGGCCTGCTGGGTCATCGACTCGTCGACGTCGAAGGTCAAGGGGTCGGGAATACCGACAGGCCGGGAAACGTAGAGCTGAGCGTACAACCAGCCGTCGGTCTCCAGACCCTCCGGATCAACGCCGGCGGCGGACATCGTCTCCAGCACCTGCCGCTGTTCCCGGTCGGACACGAAACGGCGCTGCCGGAACGTCCCGTCCACCCGCACCGTCTCGTACCCGAGGGCCGCGAGGCTGTCGGCGATCGGCTCGAACGGGAACATTCGCAGCACGAAATGCGCCATCCACGGCCGCCGGTCCCGGCGGGAGCCGGCCACGCGCACGAGCGTCCGGCCCGTGACGTAGCCGAGGCATCCGGTGGAGATCACGATGTCGGCATCGGCGAACAGGGCGCGCTGCCTCGCCGTGGGTTCGCGCGCCTCCAAATCGGCCTGCACGACATCGTCGAGGAACCCGGCCGCCGATGCGTACTCCAGCGCCGGCCGGGACACGTCCAGCCCCACGAACCGGGCCGGGGACACGTGCGACCGGACCAGCTCACGATCGCTGTCCAGCAGCGCTTGCCGGGTGCACTCGGTGCCGGCGTAGCGGTCGTAAAGGTCGTCCATGGTGGTGTCGCAGCGCAGCAGCGCCGCGTTGACGCCGTAGGAGCAACCGACGTCGACGACGGTCGGGACGTCCACCTGCCGCGATTGGCTGTATTGCCCGATGATGCGCTGGAAATAGGGCTTGGCGAGTTGGGGAATGCAATAGTCGAGCTCACGCAGGGTGGTGAAATAGGCGCGGGGATCGGTTTGCGTGTAGATGCCGTCGAGGGAAAGTTTTCCGGTCCGGTCGAAACGCACGGGGGCGGCTCCTCGCGATTATTAGTCCAGCAACTGGTCGACCCGCACGGCATTGCGCTCGGCGTCGAGGTGCGCGGGCAGGACCCGCCCGAACAGCTGCCTGGTACGGACGACGCTGCCCATCAGGCCGGGACGTTCGGAGTAGGCGAAGATCGCTGAGTGCCGGGCGGTGGCGCCGCGCACCGCGCTCACCCGGTGCAGCGCATACCGGCCCTTGAACAGCTGGAGATCACCGGGGCGCAGGGTCAGGGCTCGCACCGGCGAGCGGTCGGCGCCGGTGAGCACCGAATGGACGGCGCCGAGGTTTTCCGCGCCCGCCGAACGGATGTTCGGACAGTACTCGAAGACGCCCCCCTCCTCCGGCTCCTGGGTCAGCATGCTGACGGTGAACTCGTTGGTGTCGAAGTGCCACGGGTGCTCCATGCCGGGCTGCACCACGTTGAGCACCAGGCCGGACAGCGGGTCGGCGAGCTCGTGCAGCTCCGGTAGTTCGAAGCAGGCGGCGACGAAGCGCACGAAAGACGGGTCGGTGTAGAGCCGGTGGATGACACTGTCGGTGGGGATCCGGTCGCGCGGGACGAACGCGTTGCCGCGCTGCATGACGATGCGGCCCGGGTGATCGGCCGGCAGGTCGTCGTCGAACGCGATGTTGTAGACGTTGGTCTCCTCGACGTCGTAGTACGCCAGCGGGGCCACCCCGGCGCCTTCCCGCCGCAGCGCCTCCCGGCTGCCCGGCAGAATGAACTCCGGCAGCACGCTGCACCCGAGTTCGCGCAGTTCGGTGCGCGCTCGGGAAACGACGCGGTTCCATGCGTCGCTTCCCGGTTCGGCCACCGGATAGCGCGCGGCGTCCACAATATTCATTCGGACAGGTCACTCCTTCAATGGTGGCGACATGAAGAATGGGGAATCCTAACAAGATTCTTCGGCGCATAGCCCCATGCCGGTTACATTGTTCACAGCATCGCGGCCGGAGGCGGCCCGCTGGACCGGCCCAACCATCGGTAAGCCGCCAGGGGCGCCGCGACCGCGACGGTGCCCACTCAGCACCTCGGCAGCTGACTCTTGATCGGCCGGCTGCTCGGAGAGCGCCGATCCGTCGGACAGAGCACGCGTCGCGCGAGTTCGGCACGTACGCCACGACGCTCGCAGGACTCTCGCGGCGTGGCGCGCTGCAGCTGTCGCACCGGCCGTGTCGGGAATGCGTCCGTCAGGGGCTGGCCGCCAGGAACAGGAATACGGCGAGCAGGCCTATGTGGATGCCGCCCTGCAGGACGTTCGCGCGTCCCGGCACCACCGTCAGCGTCCCGACCACCACGGTCAGCGCGAGCAGGACCGTCTGCGTACCGCCCAGGCCGAGCAGCAGCGGACCGTCCAACCAGATCATGGCCACCGCGATCACCGGGATGGTCAGGCCGATGCTGGCCATGGCCGAGCCCAGGGCCAGGTTGAGGCTGGTCTGCATCCGGTCACGGGCCGCCGCGCGGACCGCCGCGATCGTCTCCGGCAGCAGGACGAGCAGCGCGATCACGACCCCGACCACCGCCTGCGGCAGGCCCGCGCCCGCCACGGCCTTCTCGATCGACGGGGACACCCCCTTGGCCAGGCCGACCACCGCCACCAGGGCGACCAGCAGCAGGCCGAGGCTGGCGAGGGCCGCGCGGGTGGTGGGCGGGTCGAGGTGCTCCTCGCCGTCGATCACCTCGCCGGCGGTGGTGATGGGCAGGAAGTAGTCGCGGTGCCGACGCGTCTGGACCAGCACGAAAAGCAGGTAGAGCCCGAGCGAGGCGACCGCCGCGAAGGCGAGCTGGGCGGGCGAGAACTGGGGACCCGGGCGGCTGGTCGTGAAGCTCGGCAGGACCAGGCTCAGCGCGGCGATCGTGGCGACGGCCGCCAGGGCTCCGCCCGTACCCTCGGAATTGAAGACCGCGATGCGGCGACGGACCGCGCCCACCAGCAGCGACAGGCCGAGGATGCCGTTGCAGGTGATCATCACGGCGGCGAAGACGGTGTCCCGCGCCAGCGCCTGGGCCTTCTCGCCGCCGCTGATCATCAGCGTGACGATGAGGGCCACCTCGATGACGGTCACCGCGACCGCGAGCACCAGCGAGCCGAACGGCTCGCCGACCTTGTGGGCGACGACCTCGGCGTGGTGCACGGCGGCGAGCACGGCACCGGCGAGCAGCAGCGCGCTGACCACGACCACAGGCGGTGGCAGGTTGCGGCCCCAGGTCAGGACCAGCAGGACGACGGCGACGACCGGCACGGAGGTCGTCCACTTGATCTTCGCTCGCATTCTTCCACCCTGTCAGAGCTCGGGAGTCACCGCTCGGGACCGGCCTCCCGGGCCCGCACGATCGCCTCGGCACGGCCCGGCCCTCTCCTTCCCGGCGTGCTTGGTGCGTTTCCCCCGCCACGCCGGGGAATGATGGATGCATGGCATACGTCTCGACGTCGGGCGAATTCAGCCGCGACCAGCGCTACATCGCCACCCGGATCACCGCCGACGGCCGCGACGGCTACCCGGTCGAGCCGGGCCGCTACCGCCTCGTGGTGAGCCGCGCCTGCCCGTGGGCCAACCGCGCGATCATCGTCCGGCGACTCCTGGGCCTCGAGGACGTCCTGTCGATGGGCGTCGCCGGGCCGACCCACGACGAGCGGAGCTGGACCTTCGACCTGGACCCCGGCGGCCGCGATCCGGTGCTCGGCATCGAGCGCCTGCAGGAGGCCTTCTTCAAGCGGTACCCGGACTACGACAAGGGCATCACGGTGCCGGCGATCGTCGACGTGCCGACCGGCCAGGTGGTGACGAACGACTTCGCGCAGATCACCATCGACATGTCCCTCGAATGGACGGAGCACCACCGCGAGGGCGCGCCGAAGCTGTACCCGCCGAACCTGCGGGACCAGATCGACACGATCAACAAGGCGGTCTTCGCGGACGTGAACAACGGCGTCTACCGCGCCGGCTTCGCGGGCTCGCAGGAGGCGTACGAGAAGGCGTACCACCGGCTCTTCGAGCGGCTGGACCAGGTGTCGGAACTCCTGAGCGAGCAGCGCTACCTGGTCGGGGACACCATCACCGAGGCGGACGTACGGCTGTTCACGACACTGGTGCGGTTCGACGCGGTGTACAACGGCCACTTCAAGTGCAACCGGAGCAAGCTGAGCGAGATGCCGGTGCTGTGGGCGTACGCGCGGGACCTGTTCCAGACGCCGGGGTTCGGGGACACGATCGATTTCGTGCACATCAAGCGGCACTACTACGAGGTGCATCGCGACATCAATCCGACGGGGATCGTGCCGGCCGGGCCGGAGCCGGCGGGGTGGTTGAGCGAGCACGGCCGCGAGGAGCTGGGTGGGCGGCCCTTCGGTGACGGGACGCCGCCGCCGCCGCCGAAAGCGGGCGAGGCGGTGGCGGCCGGCCACGGGGCTTGATCACTGTTCGCGCGGGCCCCGGGCTGCCGGAACGTTCGCGACGACGCGCTTCAGCGGAGGTCGGCGTTCTCGACGATGTGCGTCGGGAATCCCGTACGGGCCGCCCGCAGCATCGCCCGTCCCAGCCGGTCGGTGGTCGTCGCGTACCGGGGCGCATACCGGATGATCAACGGCGTCATCGGCGCGATCAGGTTGTAGATCACCCGGTACAGGCGCGTGCGGGAGGTCGCTCCGTACGTGGGCTGGATGAAGCCGGGGCGGAAGCCGTACCCGTTGGCGAAGATCTTGATGACCTCCAGCTCGGTCCGGCCCTTGACGCGCGACCACATCGATCGGCCGTCGGGGTCGGTGCCGGCTCCCGAGACGTACACGAAGGTCATGTCCGGGTTGTGCTTCGCCAGGATGCGTGCGGCGGCTACCGGGTAGTCGTGCGAGATGCGGGTGTAGGTCATCTCGTCCACGCCGACCGAGGAGATGCCGAGGCAGTAGAAGCAGGCGTCGTAGCCCTCGAGGCGGTCCTCGATCGGCGTGAGGTCGCCGAGATCGCCGAGCGTGACCTCGGTCAGTTTCGGGTGCTGTACGCCCGTCGGCCTGCGCCCCGGCGAGAGCACCTGGACGACGTCCTGCGCCAGCAGGGCTTCCCGGAGCACGCCCTGGCCGACCATGCCGGTCGCGCCGAAGATGATGACCTTCATCGCCCGCCCTCCTCGCCCCGCGATCACGGTAGCCGACCGCCCGCACCGGCGTGACCTGCGCCGTCACCCGGACGACCGAAAACGTCGTACCCGGCTTCTACAGTGCTCCGGTGTCCGTTGAACGCTGGTCCACCGCCCAGGTCACCGCCGTCGCGCCCGACGCCGGTTCGCTCAAGGGTGCCCGCAGCGTCGCCTCGCCCGGCAAGTGGCAGGCGACCGGCCTGTTCGACGACGTGTTGTGGGGGCTGTGCAGGGGCAGCGGCAGGATTCCCTACCAGGTGTGCGTGGATCTGTCCGCTCCTGCGTACAAGTGCTCCTGCCCGAGCCGCAAGTTCCCCTGCAAGCATTCCCTGGGCCTCCTCCTCATGTGGGCCGAGGGCACCGCGCCCGGCCCCGACACCGACCCGCCCGCGTTCGTCGCCGAGTGGCAGGCGGGCCGGGCCGCGCGGGCCGCCCGGGCCGCCACGCCGCGGTCGGCCGGGCCGGTGGATCCCGAGTCGGCCCGTAAGCGGGCCCGGCAGCGCGAGGAGCGGGTCGCCGCGGGCATGGCCGAGCTGTCCCGATGGCTCGACGACCAGATCCAGCAGGGCCTGGCGGGTGCCGAGCGGGCGGGTTTCGCGCCCTTCGAGACCATGGCCGCCCGGCTCGTCGACGCGCAGGCGCCCGCCGCCGCCTCCGCCGTACGCCGTCTCGGTGGTGTCGCGGGCATCGGGCCGCAGTGGGCCGACCGGCTGCTGGGCGACCTGGCGATGCTGCGCCTGCTGGTCACCGGTCACGAGCGGCTCGGCACGTTGAGCCCGGCACTGGCCGCCACCGTCCGTACCCGTATCGGTTTCTCGGTCTCCACCGAGGACGTGCTCGCGACGCCACCGGTGCACGACCATTGGCAGGTGCTCGGCCGGACGGACAGCGACGACGGCACGATCACCACACGGCGCACGTGGCTGCGGGGCGTGGACAGTGGACGGTTCGCCCTCCATCTGTCCTTCGCCGCCCCCGGGCAGACCCTGGCGGCGGATCTCGTTCCCGGCACCTCCTTCGACGGCGACCTGTGTTTCTATCCCGGCGCCGCACCGCTGCGCGCGCTCGTCAGGGATCGGCAGGGGACTCCGCGTCCGCTCGGCTCGCCCAGCGGCGCCACGACCATGCGGGACGCGCTGCGCGGCTGGGCGGGCGTCCTCGCCGCCGAGCCGTGGCGTCTGGACGCCCCCGTGCTCCTCGACGGCGTGGCGCCGAGCCCCGACGGTTTCCTCACCGACACCGGCGGCGACTCCCTTCCGCTCGCTTCCGGCCATCGCGAGCCGTGGTGGTTGCTGGCCGCCGCCGGCGGGGCGCCCGCGACGGTCGCCGCCGAGTGGTCGCCCGCCGGCCTGCGACCGCTCGCCGCCTGGGTGGGCGGCCGGTTCGTGCCCGCCGCTCCCCCGATCCCGGACGGCGGCAGCCCGCGATCGCCCGAGCTCCCACCGGCGCTGCTCGCCTCGGCTCTGGTGGGCACCGCCCGGCGCCCCTTCACCACCTCCACCGTGGAGGTGGGCGACCGCCCGCTGCATGTCGGGGCCGGTGCCTCGCTTCTCGACGCCGCCGCAGCCGCACTGCTCTACCGCCGGGCGGGCACCACACCCTCCACCACGCATCCCCCGGTCGAGGCCGCACCCGCCGAGGTCGACCCGCCGCTGCCGGCCGCGGCGGGCGCACGGCTGCTGCGGTTGCTGACCGACGGCGGCGCGCCCGGCGGCACCCAGCAAGCTCAGGAGCTGCTCACGCAGTGGCTGGCAGCGGCCGCCGCGCGTGGCGGCCACGTCCCGCCCGAATCGTTGCCGGCCCTGCTCGACGCGGGCCGCCGCAACAGCATCGTGCGTCCCTCGATCGGCCGGGTTGCCGGCGAGCGCGGCCGGTGGCTGTCCACCCTCCGGCCGGACTGGCGGTGGTTGCGCGACGAGGCACCGGGCGCGACCGTCGCGGACGACCCGGCGATCTGGGACACGGGTACGGGCGGAGAGCGCCTCGCCCACCTCACGCGCCTGCGCGGCACCGACCCCGCCGCCGCGCTGGCCCTGTTGCGGAGCACCTGGCCCAGCGAGGCGCCGGAGGACCGGGCCCGGTTCGTCGGCGCCCTGGCCGTCGGGCTGTCCGCGGCCGACGACGCCTTCCTCGACAGCGCCCTCGACGACCGGCGCAAGGAGGTCCGCGAGGCCGCCTTGGACCTGCTGCAACGGCTGCCCGGCTCGGGCCTCGGCCGGCGGATGGCCGGGCGCGCGCTGGCCGCCGTCACGCTCGAGCGCCGCACCCTGGGGCGGGACCGGGTCGCCGTCGTGCCGCCCGCGGAGCTCACCGCCGAGCTGCGCCGCGACGGGGTGTCGGCCCAGCCGTCGCGGGGCACCGGGGTGCAGGCCTGGCTGCTCGAGGAAATCATCGCCGGCACCCCACTGGCCACCTGGACCGAGGCGTTCGGCCGCGGCCCCGCGGCCGTCGTCGACCTCGCCCGCGGCAACGACTGGGAGACCGCCCTGCTGCACGGCTGGGCCAAGGCGGCGATCACCCAGGGCGACTCGGCGTGGGCCTCCGCCCTCGTGCGCAACGATGCCCGGGAGAGTGCGGCCGGGCTGCGCGAGGCGGTCCGCTGGGACCTGCACCTGCTGCTCCCCCCGGCCGACCTGGCCCGGATCGCGGCCGACTTCCTGCGCCGCGAGGACCATCTCGCGCACCGGCTGCTCGCCGTGCACCCCGGTGTCTGGCCGGACGAGCTCGCCGTCGCGGTGGTCGAGACGATCGCGCACCGCGCCCGTACGGACCGGCACAGCTGGCAGCTCGCCGAGTTGTGCCGCGCCGCCGCGACCGCCATGCCGCCCACGTACGCGACGGTCGTCGCCGGACTGGCCGCCCAGCTCGACCACGACGCCGCCGACGCGGCCCGGATCCGGCCCGTCGCCGAACTGGCCCGCACCCTCACCTTCCGCCACGAGATGCTCCAGGAGTTGAAGTGACCGACCGCACCGAACCGCGCTTCCCTGCGTCCGACGACCGCCGGGACGGTGAGGGCCAGGAGGGCACGCCGGGCGACCGCAGGACCGCTCTGCGCCCGCACGCCGAGGAGCAGTACTCCGACGAGCTGGCGCTGCTCGCCGCGTCCGACGACCGCCCCCGGCCGCCGGGCTGGCGCCTGTCCCCGCACGCGGTGGTGACCTACCTGCTCGGCGACGGCGCGAAGATCACCCCGAAGTACGTGGGCCCGCGCCGGCTCATGGAGGTGGCGGTGTCCACCCTGGTCACCGACCGCGCCCTGCTGCTGCTCGGCGTGCCGGGAACGGCCAAGACGTGGGTGTCGGAACACCTCGCCGCCGCCGTGAGCGGCGACTCCACCCAGCTCGTGCAGGGCACGGCGGGCACGACCGAGGAGGCGATCCGGTACGGCTGGAACTACGCCCGCCTGCTGGCCGAGGGCCCGAGCGAGGCGGCCCTGACCGCGAGCCCCGTCATGCGCGCCATGCAGACCGGGACGATCGCCCGTATCGAGGAGCTGACCCGGATGCCCTCCGACGTGCAGGACGCGCTGATCACCATCCTGTCGGAGAAGACGCTGCCGGTGCCCGAACTCAACACCGAGGTCCAGGCCCGCCGCGGCTTCAACCTCATCGCCACGGCGAACGACCGTGACCGGGGCGTCAACGAACTGTCGAGCGCCCTGCGCCGGAGGTTCAACACGGTCGTCCTGCCGATGCCCGCCTCCGCCGACGACGAGGTGGAGATCGTGGCCCGCCGCGTCGCGCAGCTGGGCCGCTCCCTCGACCTGCCGGAGGTGCCCGCCGCACTGGAGGAGATCAGGCGCGTGGTGACGATCTTCCGCGAGCTGCGCAACGGCATGACCGAGGACGGCCGGACCAAGCTGAAGTCCCCGACCGGCACCCTGTCGACCGCCGAGGCCATCTCCGTGATCACCAGCGGCATGGCGCTGGCGGCCCACTTCGGCGACGGCCACCTGCACGCGAGCGACGTGGCGGCGGGCCTCCTCGGCGCGGTCGTCAAGGACCCGGTCTCCGACACCGTGGTCTGGCGCGAATACCTGGAAACGGTCGTCCGCGAACGCACCGATTGGCGCGACTTCTACCGAGCGGCCCGCGATGCCTGAACGGCTCTACGGCATCCGGCACCACGGCCCGGGCTCGGCCCGGGCGGTGGTCCAGGAGCTCGACCGGCAGCGCCCCACCGTGCTGCTGGTCGAGGGGCCGCCGGAGGCCGACGACCTCGTACGCTGGGTGGCCGACCCGGGCCTCGAACCCCCGGTCGCGCTGCTCGGCTATGCGACGGACGACCCCCGCCGGTCGGCATTCTGGCCGTTCGCGGTCTTCTCGCCGGAATGGCAGGCGATCCGGTGGGCGGTGGGCAACGACGTACCGGTCCGGTTCTTCGACCTGCCCTACGCGTATCGCGTGACCGCCAGCCGACCGCCAGAAACGCCGGGCGGCGCGGAGCCGGACGGCGCGGACGTGGACACGGGCGAGGGCGCGGGCGACGCCGGGCGGAGAAAGCGGATGCGGCCCGTCGATCCCATCGGGGAGCTGGCCCGAGCCGCCGGCTACGACGATCCCGAACGATGGTGGGAGGACGTCGTCGAGCACCGCGGCATGCCCGCCTTCGAGGCGATCGCCGAGGCCATGGCCGCGATCCGGGAAACGTCCCCCGAGGACCCCGAGGACCTGCTCCGCGAGGCCTACATGCGCACCGTCCTGCGCGAGGTACGGCGTACCCACGACAACATCGCCGTCGTCTGCGGCGCGTGGCACGTGCCCGCGCTCGGCCGCAAGGTCACCGCGAAGGAGGACGCCGCCCTGCTCAAGGGGCGCAAGAAGGCGAAGGTGGCGTTCACGTGGGTGCCGTGGACGTACGGGCGGCTCGCTTCGTGGTCGGGGTACGGCGCCGGGGTGCGGTCGCCCGGCTGGTACCACCACCTCTTCACCGCCGGGGGTGACGTCGTGCCGCGGTGGCTCGTCGACGCGGCCGGGGTGCTTCGCGGCGAGGGTGTGCCGACCTCGTCCGCCCACGTCATCGAGGCGACCCGGCTGGCCGAGGCGCTCGCTGCGCTGCGGGGGCGGCCGCTTGCCGGGCTCGCCGAGGTGACCGAGGCCGCCGAGGCCGTCCTGTGCGACGGTGAGCCGTTGCGGGCCGAGCTCATCGGGCGGCGGCTGGTCGTCGGCGAGCGGCTCGGGGGCGTTCCGGACGAGATGCCCGCCGTACCGCTGGCCCGGGACCTCGCCGCGCAGCAGCGGGCCGTACGCCTCAAGCCGGAGGCCCTGGAACGGGTCCTGGAGCTGGACCTGCGCCGCGACATCGACCGGGGGCGCAGCCGGCTGTTGCACCGGATGCGCGCGATCGGCGTGCCGTGGGGTGAGCCGGATACCGCCCGGCGTGGCACCGGCACCTTCCGGGAGCAGTGGCGGCTGCGGTGGTTGCCCGACTTCGCGGTGCAGCTCGTCGAGGGCAGCATGTACGGCACCACGGTCGTCGCGGCGGCCACCACGAAGGTCACCGACGCGGCCCGGGAGGCGGCCACGCTCGGTGACGTGACCGCGCTGGTCGAGGTCTGCCTTCTCGCCGAGCTGGGGGACGCGTTTCCGCCGGTGCTCGCCGCGCTGGACACCCGGGCCGCGCTCGACTCGGACATCGGTCACCTCATGGCCGCGATTCCCGCGCTGGCTCGGACATTGCGCTACGGCGACGTGCGGCAGACCGATGTCTCCGGGCTCGCCACGGTGACCGCGAGCCTGCTCACGCGGGTGTGCGCCGGGCTGCCGGCCGCGGTCGGCTCGCTGTCCGACGAGGCGGCCCGGGAACTGCGCGGGTACGTGGACGGTGTGCACCAGGCGGTCGGCCTGCTCGACGACGAGGAGTTGCGGGAACGCTGGCTCGGCGCGCTGGACTCGGTGGCCCGGCGTCCCGGACTGCACGGGCTGCTCGCCGGGCGGCTGACCCGGCTGCTGCTCGACGCCGGGCGGCTCGGCAGCGCCGAGGTACGCCGGCGCCTGCGGTTGCCGCTGACCGTCGGCACCGCGCCCGCGCACGGCGCCGCGTGGGTGGAGGGGTTTCTGGCGGGTGGCGGGCTGCTGCTCGTGCATGACGACGCGCTTCTCGAGCTGATCGACGAGTGGCTGGCCGACATCCCGGCGGATGCCTTCGGCGACGTGCTGCCGCTGCTCCGGCGGACGTTCGGCGCCTTCGCCACGGGCGAGCGCCGGGCCATCGGGGAACGGGTCGCCGGCGGGCCGGGGCTCGCGCAGGCGGAGCCGCTCGTGCTCGACCACGAGTCGGCGGCGCGGGTGCTGCCGACGCTGAGCGTACTGCTGGGCAGGGAGATCGGATGACGGACATGGACGATCCCGGGCAGCGCGAGCGGCTGCGCCGGTGGCGGCTCGTGCTGGGCGGTCCCGCGGACGAGTCTCTGGGTACGGCGGAAGGGCGCGACGCCCGCATGGACGCGGCCCTGGCGGCCCTCTACGACGGCGGCGAGGACGAGGAGGGCAGGCGCAGTTCGCGGTCGGCCGGCCTCGGCGGCTCGGCGCCCAAGGTGGCGCGCTGGCTCGGCGACATCCGCGAGTATTTCCCGAGCACGGTCGTGCAGGTGATGCAGGCCGACGCCATCGAACGCCTCGACCTGACGCGCCTGCTGCTGGAGCCGGAGATGCTCGCCGCGGTCGAGCCGGACGTCCATCTGGTCGGCACGCTGCTCTCCCTCAACCGCGTGATGCCCGAGCGCACGAAGGACGCGGCTCGCGAGGTCGTCCGCAAGGTGGTGACCGAGCTCGAGCAGCGCATCAGCCAGAAGACCCGCGCGGCCGTCAGCGGCGCCCTCAATCGGGCCGCCCGGATCAACCGGCCGAGACCCGCGGACATCGACTGGGACCGGACCATCCGCGCCAACCTCAAGCACTACCAACCGGCACATCGGACGGTCGTGCCGGAACGCCTGGTCGGTTACGGCCGCCGCGCGACCGCGATCCATCGCGACGTGGTGCTCTGCGTCGACCAGTCCGGCTCGATGGCGGCCTCGGTGGTGTTCTCCGGGGTGTTCGCGGCCGTGCTCGCCTCGATGCGGTCCCTGAAGACCTCCCTGGTCGTCTTCGACACCGCGGTGGTCGACCTCACCGATCAGCTGAGCGACCCGGTCGAGGTCCTGTTCGGCACCCAGCTGGGCGGCGGCACCGACATCAACCGCGCGATCGCCTACGGCCAGCAGCTGATCACCCGGCCGCGGGACAGCATCTTCGTGCTCATCAGCGACCTGTACGAGGGTGGCGTCCGGGAGCAGATGCTGCGCCGGGTGGCGGAGATGACCGCGGCGGGAGTGCAGGTGGTGGTCCTGCTCGCCCTGTCGGACGAGGGCGCGCCGGCATACGACCACGACAACGCGGCGGCGCTGGCGGCCCTGGGCGTGCCGGCGTTCGCCTGCACGCCGGACGCATTCCCGGAGCTGATGGCCGCGGCCATCGAGCGCCGAGACCTGATGGCTTTCGCGCAACGGTTGGGACTGAGCTGATGCTTACGACGCGACGGGGGCTTCCAGCACGATCGCCGTCAGTACGATGCCGTCCGCCACCAGGAACCGGCCCTGCAGCTGCGGGAACGGCCCCGGCCGCAGCAACCGCGCCGTGAACGTGGCCGTTTCCGGGTGGAAGGTCAGTGACGCCTCCTCGAACCCCAGCCACTCGCCCGTACGGGGGAACCACACCTTGTACACCGACTCCTTGGCGCTGAACAGCAGCCGTTCCCACCACGTCCCGGGCCGCGCCTGGGACAGGGCGGTCAGGTGCTCGCGTTCCTCCGGGAGTGACACCAGGTCGAGCACCCCCGCCGGCAGCGGCCCGTGTTCCTCGGCGTCGATGCCCACGCCGGTCACCTCGTGGGCCGGGGCCACCGCCGCCGCCCGGTAACCGGTGCAGTGGGTCATGCTGCCGACGATGCCCGCGGGCCAGAGCGGCTCGCCGCGGTCGCCGCGCAGGAGCGGGCCGGGGGGAACGCCGAGCGACGCCAGCGCCGAGCGGGCGCAGTGCCGGACCGTCGTGAACTCGGCTCGTCGTTTGGCCACCGCCCTGGCCACCAGCGGGACCTCTTCCGGGAACAGGGTGGCCGACGGCGGGTCCTCGCGGGCGTACGCCGACCGCACCGACGGCGGCAGGATGCGCTCGATCATGTCGCGAGGAAGCGGAGGATCGCGTCGTTGACCGCCTCGGGCCGCTCCAGATAGCCGAAGTGGCCGGTGCCGGGGATCTCCTCGTAGGCCGCGCCGGGGATCGCCGCCGCCAGCTCCCGGCCGCGGGCAGGCGGGGCCACCAGGTCGTCGGCGAACGAGAGCACGAGGGTCGGCACTCCGATTTTCTCGTACGCGCCGCGCCGGTCGGTGTCCACAGTGATGTCCATCTGCGCTCGCAGTCCCGGGTCCTTCCAAGCCGTGGGCGACATCTCGAGGATGTCCAGCCAGTCCTGTGCCTCGTCCGGGTCGGCGAGGGTCTGGGGCGAGAGATTTTGCAGCGCCCGGACGACCGCGTCGTACACCGGCGGCAGCGACACCCCGGAGTCCGCCAGCTCCCGTTCCGCCGCCGCGAGGGCGCGCGACAGCGGATCCGGTCGCGCCCGGGACGCCAGCAGGACCGCTCGGACCGCCAGCTCCGGGCGTACGAGAAGAAGCTCTTGAATGATCAGTGACCCCATCGACGTGCCCACCAGGCGGCACGGGCCGCCCGCCACCCGCTCGATCAGCGCGGCCGTGTCGGCGATCAGGTCGGCGAGGGTGAGGCCGGGCCGCGCGTCCCGGTGGTCCGGGGTGATCACCCGGTAGCCGGCCGCGACCAGCGCCGGCACCTGGTGCAGCGACCAGGTGCGGCCGCGTGCGCCGGTGCCCGGGACGAGCAGGACGGGTGGCCCGCTGCCGGACTCCTCGTAGTGGAGGGTGACGCCACCGGCGACGATCGAGGGCATGGCCGGAACCTTACCGGCCGATAATGGTCCGATGGGGTCCCCGATCCGCCGCATGGTCGCCGCGCTGCCGGGCGCGCCGGGTGTCTATCGCTTCCGGGACGGCACGGGCCGGGTCCTGTACGTCGGCCGGGCCACCGAGCTGCGGGCGCGAGTGGCCTCGTACTGGGGCGATTTGGGCGACCGGCGGCACCTCGCCCGCATGGTCGCGCGGATCGCGGCCGTCGAAGCGGTGTCCTGTGATTCGGTTCACGAAGCTGCCTGGCTGGAACGCAACCTGCTCGAGGAGCGCCTGCCCCGGTGGAACCGCACGCCCGGCGGCCAGGAGGTTCCCGCCTACCTGCTGCTCGACCGGCGGCGCGCGACGGCCGGGGTTCGCATGGTGCACGAGCCCGGGACGCCGGTGCCGGGGGTGACGGTCTTCGGGCCGTACCTGGGTGGGCTGCGGGCCCGGCAGGCGATCGCCGCGCTGCACCGGGTGCATCCTCTCGCGTACACGAGGAGCGGCCTGACCGGCGCCGAGCGTGACCTGGCCGCGCAGCGCGGGATCATCGGGGCCGACCGGGAGGGACTGGCCGAGGCCGTCGCGACGGTCCTGCGCCGCGAGCCGCTCGCGGTCGCGAGCGCCACGACCACCCTTGCGGGGGTACGCGACAGAGCAGCCGGCGCCCTCGCGTTCGAACTCGCCGCAAGGATCCAGGACGAGCTGCGAGCCCTCGCGTGGGTGACCGCGCCGCAGCGGGTCACCACGGGCGAGCCGGGCGACTTCGCGGTGCAGGGCTGGGCCGACGGCGTCCTGGTCTCGTTCGCGATGTGCGACGGGCGGCTGCGTACCTGGACCCAGCGCCGGACCTCCCGCCCGGCGGCGCCGGCACCGCCGGACTGGGCGGTGTTCGCCCGTCGCAACGCCGAACTCGCCGCAACCCTGGCTAGGCTTCACGGGTGACGATCGCGTACGGGCGAAGGGATTCCACAGCATGCCATTGACCGGCGAGTACGCACCCAGCCCCTCGGACTGGGCCCGCGAGCAGGCAGAGAAGTTCGAGGCCTCCCACGGCGCGGAGGCCAACACGCTCCAGGGCGTGCCGGTGATCGTGCTCACCTCGGTGGGCGCCAAGTCCGGCAAGCTGCGCAAGACCCCGCTGATGCGCGTCGAGCACGACGGCGAGTACGCGGTCGTGGCCTCCCGGGGCGGCGCGCCGACCCATCCGGTCTGGTACTGGAACCTGGTGAAGAACCCGCACGTCGAGCTCCAGGACGGCGCGGAGAAGCACGACTACGAGGCACGCGAGGTGCAGGGCGAGGAGCGGGCCGTGTGGTGGGAGCGGGCGGTCGAGGTGTGGCCGGCGTACGCGGACTACCAGACGAAGACCGACCGGGTCATCCCCGTCTTCGTCCTCACCCGCCGGCCCGAGGCCTGACCGGTGTTCATCGGCCGGCCGGCGCGCCCGCGCGTTGCGGGCCGCCGGCGGCCGCCGTCGCGGTCAGGTGATCTCGCCTCAGCGATGGGGCATGATCTTGGAAACTGAGTGCCGGCACCCCCGAAGACGGTCCCGTTCGGACCATCTTGCGGGAAAACCGGGTGCTCCTCCGCCACTTCGCGGCGATCATGGGGTAATGCGCGCCCCCCACCAGTCCGTCGACCGGCTCGGCAGCCGTCCCGTGGAGACGGCGGCCCTCGCGCCCGCCCACCCGCTGCCGCTTTCCGGCTCCGTCGACGACGGCGACCGGCTGGTGGATGTCGTCGACCTGCTCGCGCTCGACGCCTTCGTCACCGGCCGCGAGCCGTTCGGCCGGACGAGCTACCTGGAGAACGTCCGCGCCGACGCGCCACTCGCCACGGACGACGCGCGCGTGGTCCGTGATGCGCTCGAGGAGGACAGCCACGGCCGACTGAGCGTCGGCGACGGCTGGACCCTGCACGTGACCCGGTGGAAGCAGAGTCGCCGCGCCCGCGTCACGGTGACCGCGGTGAGCTCCGAGCTCGCCGAGTCGGTGCTGGCCACGGTCACGGCGAACGCGGTCGAGGAGCCCGAGCCCGCGGCCGACAGCGTGCCGATCGGCTTCTGGCACTTCGGCCCGCACGGCCCGCGCCGGGTCCAGCGCGAGATCGACGCGGCGCCGTGGCCCAAGATCCGCAGCAACTACGCCGATCCCGTCGCGCAGACGCTGGAGCGCCTGATGGCCATCGACGAGTCCGCGGTCAACGGGCGCCTCCTGCTGCTGCACGGGGAGCCGGGCACCGGCAAGACGACGGCCCTGCGCGCCCTCGCCCAGCAGTGGCGCGCTTGGTGCCAGGTGGACTGCGTCCTGGACCCGGAGCGGATGTTCGGCGACCCCGCATACCTGATGAGCGTGGCCCTCGGCAGTGGCGACGACGACGAGCCGCGGTGGCGGCTGCTCATGCTCGAGGACTGCGACGAACTGATCAGCGGCGACGCGAAGGCGAGCGCCGGGCAGTCGCTCTCGCGCCTGCTCAACCTCACCGACGGGCTGCTCGGCCAGGGCCGCAACGCGCTCATCGCGATCACCACGAACGAGGACCTGGCGTCGCTGCACCCCGCGGTGGTCCGGCCGGGTCGCTGCCTGGCGAGCATCGAGGTCGGGCGGCTGCCGTACGGGGAGGCCACCGCGTGGCTGGGCACCTCGAAGGGCGTGGGTCCCGAGGGGGCGACGCTGGCCGAGCTCTATGCCCTCCGGACGGGCGCCCAGCCCGTCACCGTTCCCCGCGCCGAGCCGGCCACGGGCATGTATCTGTAGCGCGCCCGGGCCGGCCGGCGAACCGACCGGCCCAGGGTGACGTCGCCGCGGATCAGCGAGTCGGACCGCCACTACCGCGGCCGGCCGGATTCTGCGCTCCGTAACCTTGACCGCCGTAACCCCGGCCGCCATAGCTCTGACCGCCGTAACCCTGGCCATCGCCGTAGCCCTGCTGCTGCGGCGGCGTGTAGGGGTACTGCTGGTACCGCTGGGCGTACGCCGCGGCAGGGTTGCTCCCCGGCCCGCCCGTCTGGCCGCTCGCTGATTGCGCCCACGCTCCCAGCTGGGTGCTCTCGTAGATTTCGCGCTGGGTTCTCGTCTGGGGCTGCCAAGGAGCAGCCAGGTGCCCGGTCTGCCTGGCGAGCGCGTCCGTCATGTCCACCGCGCGCCGCCCGGGAACCTGGGTGGTGTCCACCTCGACGACTCTGCCGCTCATCTCGCCCCGGGCGGACGACTTGCTGCTGTCCGACTGGGGGGTGCCCGCCGGCCGGCTTCGCGCGGTGGAGTCGTAGTAGTCGTACTGCGTCCGTCCGTGCCGGGTGGAGCTCGTGGGCTTGTCGGAGATGCTGGTCAGCTCGTAGTCGGGCAGCTCCTGGCGGGCCTCCTTCTCCAGCCGCCGATGCGGATCCCGATCCCTGCGCCGGTCATAGTTGCCGCCGACCGGGTTGCCGGCTCCCCCGAGGTACTTGGGAGCGCCGTGCGCCGTCTCGTTCGCGACCGGAAAGACGTACGTCCCCGGTCGCTCTTCGAGCTCCGGCACGGTATGCACCTTGTGTTTTCTGTCCTTCGGCACGATCTCTCCTCGTCTGGATGCGACCGGGCTCTTCGCGCGACGGTCACACGTGATGCCGTAGCAACGGCCGCTCCCGGACAGTGGTTCACGAACGGGGTGCCGCTTGTCGCTCCCCGACTCGGCCCCGCACCGGCGCGCCGAACGGTTCGCCGATCACCTCGGCCCAGCCGGACGGGAGATGCAGCGACCGGGGGCTCGGAGCCGAAATATTATTGGCAATTGACAAACGTAACTCTCCGATGAACGCTGAGAGCGCTCTCACGCTCTTCCACCGGCGTGTGAGAGCGCTCTCAGAGACTCATCCCCAGGAGTTGCCATGCGAAGAAAGCCCGTCCTGGCGGCCGTCCTCGCCGCCCTGTCCATCCCGATGTCCGCCGTCTTCGCCGTGATCACGACGCCGGCCGCGCACGCGTCCGTGACCACCGCGACGATCCCGCTCACGATCACGAACAAGTCGGGGCGCGGCGACCGCGTCTATATTTACAATCTCGGCACTTTGCTCGCGACCGGGCAGCAGGGCTGGGCCGACGCGAACGGCACCTTCCACGCGTGGCCCGCCGGCGGCAACCCGCCGAGCCCCGCCCCGGACGCCTCCATCGCCGGCCCGGCCGACGGCCAGAGCATCACCATCCGGATGCCGAAGTTCTCCGGGCGGGTCTACTTCTCGTACGGCCAGAAGATCGTCTTCAAGCTCACCACCGGCGGCCTCGTCCAGCCCGCCGTGCAGAACCCGACCGACCCCAACGTCAACATCCTCTTCAACTGGTCCGAGTACACGCTGAACAACGACGGCCTGTGGATCAACAGCACCCAGGTCGACATGTTCTCGGCGCCGTACGCGGTCGGGGTGAAGCTGCCGAACGGCACGACGAAGAGCACCGGCCACCTCAAGCCGGGCGGCTACAACGGCTTCTTCAACGCCCTGCGCGGCCAGCCCGGCGGCTGGGCCAACCTCATCCGGACCCGCAGCGACGGCACGATCATCCGCGCGCTGGCACCCGGCCACGGCATCGAGGCGGGCGCGCTGCCGGCCGGAGTGATGAACGACTACGTCAACCGCGTCTGGTCGCGCTACAGCACCTCGACGCTCACCGTGACGCCGTTCGCGGACCAGCCGAACACGAAGTACTACGGGCGCGTCTCGGGCAACGTCATGAACTTCACCAACGGCTCGGGCCAGATCGTGACCAGCTTCCAGAAGCCGGACTCGGACAGCATCTTCGGCTGCTACAAGCTGCTCGACGCCCCGAACGACCTGGTCCGCGGCCCGATCTCGCGGACCCTGTGCGCGGGCTTCAACCGCTCGACGCTGCTGACCAGCGCCAACCAGCCGTACAACGTGCCGTCGGCGTTCTATCAGGACGCGGTGACCAACCACTACGCCCGGAAGATCCACGCGCAGATGGCGGACGGCAAGGCGTACGCGTTCGCCTTCGACGACGTCGGCGCGAACGAGTCGCTGGTGCACGACGGCAGCCCGCAGACGGCGTACATCACCCTCGATCCGTTCAACTGAGCGGGGCAAGCGGGCGGGCGGGGGCGGAGGGTCCCCGCCCGCTCACACCCGGCAGTGCGCTGAAGCGCTTGTCCGCACGACCCGGGCCGAAAGACTCGATCCGCACCGGCGCTCCCAGCAGTTCGCCGATCTCCCCCGCCCAGTCCGCGGGGCGGTACAAGCGCGCGGGCCGGGCGCCGGTCAGCATCGTCGTCAGCCGTGCATGATGGCCGAGGTCCCGCGCCGGCCCCGCCGCTATCCGCTCCACCCGGACGCCCCCGGCGTCGTAGGCGGTACAGACGCGCAGCTCACGACAGCGGGCCGGCGCGTCGAGATGGGTGACGGCCAGTGCGTCGACGCCACCGGCCACCTCGACCGCGTACCGGTGGGCGACCGCGTCGAAGTGGCCGACGCGGAACGCTCCCTGCCACTCCCCCACGCCGTTGTGCCGCTCCGGCAGGTCCAGGGGCGCCTCGGTGACGAACGGGCCGGGCCCGTGCCGGGTGGTGTACGTCCGCACCACCCCCAGCCGCTCGAACGAGTCGCAGAGCGCGGCCACGTTGTCGAAGGTGGTGGTGGACCACGTCGTGTACGGATGCCACCCGCGCCACTCGTCGAGCAACACGCCCTGCGCGCCCTCGAACACGCAGCGGCCCTCGCCCAGCAGCCGCCTGACGAAAGAACCGTCCACGACGGACACCGCGGCACCGAACGCTGCGAACGCCGCCACGACGTCGTCCAGCGGTGGCGCGTCCAGCGGGCCGACCGTGGCGGTCAGCCGGTCGCGGACGGCGGCGAGGCGGCGGCGCAGGGTGTGGGGCGAGCGGGTGTCGGCCACCCGTGGGGCGTCGGCGTGGCTGAGGGCGTACTCCATGGTCTGGCCGATGCCCATGCCGCACGAACCGTGCCGGCGCCCACCGCGCCGCCTCTCGCGGACCCGGTTGGCGGCGCGATGCCACGGAGTGGCGAGCAGGGCGTCCTCGTCGACGGTGAGCAGATGGAAAGGATTGCCCAGCGCGGCCGCCTCGGCGGCCAGCGCGAGCGGATCCACGACCACGAACCGCGTCAAGTGGGTGGGCACCCCGTGAAAGGTGCCCGACCCGAACTGGGCGAAGGTGTGGTGCCGGCCCCCGGCGACGACGTTGTGGGCGGCCTGCGCTCCCCCGTTGAAGCGCAGCACCGCGCGCACCGGACCGGTGCCGCACAGCGCGTCGACGATCGTCCCCTTGCCGGCGTCGCCGTAGCCGAGATCGGCCACGGCGACGTGGCCGCCCGTCACAGCCGCTCGTTGCCGCTGCCGCCGGAAAGGCCGCCGCCGGAAGGGCCGCGGCCACCGTAAGGACCGCTGCCGAGGGCGAGCGACGTCCGGACGACCGTTCCCCGGCCGGTGCCGAGCGGGGCGAGGGCACGGCCGACCGACGCACCCGCTGTCGAGCCGACGTCGACGAGGTCGGCCAGCCCGCCGTCGAGGTCGATCGCGTCCTCCCCCAGGCCGACGGTGAGCGCGATGGTCTCGCAGACCGCGTCCAGGTCGTCCAGCTCGATGACCTGCTGACCCAGCAGCCGCCGCCAGTGCGCGAGGATCTCCGGATCGCCGCCCCAGCCCGCCGCCGTCGGGATGATGTAGTAGACGTCGAACGTGCGCTGGAGCTCGGCGAGGATCGCCTCGACCGCGATCGGCTCGCGCAGGTCGTCGCCGATGAAACGCTTGACCTCCTTGGGCTTCACCCGGGCGTACGGCATCTCGTCGCCGATCAGGAAGAGGTAGCCGCGCCGGCCACGCCGGTCGATGCTGTCGAGGGCGGTGTGCCGGGCCATGAAGTACATGGCGAGCTCGTACGACTCCGTGCGCTGCCCGCCCCCGCCTCCCTCCAGGACGATCCGGGCCAGGTCCTCGTCCATGCGGTTGTCCGACTCGAACTGCCCCACCTGCAGCGGCACGCGGTCGCAGGTGGCGTCGCCGACCGCGCCGAACATGATGTGCGGGTCGGTGGCGTACCCCTTGCGGGTGAGCAGGCCCAGCAGCTGCGGGAGCTTGGTCTGCAGCACTCGCGGCACGGTCCCCATCGAGCCGGTCACGTCGAACAGGACGGCGATCGGCGTGCTGTGCGGGTGTTCGGCGCTGTCGCGGCTCTCGCGCACGGTCACGCCTCGCGGGTCGAGTGCCGGGTGGGCCTTACGGGCACCGCTGTCGCTGTACGCGAAGGCGCTCGCGCCCGTGGCGGCGCGGTAGCCCGCGGCGGCGGAGTAGACGTCGGTGGACCAGCGTCCGCTTCCCATGGTGGTCTCCTTCCATCAGGCCGGCAGCGCGAAGGGGCGGAACCGGCGGGGGCCGTACAGGTCTTCGAGCAGCTCGTCGAGCTCGGCGAGGAGCCGCCACGCGTCCTGGGGGCGCATCCGCGGGGCGGCGTAGCGGCAGCCGGCCGCGAAGCGCCGCAGGGCGGCCGGCGGGTCGGCCATCAGCCGCAGCATGAGGCCGGTCGCCATGTAGATGTCGGTGGCCGGGGTGGCCGCCTGCCGGGCGGGCACCTCGGGCGGGTACGCGTGGCGGTGGCGGGCGACGAGGGCGGGGATGCTCGCACCCGGCGCGACGCTGTAACACCAGTCGACGAGCACCACGCCGTGCTCGTCGGGATGGATGAGCACGTGCTCCGGCAGGATCGCGCCGTGCACCACCCCGGCCCGGTGCGCCCAGCCCAGGCCGGTGAGCAGCCGCCGCCACATCCAGGCGACGTCGCGCGGGTCGAGGCGGTGTTCCAGGCCGGTGAGCGGGACGAAGCCGGACTGCCGTTGCAGGACTGTGGCCGTACGCCGGACCCCGTCGGCGTCCTCGTGGGTGAAGGACTCGATGAGGCGCGGGGCGTACGCGCGGTGCCGGGGATCGCCGTCGCGGTGCACCGTGGTCAACGCGTGTGCCTCGGCCCGCATCAGGTCGTTGTCGGCCGGCAGCCGGGGCACTTTGAGGAGCGCGTGGTCGCCCACCTCGTACAGCTCGGCGACGTCACCGCTCGCGACGAACGAGGTCATCGGACGGAGTCCTCGCGGTCGGGCCGCAGCAGCGCGGGGTGCAGCAGCCGGGCGTCGCCGGCGCGGTAGAGCCGGGGCCGCGGACCGCCGCGCTCCCCGGCTCGCGCGGCCGTCTCGCCGGTGCTGTCCACGAAGCCGGGCACCGAGAGCACCTTGCGATGGAAGTTGCCGGCGTGCGGCTCCTCGCCCCACACGGCGGCGTAGACGGCGCGCAGGTCGGCGATGGTGAACTCCGGCTCGACGAACGCGGTGGCGAGCGGCGTGTACTCGAGCTTGGCGCGGGCGCGGTCGAGGCCGTCGGCGAGGATCGCGGCGTGGTCGAAGGCCAGCTCGCCCACCTCGTCCACCGGCGCCCAGAACGCGCCCGCCGCGTCACTGCCGGCCCGGGGGTCGGGCAGGCTCGGGGCGAAGGCGAGGTAGGCCACCGAGACGACCCGCATGCGGGGGTCGCGGCCCGGGTCGCCGTACGTGCGCAGCTGCTCCAGATGGACGCGATCGAGCCGGCCCTCGCCGGGGCGCAGGCCGGTCTCCTCGGCCAGCTCGCGCAGGGCGGCGTCGTCGAGGGTCTCGTCGCGGACGAAGCCGCCCGGCAACGCGCGCCAGCCGGCGAAGGGGTGACCGCCGCGCTCGACGAGCAGCACGTGCAAGCGGCCGTCCCGGATCGTCAGCGCGACGATGTCGACCGTCACCGCCACGGCCGGGAACTGCGCCGGCTCGTAGCCGTCGAGGAAGGTCCGCTCGTCCATCGTCCGCCCGGTTCGTCTCAGAGTGAGTATGACTCGATCTGAGATCAACCTAGCGTGTTCTCACCCTGAGGTCAACCCCGCGGCCCGCGCCGGGTGAATGGGCGGAGAAAAGTAAAGGCCACCACCCCCGATAATGGGGCGGCGGCCTTAGGCAAGGCTCACTCAGACGATTATCGGCCCTCGAACGTAAGGCAGTCGGCGCGGTCATGCGCGGCGCCCACGGTGATCGCCGGAGCGTGGCATTCCAGGTCGGTGTTGTGCACGCACTCGGCCCGCTTGCAGGCACCCACCTGCGCCATGGCCTGACCCATCCCGCCCTGCTCACCCTCGACGAACGTGTCGCACTCCGAGCTGGCCCGGCCGATCGTGATCGCGAAGGCCGTACAGCCGTCGTGGTTGTAGCCGCAGCCGCTGACCGTGCAGGTCTGCACGCGCGGCATCTCCATCATCTGTGTCATTGTCCGCCTCCTTTTCCCCCTGCCGACGATAAACCATTGAGAAGGCGCGCGTACGCCACTGCGGCACGACATTCGGCGATTCGGCTAGAATTGCCGAGCCATTTTAGGTAACCCAAACCTCCGGGGAGAACACGCATGGCCGAGGAACGACCGGGCAACCGGCGGTCGCTGCTGCTGGCCGCGTTCGCGACGGTCCTCGTGCTCACCGGCCTTGCCGTCGGCGTGGCCACCACCGGCACCGGCGAGAGTCCGTCCGAGCCGGGCCCTCGGGCAGCCGCGGACGCGTCTTCGCCGGCCGGTTCGCCGCTCCCGTCGACGCGCGCCACCGCCCGCACCGTGAAACCCGCCGATCCCCGGTCGGCCCGGCAGTTGATCGCCCTGCCGCGCGCCGACGGTTCCTGGCCGGGCGCCGACGGGCTCTCCGGCGTGAACGGCGACCCGGTCTTCGACACCGCGCACGTGAACGCCTTCTGCTCGGCCCGCGGGCGGCCCTGCCGGATCGCGCAGACCTACACCGACCGCACCTCGTGGGAGTCGATGACCCGCGGCACCGGCTGGACGTTCGAGTTCTTCTCCGGCTTCGACGGCATGCTGGTGATCTCGCAGGGCCTGGTGCCGAACGGCGCCCAGGCCGACCTGGCCGCCTGTGCGCGCGGCGAGCACGACGCGGACTGGCGGGCGTTCGGCACGCTCATGCGCAGCCACTTCCGCGGCGACTCGGTGGTCCGGCTCGGCTGGGAGTTCAACGAGAAGACCTCGTCCTGGCGGGCCGACGACCCGCAGACGTGGATCGCCTGCTACCGGCGGGCGGCCGACGCAATCCGGGCGGCCGACCCGGAGGTCCTCCTCGACTGGACGATCAACGCGCACAACACGCCGGCGGGCGTCTGCGGCGGGGTGAGCACCAACTGCTATCCGGGCGACGACTACGTGGACATCGTCGGCATCGACAACTACGACCATTTCCCGTGGTCGCCGACGAAGGAGGCGTTCGACCGTACGGCCGCCCGTCCCGAGGGCCTCACCTGGCTCTACGACTTCGCCCGCAGCCACGGCAAGCTGTTCGCCGTCGGCGAGTGGGGCGTGGTGCCGACCGGGGACGCGGGCCACGAGAACCCCGCCTTCGTGACGTGGATGCACGAGTGGTTCGCGGCGCACGCGGCGCATCTGGCGTACGAGGCGTACTTCTCGGACTGCGGCGAGGGAGGCGTGCAGTCGAGCCTGTTCCGCACCGACGGGCAGTGCCTCAAGAACCCCGGCTCGGCGGCCCGGTACACGGCCCTTTTCCGCGCCTGAAAGAGCCCTGGGCGATAGTGGGCGCATGGAGAAGCGTGCACTCGTCCTCGGCGGTGGCGGCGTCACCGGCGTCGCGTGGGAGATCGGCTTGCTGTACGGGCTGGCGGAGCGGGGCATGGACCTCACCGGCGCCGACCTGTTCGTCGGCACCTCCGCAGGTTCCGTGGTGGCCGCCCAGCTGACCGAGGGCCACCCACTGGCCGACCTGTACGCCCACGAGCTCGCCGACACCACGGGCGACACCAGCGCGGCCATCGGCACCCGGGTGCTGCTCGGCTTCGTGCTCGCCGCGCTCTGGCCGGGCGACCGGGCGAAGGGGCGGGCTCGCCTCGGCAGGGCCGCGCTGCGGGCGCGCACGATCCCCGAGTCCCAGCGTCGCACCGCCATCGCCACCCGGGTCCGGCGCGACGACTGGCCCGCGGCCCGCCTGCTCGTGCCCGCGGTCGACGCCCTGACCGGCGAGGTACGGGTCTTCGACCGCGACAGCGGGGTGTCGCTCATCGACGCCGTCGCGGCCAGCTGCGCGGTGCCGCTGGTCTGGCCGCCGATGACGGTCGCGGGACGACGGTACGTGGACGGCGGCGTCCGATCCGTCGCGAACGTCGACCTGGCCCGGGGGTATGACCGGGTCGTGGTGATCGCGCCCATCGTCGCCGCCGCCCGGCGTACCGATCGTCCGGCCGCGCAGGCGAGAGCGCTGGGCCCCGGCGTGCGTACGGCCGTGGTCAGCCCGACCGACGCCGCGCTGACCGCGATCGGCCGCAACCCGCTCGACCCGGCGCGCCGCGCCCCGGCCGCCGAGGCCGGCCGGGCGCAGGCGGCGGAGGTCGCCGAGCGGGTGCGGACGGCTTGGGTCTAGCCGACGCCGACCCCGTTGTGGCCGGTGACGAGCGCTTCGCCCGAGGCGTCGAAGGCGCGCAGATCCGACACCGCGGTGATCTTCGGGTCGAACCAGAACGCCTTGACCGACGCGTCCTCGCTCCATGCCGCCAGCGACGCGGTGACCGTACGGCCGCCGGCCTTCGCCGTGATCTTCTTCGCGTCGCCGACGTAGTAGCCGAAGGCCGGAGCGGGCTCCCCCTCGACCTCCATGGCGCCCTGCACCCCGTGGAATCCGGGCGCCTTGGCCGGCCCGTCGAACTCGTTCGACATGACGTCGGCCGTGACGGCCCCGCTGGCCTGCCGGCGCCCGGCCATGACGCCGAAGTCGGTCTGCGGGATCGCAGCGTCACGCACCGGGACGAAAGTGAGCACCCATGTGCCCTGTTTCGCGGCGATTCCGGTGTCGATGACCGAGCCGACCGCGCCGGGTGCCGCCGGCGGCTTGTCGGGAGTGGACACCTGTGCCTTCGGCGCCGGTTCCTGCGCGGCGTTGGCCGCTACCGCGCCGGTCACCGCCACCGCTACGGCGGCGCCGGTCACCCCCGCGGCCACGATCCAGCGGTTCCGGGACAGGTTCATTGCTCAGCTCCCTCATGATGGGCGGATGCTTCGGGACGCTGAACGAGACGGGCGAGAAGCCGGGAAGGTTGCTGCAACCTTTTGCGGCTCTCATCCGTCATTGCCGACGTGGGACTAGGCCGACGAGGTGACGACGAGTTCGTGGAGTTCGCGCGTGCGAGCTCGGCGCGGTTGCAACGCGCCGCGTATCTGCTGACCGGCGACCGGCACCAGGCGGAGGAAGCGGCCCAGGCCGCGCTCGTGCGGGTGTACGCGTCCTGGGGCCGGGTGCGCCGCAAGGACCCGTACGCGTACGCCCGCACGGTGCTGGCCAACCTGGTCACCGACCAGTGGCGCCGGCCGCTGCGGGAGTACGCGACCGAGCAGCTGCCCGAGCGGCCGATGCCCCGCGACGTGGCCGACGACGTCACCCGGCGGCGCTGGTTGGTCGGCGCGCTCAAGGCGCTCTCTCCGCGGGAGCGGACGGTCATCGTCATGCGTCACTTCTTCGACATCACCGAGGTCGACGTGGCCCGCGAGCTGAACCTCTCGCTCGGCACGGTGAAGAGCCTCAACTCCCGGGCGCTCGCCAAGCTCCGGATCTCGATCCCGTCCCCCCGCCAGGGCCTTGAAAGTGGAGCGGCACGATGACGAACCTTGACGATCTGAAGGACGCCATGCACTCGCCGCCGGACTTCGAGCCCCGCCCCCTCGATCTGGGCGCGGTCATGGCCGCGGGCGGCCGCCTGCGCCGCCGTCGGCGCCTCGCGGTCGGTGCCACCTCCGCCGCCGCGGTGATGGTGCTGCTCGTCGGCGGCAGCCAGCTGGCCCGGCTCGGCGGCGAAGGCGGCGGCACCGCACCCGCGCGGCCGGGAGTGGCTGCCGCGCAGCCGTCCGGCCCGGTTTCCGCCGAACCGCCCGGGGACGTGCTGGGCGACGTGATCGCCACCGACCTGACGACCTCCACCGGCGAACCGATCGTGCTCTGGTTCACGCCGATCGAGGAGGAGGCGTTACCTGACATCTCCTTCGGGCTGACCGTCGGGCGGCGCACCGCCGGCGGGGTGTTGAAGAGCGAGGTGCTGACCAACGAGACGGAAGGCTCGGACAAGGCTCCCGGCTTCCATGCCGCCCAGGCGCCGACGGGGGTCGACGGCCTCGACGCCCCCGCCTTCGGCTACTACTCGGGTGAGAATGCGGCCCGGATCACCGTGCTGGCCGACGGGCGCCGGGTCGATGCGACCCTGGCGCCGTGGAGCGGCGATCCCTCGATCATCGCCTTCTGGTTCGACCCGGCCCAGGTCAAGCCCGGCGCGAAGCTGACGAAGCTCACCGCCTACGACGTGGACGGCAAGGCCCTTCCCGGAGACGGCGCTCAGTTCGGCGTCGGCTGAGCTGTCGCCGGCCGGGAACCTGGAGTTTACTGCTGAGGATGAGCATCATCTCTCCGGGATTCGGCGGGCGGCGGCGCTCCTCGCGGCCCGACCTGCCGCCCGGGCAGTACCTCACGCCCGAGTTCCCGGTGCTGTCGGCCGGGCCGACGCCCCGCGTCCCGCTGGACCGCTGGTCGTTCACCGTCACCGACGAGACGGGCGGGCAGACCAGCTGGACCTGGAACGAGTTCAAGGCGCTGCCTCAGGAGACCTTCACCGCCGACATCCACTGCGTGACGAAGTGGTCCAAAGTGGGCACCTCGTGGCGCGGCGTCTCGCTGGACACGCTGTTCGAGGACATCGAGACCACGGCCGACTTCACGATGGTGCACAGCTACGGCGGCTACACGACCAACGTGCCGCTGGACGACCTGCTCGACGGCAAGGCGTGGATCGCGCACACGTTCGACGGTGAGCCGCTGCATCCCGAGCACGGGGGGCCGGCCCGGCTGGTCGTACCGGCGCTCTATTTCTGGAAATCCGCCAAGTGGGTCAACGGCATCGAGCTGCTCCAGCACGACGAGCCCGGCTTCTGGGAAGAGGCCGGCTACCACATGTACGGGGACCCGTGGCGCGAGCAGCGATACCAGGGAGACTGAGCTGGCGGGTCGCCACCGTGGCGCGGGCCGGGTGGGAGACGCCGTCCGCGCGCACCCTCGTGCTGGACGTGCCGGACTGGCCGGGCCACCTGCCGGGCCAGCACGTCGACCTGCGCCTGACCGCCGCCGACGGCTATTCGGCCCAGCGCAGCTACTCGATCGCGTCCTCGTGGCGCGAAGGCGGGCCGGTGGAGCTCACCGTCCAGCGCGTCGCGGACGGCGAGGTCTCGTCCTACCTGACCGACGTGATGGAGCCGGGCCAGCGGTTCGAGCTGCGGGGCCCGATCGGCGGCTGGTTCGTGTGGCGCAACACCCCGGCGCCGGTGCTGCTGGTGGCGGGGGGCTCGGGTCTCGTCCCACTGATGGCGATAATCCGGGCGCGCGGGGACGTCCGTGGCCGCCAACCCTTCCGCCTCGTGTATTCCGTGCGCACCCCACGCGACGCGCTCTTCGGCGCTGAGCTGGCCCGCCGCGTCCGCGACGACCCGGGCCTGGACGTCTACCACGCCTACACCCGCGAGGCTCCGGAAGGCCGGCCGGGCCCGCCGGCGCGGCTCGGCGTGGCGTCGCTGAACACCCACGGCTGGCCGCCGGACTTCGCCCCGGACATCTTCGTGTGCGGCCCCACCGGGTTCGTCGAGGCGGCCGCGGACATCCTCGTCGCGCTGGGCCACGACCCGAAGAAGATCAAGACCGAGCGATTCGGGGGTACGGCATGACCTACGACTTCGAGCTCGACGGCAACGCCATGGGCGGGGACCTCGGCGAGATCTTCGCCGTCGACCTGACCGAGGCGGTGGCCACGTGCGCCGGATGCGGGCAGGCGAGCGTGGTCGCCACGCTGCGCCTGTGGGGGCCGGCGCCCGGCCTCGTGGCCCGGTGCCCGTCCTGTCAGGACGTGATCCTGCGGCTGGTGCGCGGGCCGGACAGGGCGTGGCTCGACCTGCGCGGCGCGGTGAGCCTGTGCATTCCGCTGCCGCCGGAGCAGCCGGATCCCTGACGCGTCAGTCGCGGAAGGTGCGGCGCAGGCGCTCGGCGAGTCCGGGCGGGCGCGGCGCGGCGGGCGCCGGACGGCGGCCCGCCCCCACCGGCCGGGAGCGGCCCACCGGCTGGTCGTAGTCCGCCGCCGCGATCGCCTCGATGATCTGCTCGTCGCCGAAGCTCTCCGAGCCGGGGATCGACGGCACGAAGCCGACCAGGACGCCGTTCCGCATGACCTGCGCCTCGAGGCCGGCGGTGCCGTCGTTGTCCCAGATGGCCTCCCGGCCGTCCGGCAGCACGACCCGGATCCCGTACTGGGTGATGCCGGCGTGGGGAAGCTTCACATGTGCGAAAACGTTGCGCCCGCGCAGCGTCTCGACCACCCGGCGGGCCCTGAGCTCATCCATGCCCGCGACGTTATTCGCCCCAGCTGAGCGCAGGCTGTACGTCGCCTGTGTCCACCTTGAGTCCGGTAGCACTGCGCGCACAGAGAATTACTGCATGACATACATGCAGGTCACATCGACGTATGTTACTACAAGGTATCAATAAAATCACCGTGTTTCTTTCTCCAAAGCCTTGACTTACTCTTCGGTAACCGAAGCGCTTCGGCCCCGCACATCCCTCGTGGATCCGGAGGCCCCCCGATGAGCAGACGTACCACCGCCCTCGCCTGCCTCGTCTCGTCCGTCCTGCTGACCGTCCTCACCGCCACTCCCGCCGCCGCGTCCCCGGCGGACTGGGACTACATCGCCCTCGGCGACTCCTACTCCTCCGGCGTAGGCACGTCCGGGCAGACCGGCACCTGCATGCGCAGCATGAACGCGTACCCCGGGCTGTGGAGCACCGCCCACTCGCCGGCGTCGTTCCGCTCGGTCGCCTGCAGCGGTGCCACCACCAGCTCGCTGCGCTCGAGCCAGCTGTCCGCCCTCTCGACCGGCACCGACCTGGTCAGCGTGACGATCGGCGGGAACGACGTCGGCTTCGCGTCGACCATCATGACCTGCACGCTGGTCAGCGACGCCGGCTGCGCCGCCAAGGTCGCCGACGCGCTGGAACTCCTCGACGAGGAGATCCCCGCCGCCCTGGACGCCACCTACCGCGACATCCGCGCCAAGGCGCCGAACGCGAAGGTGGTCGTGCTCGGCTACCCGATCCTGTTCGACGAGTCCGCCCCGAGCTGCGGCTTCGCCGGCATGAGCATCCCCAAGCGCAAGACCCTCAACAACGGCGCCGTGGAGCTGAACAAGGTCATCGAGGCCCGCGCCCGGGCGGCGGCCTTCACCTGGTCGGACGTGACCGACGACTTCGCCGGCCACGGCATCTGCGGGCCCAGCCCGTGGCTGCACGGCCTGGAACTGTTCCCGCCGACCGACTCCTTCCACCCGACCGGCACCGGCCACCGCAGCGGCTACCTGCCGGCGCTGGAGTCCGCCCTGAACTGAGCACTCGCGGCACGGCCCGGCGGATCCACCACCGCCGGGCCGTGGGCCGGTCCCCGTAAACGGCGGAATTCTGAGACGATCTCCGCCATGGTCCGCCTCTACTCGCTGTTCATGCTGCTCGACGTGGCGCTCCTGGTCGTCGCGCTGATCGACTGCCTCTCCGCCGAGGAGTACGCGATCCGGGCCCTGCCGCGGGTCGCCTGGGTCTTCATCATCCTGCTGTTCTCCCCTATCGGTGCGATCGCCTGGTTCGTGGCGGGCCGCCCGCCCCGGGCGATCCGGATGAGCAACGGCGAGATGTGGCGGCCGGGCCGCGGCTTCCCCGAGAACGAGCGGCCGTCGCGCAGCGGGCCCGTCGCCCCCGATGACGACCCGGCGTTCCTGGGCAACCTTTCCGCGTCGCTCCACGAGGACGAGACAAGGATGAGGCAGTGGGAGGCGGATCTGCGCCGCCGCGAGGAGGAGCTGCGCAAGCGCGACGACGAGCAGGGCTGACGAAGCCTTACGGTACGAGCACGAGCCGGCCGCGTACGCCTCCGGCGGCGAACCGCTCGTGAGCCTCGGCCACCTGCGCGAGGGGCAGCGTGCCGGCAACGCGCAGGGTGAGGTGTCCGGCCCCGGCCAGCGCCGCCAGCCCGGCCAGTCGCGCGCCGTCAGCGTAGACCTCCTGCACCACCACCGTGGTGCCGCGCAGGGGCGGCGGTGCGAACGGCGCGACCAGGGCGACGAAGACCCCGCGGCTGCGCAGCGCCTCGTGCGCCCCGATGCCCAGGACGGCGGCGTCGACCACCGCGTCCACGCCGCCCGGCACCAGATCCCGTACCGCTGCCCCGAGCCGGTCCGTCCGAGGCACCACGCGCTCCGCGCCCAGGCGCCGCAGCAGCGGCTCGTCCGCCGCGTCGGCAGCCGCCACGGTCCGGATGCCGCGCAGCGCCGCGAGCTGCAGCACGAGTCCGCCGACCATGCCGGCGGCGCCGGTGACCAACAAGGTCTGCCCGCGGCGGAGCCCGGTCAGCTCCAGCGAGCCGTCCGCCGTCAGCCCGGCCAGGGGGAGCGTGGCGGCCTCGGCGTCGCCGACACCCGCCGGTGCGGGCGCGACCGCACTCTCGTCCAGGACCACCTGGTCGGCCTGGGTGCCCAAGGCGGAGAGCAGGTCCCGCAGCCCGATCACCCGATCCCCGGCGGCGAAGCGGGTCACGCCCGCCCCGGTCGACTCCACCTCGCCGGCGACGTCCCAGCCGAGCGCGACGACGGGTGCGGGAGCGAGCAATCCGGCCTCGGTGATCCGGCCCGCCCGGGTGGACAGGTCGATGCGGTTCACCGCGGCGGCGGCCACCCGGATCAGCACCTGTCCGGGACCGGGGCGCGGCGGTGGGAGTTCGGCCAGTTCGAGAACGTCGGGGCCGCCGAATCGGCGGACGATCACTGCCTGCATGCCGGAAAGGCTAGGAAGAATAGGGTGCACCGGTAAGGAGGCACCTTCAAGTGCCCGGGGTACCCGGAGGTTCGCATGGTCACCGTTTCCGCCACCGAGCGCCGTGAGCGGGCGCGCCGGGCGTACAACGCCAACCTGGCCGAGTGCCCGGGGCACGACCTGTTGTCCGCCCTGAGCGACAAGTGGCTCACCCTGGTGGTGAGCGCGCTGGCCGACGGGCCGCTGCGGCACGCCGAGCTCGCCCGTACCGTCGCGGGGGCCAGCCAGAAGATGCTCACCCAGACCCTGCGCAAGCTTGAGCGCGACGGAATAGTCACCCGGGCCGTCACACCTTCCGTGCCGGCCCGGGTGGACTATGCGTTGACTCCGCTCGGTGCAGCGCTGCTGCCGTTGCAGCGGGCCATCAAGGAGTGGGCGGAGACCCACATCCCCGATGTCCACACCGCCCGCGCACGCTACGACGCGGGCGAACGCTAATCGAGCAGCTCGGTCACCGTGCCGGCGGCGACCGTACGCCCGCCCTCGCGCACAGCGAAGCCGAGCCCGGCGTCCATCGGCACCTCCTTGCCCAGGTGCACCGTCAGCTCCACGGTGTCGCCCGGCATGACCATCGGCAGGTCGCCGAGGTCGATCGCGCCGGACACGTCCGTGGTACGGAAGAAGAACTGCGGGCGGTAGTTCGCGACGAACGGCGTGTGCCGTCCGCCCTCCTCCTTCGTCAGGGCGTACATCCGGGCCCGGAAGCTCTTGTGCGGGGTGACGCTGCCCGGCAGCGCCACGACCTGGCCGCGTTGCACCTGGTCGCGCTTGATGCCGCGGAGCAGGACGGCCGCGTTGTCGCCCGCCTCGGCGGACGGCAGCGACTTGCCGAACGTCTCCAGCCCGGTCGCCACCGTGGCGATGGTCGGGCCGAGCCCCACCACCTCGACCGGCTCGCCGACGCGCAGGGTGCCACGCTCGATCTTCCCGGTCACCACGGTGCCGCGCCCGCTGATGGTGAGCACGTTCTCGATCGGCATCAGGAACGGCTCGCCCAGCTCGCGCGGTGGGACCGGCACGTACGCGTCGACCGCGCCGAGCAGGTCCATGATGGACGCCGTCCAGCGCGGGTCGCCCTCGAGGGCCTTGAGCGCGCTGACGCGGACCACCGGCACCTCGTCGCCGGGGAAGCCGTACTCGCCGACGAGCTCGCGGACCTCCAGCTCCACCAGGTCGAGCAGCTCCTCGTCCTCGACGGCGTCGCTCTTGTTCAGGGCGACGACCAGGTACGGCACGCCGACCCGCTGGGCGAGCAGCACGTGCTCGCGGGTCTGCGGCATGGCGCCGTCCTGGGCCGAGACGACGAGGATCGCGCCGTCCACCTGTGCCGCCCCCGTGATCATGTTCTTCACGTAGTCGGCGTGCCCGGGCATGTCGACGTGGGCGTAGTGGCGGTGCTCGGTCTCGTATTCGACGTGGGCGATGTTGATGGTGATTCCGCGGTCGTGCTCCTCCGGGGCCTTGTCGATCCCGTCGAAGGCGACGTACCGGTTGGTTGCCGGGTCACGGTCGGCGAGGACCTTCGTGATGGCGGCGGTCAGGGTCGTCTTGCCGTGGTCGACGTGGCCCATCGTGCCGATGTTGAGGTGCGGCTTGGTACGGATGAACTGGCTCTTGGCCATGGGTATGTCCTTACTGGATGTAAGAAACGGAAAAAGGAAGTCAGAACCCGCGCAGGGCCGAGCCACCCTCCCCCTGGGTTCTGGTGCTGTCGGGGAAGGGTCAGCCTCGGGTATCGGCGCCGGGAAGAACGCACGCGGGAGCGGCCGGCAGGGAGAACCCCGCGGGCAGCTGCAGACCGGGCGCGAACATGGCGATCACGGTATGCGTCAACGATCAGACGCGCGACCGTATTTCACGCGCGGCCGATGTCGGCGAGCGGCGCCATCACGATGCGCGGGGTCATCGCCGGGTCGAGCCACTTCAGCACGGCGATGAGGTCGGCGCGGCGCAGTGAGACGCAGCCGGCGGTCGAGCCGGCGCCGTTGATGTGCAGGAAGATGGCCGAACCGAGCTTCACATTCTTCGGCTGGCTGGTCACGTACTGCCCGTGCGCGGTGTCCCAGCTGATCGTCGAGCCCAGCGGCCGGTTGAAGTTGATGACGGCGGCGTACTCGTACTGCGTGGGGTAGGCGGCGAGCCGCTCGGACTCGCCCTTGCGCCACGTCCGGGTGCCCGAGGCCTTCGACTGGAAGAGGTTGTACGTCTTCGGGTCGCGGTTGTCGCCGACCCAGTAGTCGTCGCTGTCGGCGTGGATGTACTTCACCCGGGTGCCGGGGTTGGCCTTGAGCCCGAACGCCGTCGTGATGCGGAAGGTGCCCATCGGGGTCGTACCGGTGTTCTGCACCCGCCGGCTCGCCCACTCCCAGCCCGCGTACCCGTTGCGGGCCGGCATGCCGGCGAACTTCTGGCTCCAGCTGCCGTTGCTGTTCTTCTGGTACGTCCGCAACGTCGCGTACGACGACGTGCGCCCGTTGCCGGTCACGACGACGACCTGCCGGGAGTCGCCGATGTCCCGGAGCCTCGACGGATGGTACGGGGGCACAACCGCGGCGTCGGCGGACAAAGCGCGCACCACGCCGAGCCCCAGGACAAGAGCACCGATCGCGAGCCCCGCCGCCAAGATCTTCCGCACGGCGGCACCCTACCAATCAGAAGGTGAACTCGTGACCCCTCGCCGAACCCGCCTCCACCCGGCCGTCGCGGGTGAACCGCCAGGACATCACCACCTGGTAGTGGTGGCCACGCCGCGGGCTCACCGTGGCGGTCCCGCACTCGCGCGATCGGGCCCCCTCCCGGAAGACCACGTCGTCACACGTCTTCGCGGGGACGCTGCTGCCCGTCGCCGTGTCCCGCAGTTCGAGCGAGATCGAGGCGGTGCCGTCGCGCGGGGCGGTCAGGGTCCCGGTGAGCTGCACCTTCTCCCCCACCTTGTGGCAGGGCCGGACCGCCATCGCGTTGTCGTAGCTCAGCGCGTACTGCTGGTTGCAGTCCCAGGGTCCGTAGGTCTTCTCCACCACCGGGGCCGGGGTCCGGGTCGCCCGGCTGGTTCGCGGGTGCGGGGTGGTCTTCGCCTGGACGGCCGGGCCGGCGTGCAGGGGAACGGCACCCGAGACGCCGGAGCCGGCCTTGGAGCGAGCCGGGCGTACGGGCACGGACACCGCTGATGCGACCGCGGACGGCCGCGGCTGCCGCACTTCGGCCTGGGCGACGGACGGGGTCTCGTCCGGCCGGCCGAGGTGCCAGGCGGTGGTCGCCACCCCGGAGGCCAGCATCGCCGAGCAGACCAGCGCGATCATCGCCCACGGGCGGGCCCACCGCCAGCTCGCCGGCTGGTTGCGCCGGCGGGGCACGGGGAGTTTGCGCATGCTCGCCAGCGACGGATGCGGGCTCGGCGGGGCGGCGGGCGGCTCCGGATCGGGGGTCCGGGACCTCCTCGGCTTGGCGGCCGCCGTGGCGGGCTCGGGGGCGGGCAGGGCGGGGGCGTCCGCCAGGGCGCGGGCCACGGCGCCGAGATCCACCACGAGCTCTCCGGCGTCCGGGCGTAGCCGGGGCTTCTGCTCGAGGCAGGCCGCGATGAGGTCCCACAGCGGGTCGGGGATCCCGGGCCGGCGTTCCGGGCTGCCCTGGAGATGCAGCTGCATGAGGTCGGTGACCGTGTCGCTGTCGTACGGCGGCCGCCCGGACACCATCTCGTAGAGCAGCACGCCGAGGGCGTACACGTCGGCCGCCGGGCTGGTCGAGGAGCTGTGGAAGGCCTCCGGAGCCATGTAGTGCGGGGTGCCGACGACCGCGTTGGTGGTGGTCAGGCTGGGGGTGTTGAGCACCCGGGCGATGCCGAAGTCGGTCAGCCGGATGTCGAGCCGGCCGTCCTCGCGGTGCAACAGGATGTTGTCCGGCTTGAGGTCGCGGTGCACGATGCCGAGTCCGTGCGCCTCGGCCAGCGCCGCCGCGACCTGGGCGCCGAGCCGGGCCGCCTCGCCCGGCGTGAGGGTGGGGTGCTCGCGGAAGTAGTCGCGGAGGCTGCCGCCCGGGACGAGGTCCATCACCAGGCCGAGGGTCTCGCCGACGCTGAACAGGTCGCGGACCCGCACGACGTTGCGGTGCCGCAGCATGAGCAGGATGGTGCGTTCCTGCACGAAGCGGGTCACCAGCTTGGGCTGGCGCAGCAGGCTCTCGTGCAGCAGTTTGACGGCCACGGACTCGCCGGTGGCACGGTCGACGCCGCGCCACACCGTCCCGGTCGCGCCGTGGCCGATCGGGCGGATGAGGATGTACGAGCTGCCGACGCACCGCCCGCTCAGATCGAGGGTCGACGCGCCGTCGGAATCCGCCCGTGCGCCGCTGCTCGTGGGATCCTGGTCCACCTGTGGTCGTGCCCTTCCGCCCGCCGCGGCTTCGCGACATCCGACTGGCCGACCGGAATGATGCTGTTTGTCCATATCAATGCGCAACCCCACACGTCGGAGTTCGCACGTGAGGTAGGTGTCCGCCGCCACCCGTCACCGGATCCCCGTCCCGTCGTTCATCGAGTTGGAGCCCCCATTGAGCTGGGAAAACACCGCCACCCTGTGGCCGGACGCCGAAGACGAAGAGGATTTCGACCTCGTCGCCCGGGACGAGGAGGCCCTCGGCCCGGGGGTACGCACGCTGCTCGACCGGCTCGGCGTGCCGGGTCCACCCGCGCGCTTCCCCACGGGCTCGCTACCCGTGTACGCGATCGGCGACGTGGTGCTCAAGCTCTACCCGCCGGTGCACGCGGAGGAGCGCCCGGTCGAGGCCGGGGTGCTCGCGGCGGTGCACGGGCGGCTGCCCGTACCGACACCGGGCGTGCACGCGTCCGGGGAGTTCGAGGGCTGGGGCTACGTGCTCATGGACCGGCTTCCGGGCGAACCGCTCAGCCGCGCGTGGCCACGGCTCGGCGAGGGCGAACGGGACCGGATCGCCGAGCAGCTCGGCGAGGGCATCGCCGCCCTGCACGCCGTGCCACCACCGGCGGTCGAGGACTGGTGGCCGCAGGACTGGGACGAGTTCGTGGCGGACCAGGTCGCCGGTTGCGCCGGGCGGCACCGTGCGCTCGGCCTCGCCCCGGCGTGGGCCGCGCAGATCCCGGAATTCCTCGCCTCGGTGCCGCTCACCGCCCCGGCCGTGCTGCTGCACACCGAGATCATGGACGAGCACCTGCTGGTCCGCGACGGCCGGCTGACCGGGCTGGTCGACTTCGAGCCGGCGATGCGCGGCGCCGCCGACTACGACTTCGTCGCCCCGGCGGTGTTCCTCGCGCGCGGGGACGCCCGGGTCTACGGACGGCTGCTGCGGGCGTACGGGATCCGCCCGGACGGCGATCTGCGCCGCCGATTGATGGCCTGGACGTTGCTGCATTACTACAGCAACCTGCCCGCGTACCTGGAGCGGCTGCCCGTCCCGGCCGCACCCACGTTCGACGCCCTTGCGGAGCGCTGGTTCGCGATGTGACGCGTGGGACCCGGCTCGGCCGCTCGGTTGCATTCCTCCTGAACCGCCCGCACCGTGCGGCCGTTGCGCCGATAGTTGCCACATGGGTGTCATGGCTTATCCCCTCCGGTACGCACTGGCCGACCTGGCGCTGGCGCTCAGCCGCGTCGCGGAGAACACCGAGCAGGTGCGTTCGACCGCCGCCCGGGCCGCCGCGGACATGCTCGGCGACGGTGCCGGCGTGCAGATCCTCGGCGACGACGAGCGCTACGAGGCGATCACCTACCACCATGCGGACGACCAGCTGGCTCCCGCGTACGGCCACCTGCTCGACCGCGCGGGCGAGCTGCCCGACGACGACTTCTCCACCAGCCTGGCCGCGAGCCGGCGCCCGCTCGTGCTCGCCGGGGAGGCGGACCGGCCGATCACCGAGCTGCCGCGGCCGCGGCACGCGCCGCACGTCGATTCGGGCGAGCCGGCGCCCGTCGTGCATGCCGCCGTGCTGTGCCCGGTGATCGTCGACAACACGTACGCGGGCTACCTGGTGCTGACCCGGGCGACCCCGGGAGCGGTCTACACGCCCGCGGAGGTGGAGCTGGCCCGCGACATCGCCGGCGAGCTGTCCCTGGCCCTGTCCAGCGCCCGGGCGATGGAACGGCTGCGTGCCAGCGAGGAGCGCTACCGCCGGGTGCTGGAGACCATTCCCGAGGGGGTGCTCCAGCTCGACGACGACGGCGTCGCCACGTACGCGAACGAGCCCATCGGTGTGGTCCTCGGCCTGCCCCGCCCCCAGCTCGTCGGCGTCTCGCTGCGCGGCTTCCTCGACAAGCACGGCCAGGCCGAGCTGACCCGGCGTCTCGCCGAGTGCAAGGCCGGGCGCTCCACGGTCGGCGCCACCAAGCTGCTGCGCGCCGACGGTTCCCAGCGCAGCGTACGGATGAGCATGATGCCGCTGACCGACGAGCACGGCCGCCCCGCGGGGGTGCTCTGCATGGTCACCGACACCACGGACCACATCGACGCCAAGGGGCTCAAGCGCCAGCTCGACCACCTGCGCCGGCTCGACAGCATGGGCCAGCTCATCGGCGGCATCTCGCACGACTTCAACAACCTGATGACAGTGGTCGCCGGCTCGGCCGACATGATCGCCACGACGACGGCCGAGGGCACGCCGCAGCACCAGCTGGCCAAGGACATTTTGGACGCGGTCGCCACCGGACGCACGCTGACCCATCAGCTGCTGGCCTTCGGGCGCAGCGAGGGCAACCGCCCGGAGATCATCCCCATCCCGGACCTGCTCACCGACGTGCAGAGCCTGTTCAGCCGCACGCTCGGCGAGCGGATCGGGCTGGACCTGGCCTTCGGCCCGGACGTCTGGCCGGTACGCGCGGAGCGCGGCCCCTTGGAACAGGCCCTGGTCAACCTGGCCGCCAACGCGCGCGACGCGATGCTGCACGGCGGCATGCTGCGGGTGGCCGCCACCAACGAGGTGGTCGAGCCCGGGCAGCTCGCCGAGGGCGCACCGGCCGGCCGCTGCGTGCACCTGGTCATCCAGGACACCGGCGTGGGCATGACCGACGAGACCCGAAAGCGGGCCCTCGAGCCGTTCTTCACCACCCGGCCCACCGCCGCGGGCCTGGGCCTGGCCACCACCGCCGGCATCGTGCACGGCATCGGCGGCCACATCGAACTGGAGTCGCAGCCGCGGATGGGCACCACGGTGCACCTCTACCTCCCGGCCGCCGAGGAACGCCCGGCGCCGGCCGTCGACCGCCGGGTCACGCCCGCGGTCATCGGCCGGGTGCTCATCGTGGAGGACCAGCCGGAGGTGGCGCAGCTCGTGCAGCGGCTGATCGCGCCGGCGGGCTACGAGATCACGGTCGCGACGGACGCGCTCCAGGCGGTCACCCAGGTCGCCTCGGGCGCGCAGCCCGACCTGCTGATCACCGACGTGGTGATGCCGACCATGACCGGACCCGAACTGGCCGCGGCGCTGCGCACCCATCGGCCCGACCTGCCGGTGCTCTTCATGTCCGGCTACACCGCCGCATCGCTCGGGCCGCAGCTGCACCTCGACGAGAACAGCATGCTGGTGGAGAAGCCGTTCACCCGCTCGACCCTGCTGGGCGCGATCCTCACCCTCTGCGGGCCGCAGCCGGCACGGGAGCAGAGCAGCTAGGCCGCCGCGGCGGCCAGCAGGTGGAAGGCCTGGGCCTCGCTCGAGGTGCCCGGCCGGTCGAAGCGCGGCGAGCCGGCGGCGCCGCGCACCACGCCGTCCCCGCCGAGCTCCCGGGTCGCGGCGGCCAGCAGGTCGCGGCCGGTGTCGGCGTACTCGGGCGGCAGCCAGCCGTCGGCGGCGCCCGTGAGCGCCGCGTACGCGAACATCTGCGCCGCGTTGGTCTCCCGGAACGTCGCCGGGTCGTCGAGCACGTCGTGGAACAGCCCGTCGGGCCGCCGCAGCGCGAGGCAGGCATCGAGAACCTCGCGCCCGTGCTCGGCCAGCCGCTCCCGCTCCGGGAAGTCCGGCACGAGCCGCAGCGTCCTCGCGACCGCCGCGACCACCCAGCCGTTGCCGCCGCCCCAGCGGTCGGCCCGCCGCAGCGAGCCGGTCTCCTCCGACCAGATCGCCGAGTAGACGCCGTCGTGGCAGAGCCGGGCGCGATGCCCCTCGACCTGCTGCCAAGCCACGTCCGGGCGCCCGCTGAGGGCCAGGAAGGGCACCACCATGTAGACCGTGTCGGCCCACATCTCGCGGCCACCGAGCAGGTGGAAGAGCGTGCCGTCGGCAGCCCGGGGTGCGCCGGACTCCAGCCAGGCGAGCTGCCTGCGGGCCGCTTCGGCAAAGACCGCATTCCCGGTACGCCGGTACGCCGCCAGCACCGCCTCCCCGCACGCGGCACCGTTGACCGCGCCCACCTCGTCCTCGACGTTGCCGAGGCGCCCGTCCGCCGACTGGCGTACCACCGCGGCCTCCGCCAGCAGCACCGCCAGGTCGTCGCGCCCCAGGTCGAGGGCGGCCTGCGCGGCGACGCCCTGCTCCCACGACTGCCGTTGCATGGCCAGCAACGCCGTCCACACGGCCTCGGTCATGCGAAGAGCGCGCTGACCGACTCGCCGTTGTGGATGCGGCGCATCGCCTCGGCGAGCGCGGGTGCCACCGAGAGCACGGTCAGCTTGTCGGTGCGGTCGGCCGCCGGGATCGGCACGGTGTTGGTGCAGACGATCTCCTCGACGTCCTTCTCGTCGGAGAGCCGCTGCACCGCCTGCGAGGCGAACAGGCCGTGGGTGCACGCGACCCGGATGCTGCGGGTGTTGCGCTCGCGCAGCCGCCCGAGCAGCTCGAAGACCGTGCTGCCCTTGGCGATCTCGTCGTCCAGGATGATCACGTCGCGGTCGGCCACCTCGCCGATGACCGAGCTGATCACGACCTTGTCGTCGGCGTACCGCTGCTTGGCGCCGGCCGCCACCTCGATGCCGAGCATCCGGGCGAAGGCCGCCGCCTCCTTCGCGTTGCCCAGGTCCGGGGAGACCACGACCGTGTTGCTCAGGTCGTACCCGCGGAAGTGGTGGGCCAGCTCGCGCAGCGCGTGCAGGTGATCGACCGGGACGCTGAAGAAGCCGTGCACCTGCGGGGAGTGCAGGGTCATGGCGAGGATCCGGTGGGCGCCGGCGGTCTGCAGCAGGTCCGCGACGAGGCGCCCGCCGATGGAGATGCGCGGGGCGTCCTTCTTGTCGCTGCGGGCGTACGCGTAGTGCGGAAGCACGACGGTGATCCGGCCGGCCGACGCGCCGCGCGCTGCGTCGAGCATGAACAGCAGCTCGACGAGGTTCTCCTGCACCGGCGGGACGAGCGGCTGGATGAGGAACACGTCGCGCTCGCGGCAGTTGCCCTGCAGCTGCACCTCGATGCAGTCGTTGGCGAACCGCGATGTCTTCGTGGGCAGCAGCGGCACGCCGAGGTGCTCGCAGATCTCCGCCGCCAATTCGGGATGGGCACTTCCGGTGAACACGGCGATGTCACGCACGGGCTCACCCTAATGTCCTGGCCCCGGACACGTACGGGCGACCACCCGGGTAAACCGGTGCGGCGTACCGGGTGACGTTCACCGGCGTGGAGATCAGGTCGCTGTGACCACCACCGTCGCGCGGACCGTGACCGTGGAGTTCAGCGAGTTGGCGATGTAGCACTCCTCGTGTGCCTGGTCGACGAGCCGCAGCACCAGCTCCTCGTCGGTGCCCGGGGCGACGTGCACGACCGGGTTCAGCTCGATGAGCTCGAGGCGGGCCTTGCGGAGGTCCTCGCTGAGGTAGCCGGTCGCTTCGTCGGCGTACCGGAGGACGTCGACGTGCTTACGGGCCGCCACGGACAGGAACGACAGCAGCTGGCACGAGCTCGCCGCCAGCACGACGAGCTGCTCCGGGTTCAGCAGATCCGGGTCGCCCCGGAATTGCGGGTCGGCGCTCAGCCGCAGGGCGGCCTGCGCGGGCGGGGCGCTCGCGGTGTGGGCCCGCGGGTACGCCCGGTAGCCCTCCCCCGTCGAGCCGTCCCATTCCAGCTTGGCGTGGTGCACGAGTTTCTCCACGGTCACAGCCAACCACGCCGCTTGAGGTAGACGTACAGACCGCCGGCGGAGAGCACGACGAGCACCAGGCTGGCGAGGAAGCCGGAGAACCGCTCGTAACCCCAGTACGGGACGTTCTGGCCGAAGAATCCGGTCAGCGCCGTGGGTACGGCGATGACGGCGGCCCACGCGGCGAGCTTGCGGGTCACGTCGTTGAGCGCGTTGCTCTGCTCGTTGAGGTCCGCCTCGAGCAGGCCGTTGATGCGCTCCCGGGCGCTGTCGATGGTCTCCGTGGCCCGGCGCGCGTGGTCGTCGACGTCGCGGTAGTACGGCGCCAGCCGCTCGTCGACCAGCGCGTTCTCGAGGCGCAGCACCTCGGCGATGAGGTCCGCCATCGGCGCCACCGGGCGGCGCAGCGCGGCGATGGCCCTGCGCAGGCCGAAGCCGTACATCCGCACCGAACGCGGCGCGCCGCCCTCCTCGAGCATCGTGTCCTCGGTCCTGTCCATCGCCTCGTCGAGGATGCGGGCCGCGGCGAACTGCCCGTCCACGACGACGTCGAGCAGGCCGTACACGAGGAAGGCGACCCCGCCGTGCTTGGCCAGCTCGGCGTCCGCGTCCCAGCGCTCGACGAACCGGGAGACGTCGCTCGCCGACTTGCGCACCGTGATCAGCGCGCGGTCGGTGATGAAGGCGCTGATCTCCGTCTTGTCCGTCTCCGGGACCGGGCCGTCGGTGGTGACGTGGACGTCGTACACGTTCATGAACAGGTGGCCCGGATAGCGGTCCAGCTTGGGCCGCTGATGGTCGTGCACCGCGTCCTCGACGGCGAGCGGATGCAGCCGGAACTCGGCCGCGACGGCCCGCAGGTCCGCCTCGTCGGGGTCGAGCAGGTCGAACCACAGCACGGCCTCGGGATGCTCGCCCAGCAGCCGGGATATCTCGGCCGCGCCGAAGCCCTCGGCCACCACCCCGCCGGCCTCGTAGAGCCGGGTGGCGACGGGACAGGTGGGCATAGCGGGTGTCTCAGTCACGGCATTCCACTATGCCTCACCTGCGACGGATCAGCCGTGCGAGACGGTCAAGACGTAGAATTTGACCTTCGCGCCGTTGGTGGTGCTCTCCGACGAGCTCTGGTTGTACGAGCCGGCCTTGAAGTACTGCTTGTACGGGTTGAACGACGACGGGATCGAGTAGCTGGTCCGCGTACCGTTGACAGTGAGGTTGATCTTGTTGCCCGTGACGTTGATGACGTAGCTCCACCGGGTGCCCAGCGGCACGTTTCCGACCGCATGCAGGGTCTGGCCGCCGGCCGGCGAGTTCTCGGTGCCGAGGAAGATGTCGCCGTTGGGCCGGTAGTAGAGCTCGAGCAGCGGCTTGGTCGACGAACCGCCGGAGCCCAGGTGCACCTGCCCGACGCAGACGTTCTTGGTCACCTGCGTTACCCGCAGCGAGGCACTCAACGTGTGGTTGCCCGCCAGGGGCCAGTCCGCCGCGCTGCCGTCGGCGTTCATCTCGCGCAGCTCGGAGCGGGCGTAGTTCGAGTTCGGCGTCGTGACGCCCTTCTCCGGCGCGAAGAAGGTCATCGAACCGTCGGTGCGGTCCGTGAAGAAGTACGCCGGGTGGGTGTAGCCGTTGGGCCCCTTGAGCTGCGACGGCGGGATGGTGGTCGGCGCGCCGGGCGAGCCGATCGGCAGCTGCAGGGACCAGATCGAGAGGTTGAAGTTGCCACCCGGGGAGACATTCGGATCGAGCGTGCCACCACCACCGGACAGCGTCCAGACCTGGTTCGCGGCGCCGGTGCACGTCCAGATCTGCAGCTGCGTACCGTTCGCCGAGCTCTGACCGGTGACATCGAGGCACTTGCCGGAGCCGGTGTTGACGAGCGCGCCACCGGAGACCGTCCACTTCTGCGCGGCGGTGCCGTTGCAGTCGTAGAGCTGCACCTTGGCGCCGTTCGCGGTCGAGGCGCCGGCGACGTCCATGCATTTACCGAGCGCCCGCACGGTGTCGTCCGAGGCGCCCGTGGTCCAGGTCTGGGCCGCCGACCCGTTGCAGTCGTAGAGCTGGACGCGAGCGCCGTTGGCCGGGCTGGCGCCGGCGACGTCGACGCACTTGCCGCCGAGCCCGGTGATGGCACCGGCCGCCGCGGCGCCGGCCTCGGTGATGCCGAGGGCCCCGAGGGCCGCGACGACGGCGGCCGAACTGACGGAGGCGAGGAGAGTGGTACGGCGTTTCATGAGGGGACCTTCCACTGCGGGGATACGCCGAACCGGGCCGGAAGGTGGGGGGCCGGGCCGGAATAGGCAAGGTAGCGAACAATTAACTCCCGGCCTCGAGGACTGTCAACCCTCCGCAACCGCCTTCCTGATCGTTTTCCCAGGTCAGAGCCAAATTCATAAAGTTAAATTAAGTCAATTTCGCGCTTGCGTCATATACCCCAGGGGGGTATCTTCGACGCATGGAAAATGTCGTCACCTGGCGGGCCGCTGCGGCCGCCACCCTGCACTGCCTCACCGGCTGCGCCATCGGCGAAGTCCTCGGCATGGTGATCGGCACCGCCGCGGGACTCCCCACCGCCGCGACCGTCGTGCTGTCGGTTGTGCTGGCGTTCGTGTTCGGCTACACCCTCACCATGCGCGGCGTGCTGCACGCGGGCGTCGACTTCCGCACGGCGCTCAAGGTGGCACTGGCCGCCGACACCGTTTCGATCGCGGTGATGGAGCTGCTGGACAACGCCGTCATCGTCGCAGTGCCCGGGGCGATGGACGCCGGGCTGGACAGCGCGCTCTTCTGGGTCTCGCTCGCCGCGTCGCTGGCGGTGGCCTTCCTGCTGACCACTCCGCTCAACCGCTGGATGATCTCGCGTGGCCGGGGCCACGCGGTCGTCCACCGCTACCATCACGCCCACTGACACGGCCCACTGTCGACAGGGGACTCGACCACGGGCCCCTGTGGCAGAAATCACATGCATCGATGCGGTCACGCCGGTGTCGCGCCCCGGCGGGGGGACCACGGGCTAAGACCTTGCTCTATGCGCTGCACCGGAACGTTACGAGCGGCCCGGTGGACGATCGACGGGTATTGCGGGCCGGGATCCACTGTGGTTCAGTAACGCGACGACTGCGGGTGACCCGCGTCGTGAAACGGGGAAACGGGGAACGGGGAGATTGTGTTCATGACTCGCTGGCACCGTGGAGTGCGCCGGGACTAGCCCGGCATCAGGCACCACGAATCTGTACGAACCAGACCAGCAACCGGCACGATTCGCGTGATTCCGGCCGCGAAATCGTCGTGCCCGCAGACTGCTGAGCCTTTCGTTTAACGCTGCATTTTTAGGGTGGCAATGGAAGAGTTGGCGACACAATCAACGCCGGCCGCGTCCGGTGATTCGATCGCAGACGACCGGCGGCCGGCCGATATCTCGCCGCTGCATCTTTTGAAGGCCGAGGACCTGCCCGCGTCCATTTCCGCCGTGCGGAAATTCATGGACGCGGACACTGTGGACGCCCTGCGCATGGTGGTGGGCCTGGACTCGCACGACCCGGACGAGCGGGCCCTGGCGGCCGTCGCCGCCGCACTGAGCCGGCTGGGTCCGCCGGCCGCGCCGACGCGCTACACCGACGAGGAACGGCTGGGGCTGCCGGAGGACCTCTACGAGGAGCACGACGTGTTCTTCGGCGCCGTCCGCGTCACCGGCAACCCGGTGCAGGAGTTCACCCGCACCATGCTGGAGGCCGTAAAAGGCCAGCTGCACGACGCCCTGTCCGCCGGGGTGACCCTGGGCACGGACGAGTGGGACCAGCTCCGCGACTCCTTCCGGACCGTGTTCCGCCTGCTCTGGCGGGTGGGAGCCGCTGACACGCACTGGGCCGGCGCGGAGCGGGACACCGACGCGCCGCCCGCCGTCGCGATCCGTCCGGTCGACGTGGATCCGCTGATGCGCTGGCGGCTCGGCCATCAGGTGTTCTTCGCCCTCATCCAGGCGCTGGTCGTCGCCGTCGGCTGCGTCGAGGAGACCCTGGAGACCGAGCCGGACGAGGCGTGCCGCCTGCTCGAGGACGCCACCGTGCTGATGATCGGATCCGGTGCGGCGCTGCGGTTCGCCGGCGACTTCACCCGCCCGGCGTACGCGGACGTCGTCCGCCCGGCGATGATGCCGCCGCACATCAACGCCAAGTTCAGCGGCCTGCAACTGCGCGACCACCGGATGCTGCTCAAGGGATTCGGCCGGATCAAGCCGCTGGTCGCGAAGGCCGATCCTGAGGTACGGGAGACGTACGGCTTCCTGGTCGCGGCCATGTCGACGGCGTACGACGCGCACGTGGCCGTCTGCGCGCGCTTCGGTGGTGACCGGGAGCCCAGCCTTCGCACTCCCGAGTCCGCGGTGGCCGCCGTCGACGTCCTCGACCGGTTCCGGGCCAAGCGGATCGGCGCCGTGTCGATCGATGGCGGGCGGAGCAGGTAGGTGATCGTCGACCGGGCCTACGAGTCGGGAGATCGTCGCGCCTTCCTGCGGTTACCCGGCTATCAGCAGCACGGCGAGGTCCTGCTCAAACTGGAGGGGCTGAACCCGACCGGATCGATCAAGGTCAAGACGGCGCGCGAGATGGTGCTGTCCGCCCTGGCCGACGGGACCCTCCGGGCCGGCATGCACCTCATCGAGTCCACGTCCGGGAACCTCGGCGTCGCGCTGGCATCCATCTGCGCCGCCGAGAACCTGCGGCTGACCGTCGTCACGGATCCGAACGCCAACGCGCAGAGCGTGCGGCACATCGAGGCGCTCGGTGCCGAGGTGGTGACGGTCACCCGCCATGACCCCAACGGCGGCTACCTGCAGACCCGCATCGACTGCATCGCGGCCCGCCTGGCCGCCGATCCCGAGCTGGTCTGGCTCAACCAGTACGGCAACACGGCGAACCCGCGGGCGCACCGGACCACCACCGCCCGCGAGATCGAGGCCGAGCTGGGCGCGCCGGACTGGATATTCGTGGGCGTCGGCTCGGCGGGAACGCTGATGGGATGCCTGAGCCACTTCCGGGCCGTGCACTCACCCACCCGGGTCGTGGCCGTCGACGCGGCCGGCTCCGTCACGTTCGGCGGGGCACCCGGAACCCGGCGGATTCCCGGGCTCGGAGCCAGCCGGCGCCCGGAACTGTTCCGGGACGGTCCGGACTTCGACAAGTGCGTCGTCGCCGAGGCGGACACGATCCTGGTCTGCCGGCGCGTCGCGCGCCGATACGGCCTGCTCGTCGGCGGCTCCACCGGCACGGCGCTCGCCGCGGTGAGCGCGATGGGCGAATCGATCCTGCCGGGAAGCCGGGTCGTGGTCATTTCACCGGACCTCGGCGAGCGCTATCTGGACACGATCTACAACGACGGCTGGGTGCTCGACCACTACGGTCCGGAATTGGCGCGCGCCATCGCCTGCGATGCCGCCGGGGTGATCGATCGCGCACCCGCGCGAGTCGTCGCCGGCATGTGAACACTCCACCGGACAAACAGGAACGGAACCATGAGCGATCTCGCCGTTGTCGGCAATTCCGCGGTGGCCGCCGCACTGGACGGCGCGGAAAGCGCCGTGATCGATTGCGTGCGCACCACCTACCTTCTTCACGAATCCGGCGGCACGGTCAATCCCGACAGTTATTTCCTGCGGTTCCCGGAGAAGCCGGACTCCCGGATCATCGCGCTTCCCGCGTTCGTGCACGACGAGCGGCCGATGGCCGGAATCAAATGGATCTCGAGCTTTCCGGCCAATGTCCGCCGGGGTCAGCAGCGCGCGTCCGCGCTGCTCGTGCTCAACGACTACGAGACGGGCCGTCCGGTCGCGGTCCTGGAGAGCGCCGCGATCAGCGCGGCGCGGACCGCGGCCTCGGCCGCGCTGGCCGCGCAGGTCCTCGGCCGGGGTGAGGCCGCCACGCTGGGGGTGGTCGGAGCCGGCTACATCGCCCGTACGATCTGCCGCTATCTGCGCGCCGGCGGGACGCGGCCCGAGCGGATCGTGTGCCACGACACCGATCCCGCCTCGGCGGCCGCGCTCGTCGGGCACCTCGACGCGACCGCGGAGGGTACGGCCGTCGCCGGCGATCTGGACGCCGCCCTCGACGCCGACGTGGTCGTGTTCGCCACGACGGCGCTCGCCCCGTACGTGCCGGCGACCCATCGGTTCCGGGCCGGCCAGCTCGTGCTGCACATCTCCCTGCGCGACCTGGCTCCGGAGACCCTGCTGGCCGCCGACAACGTCGTGGACGACGTCGAGCACTGCCTCAAGGCCCGGACCTCGCCGCATCTGGCCGAGATGCTGACCGGAGGCCGCGGCTTCATCACCGGCACCCTCGCGCAGGTGATGCAGGACAAGGCCCGGCTCGACCCCGGCCGGCCCACGGTCTTCTCGCCGTTCGGCCTCGGGGTGCTGGACATCGCCGTCGGGCGCATGGTTCTCGACCACGCCCGCGAGAGCGGCGACGCGCTGGCCGTCGACGGGTTCTTCGGCGATCAGGTCCGCTGGTGAGCGACGAGGCCATCGCCGTACGCACGGCGTACCAGGATCCGACCTTCACGTACCGCTACCGGCCGGAGCTGCTGCCCGAACCCGGGGGCCGGATCGACATGTGGCGGTACAGCCGCCTGCTGCCCGGCTGCGACCGCGATCCGGTGTACCCGCTGCCGGTCGGCGGCACCCCGTTGCGCCCGGTTCCGGGCCTGCGGGAGGCCACCGGAGCCGGCGACCTGTGGCTCAAGGACGAGACGACGGGGCCGACCCGGTCCAACAAGGACCGGGCGACCGCGCTGGTGATCGACATCGGCATGCGCAGCGGCGCGACGGCGGTGACCACCTCGTCGACCGGCAACGCGGCCATCGCGACGGCGGTCGGCGCCGCGGCCGCCGGCATCGACGCGGTGATCTTCGTGCCGGAGGACTGCCGGCCCGGCAAGGTCGCCCACATGGTGGCCGCCGGCGCCCAGGTCTTCCGCGTCCGGGAGGGTTACCGGGCGGCGTTCGAGCTGTCCCGCGCCGCCGCGGCACGGTTCGGCTGGATCGACCGCAACACCGGCGCGAACCCGCTGACGATCGAGGCGAAGAAGACGGTCGCCCTCGAGGTGTGGGAACAGCTGGGACGCCGCGCGCCCGACGTCGCGGTGGCGCCGGTCGGCGACGGGCCGACCCTGGTCGGGCTGGCCAAGGGTTTCCGGGAGCTCCTCGCCTGCGGGGCCATCGCGGCCCTGCCCCGGATGATCGGGGTGCAGGCGGCCGCGTGCGCGCCGCTCGCCCACCGGTGGCACGGCACCGCGGCGCCGCCGCTGGATCCCGCGGCGACCTCGGCCGACGGCATCGCCGTTACGGTGCCCTCGATCGGCGAGTGGACGCTGGACGAGGTGCGTACGGCCGGCGGCTCCTTCGTCACGGTGACCGAGCCGGAGATCGACGCCGCCGTACGAGACCTGCGCGACCTGGCGCAGGTGCCCAGCGAGCCGGCGGGAGCCGCGGCATTCGCCGGCTACCGCAGCGCGCTGGCCATGGGGCTCGTCTCGCCGGATGAGAGCGCCGTGGTGCTGGTCACCGGCTCCGACCTGAGTACGCCGCCCGCACCGGGCACAGCGCCAGGCGCGGCGCACACGATCAGCGCCGACCTCGACGTCGTCGCCGCGGTCATGCGCGACCGGTCCGTCGCCGCTCGCGGCGGGGTCACCGGCTCCTGACACCGAACACCGACGAGGAAGGACGACGCCGGCGATGCTCGAGGTCCAGCCGCTCGGCGATGCACCGGTACCGGACCGCGAGGGCTCCGCTCCCCGGGCCGCCGGACGGCCGTACCCGAAGGGCTACACCGCTCCCCCGGGCATGCGCGCGGCGATCGCCGACGCGCACCGCACCCGGTTGCCGCTCACGTTCGCCCTGGCCGTGATCGACCTCGCGTCGGCGGTCACCGCCACGATCCTCGCCGCCTGGGCCCTGCTGCTCAGCCCGTTGCTCGTACCCGTGTCCGCCGTGCTGCTGGTCGTGGCCGCCCGGCAGATGCGCGGGCTGGAGTGCCTCGTCCACGAGGCGTCGCACTTCAACTGGTCCCGCCGCCGCCGGCGGCTCAACGACGGTCTCGCCGCGGTGCTGGCCGGCGGGCCGACCGGTGCGACCATCGCCAGCTACCGCACGAGCCACCTGCTGCATCACGGCCGCTTCGGCACCCCGGACGACCCGGACCGCGAGCGCTACGAGGAACTCGACCTCGAGCGGGTGGACCGGCGCTCCGCCTGGGGCCTGCTGCGGGACGTCATCGTGCGGCTGCCCCGGTACGAGGCCGGGTGGTTCGCCGCCATGAAGGCACAGCCGCACCAGGTCCTGATCCCGGTCGTCGCCACGTCCGCCGCGACGGGCGTACTCGGCCACCTGGTGCTCGGCGCTGCGGGCGGCGTCCTCTCCGGAGTCTGCTGGCTGGCCGGCTTCTTCCTCGTACTGCCCGTCCTGCGGTTCCTCGGCGAGGCGGACGAGCACGTCTACTCCGACAGCGATACGGTCTTCGACGCGACCATCACCAACCTGGGCCGGTGGCAGCGCCTGCTCCTGCACCCGCACAACGACGGCTACCACACCGTGCATCACATGTGGCCGGGGGTGCCGCACCATTCCATCCGGAAGCTGCATTACCTTCTGCTCGCCGGCGATCCGGACGGGTACGCCCGCCGGCTGCGACACCGCACCAGGCTGCTGGAGCCCCCGCGCCACGGCGTGGGTTGAGGAGGATCGTTCGATGTCAGTCCGCATCATGCTGGACGCCGAGGTGCTCACGGCGTTCCCGGACGCGCAGGTGTGCTTCGTCGCCGCGCGGAACCTGCGTAACGGCGAGCCGTGGCCCGCCGTCGACGCCGCCGTGGAGCAGTTCCAGCGCGACGTGGCCGCCGGCGCGTGGGCCGCGCCCGGGGAGGAGTCGCCGGAGATCGCCTCGTGGCACACGGCGTACCGGGCCTTCGGGACCAATCCGCGACGGGCCCGGCCCAGTGTGGAGGCGCTGAGCCGCCGGGTCGCCAAGTCCGGGCGGGTGCCGCGGATCAGCCCGGCGGTGGATGCCTACAACCTGATCTCACTGCGCCACCGGGTGCCGGCCGGCGCGTTCGACCTGGACACGCTCGGCGAGCTCGTCACCGTCCGGCCCGCCCGGGACGGGGATGTGTTCGTACCCATGGGCGAACCGGACGAGACCGAGGTGCCCCGCGCCGGGGAGATCGTGTACGCGCAGGACGCGCACGTGCTGACCCGCCACTGGAACCACCGGGACAGCGACCGCACCAAGGTGACGTCCGAGTCGCGCAACGTCGTCTTCATCCTCGAGCGGGTGTCCGCCGAGGCGGTTTCCGGCGAGCGGCTGATCGCGGCGCAGCAGGAGCTCGCGGAGTCCGTACGCCCGTTCGCCGACGAGCTCGTGCTCGCCACCATCGACGCGGACAACCCGGTCGCCGAGCAGTAGGGCCACCGCAGGATCACTCGACCGCGCCGAGCACCAGGGCCAGCAGCGCCATGCGCACCACGACGCCGTTGGCGGCCTCCTGCCACAGCCGCGACCAGCGGGTGCCGTCCACGTCCGGGGGCAGCTCGTCCATCCGGGGCAGCGAGTGCAGCAGGATGGCGTCGCTCTTCGCCCGGGACCCGAGCAGCTCCCGGGTGATCCGATAGTTCGCCGGGGTGACGGGCTTGTCCTCGGTGCTCGCCTCGTGGTGGGCCCGGGTGTAGTCCGGCTGGACGACCGGCTCGACCAGGATCACGTCCGCCTCGGCGATCGCCTCTTCGACGTGCTCGGCCTCGCGCACCTCGAGGCCGTCGCGCCGGAAACTCTCCTTGTACTGCTCCGGCATCCGCATGTCCGGTGAGCCGGGGAACAGGGCGTCCGCCGGGGGCGCGACCAGGGTCAGCGGGCAGTCGAAGCGCGCGAGGGCGTGCCCCAGCGAGTGCATGGTGCGCATGCGCATGTCGCCGACTGCGAGCCAGCGCAGCCCGTCGAGGCGGCCGCGCTCGGCCGCCACCGTGTAGAGGTCGGTGAGGATCTGGGTGGGGTGCTCGCCCCAGCCGTCGCCGGCGTTGATGATCGGGACGCTGGACCAGCGCGCGGCTTCCCGCGGCGCGCCCTCCTCGAAGTGGCGCATGACGATGACGTCGCCGTAGTTCTCCAGCATCCGTACGGTGTCGCGCAGAGACTCCTGATAGTAGTCACCCGCGCGGGTGTTCTTCGCGTCGACGAAGCCGGTCACCGCCCCGCCGAGGCGGTGCATCGCCGCCTCGTGCGACAGCCGGGTCCGGGTGCTCGGCTGGTAGAAGGCCGTGACCAGGGTCTTGGCCCGGAGCAGGTCGGAGTTGCGCCGGTCGCGCGCGATCGGCGCGAGACGGTCGGCGATGTCGAAGACCCGGAAGTACTCCTGGCGCTCGAACTCCTCGAGCGAGAGGATGTCGCGCCCCTGAAAGCTCCGCATGTGACTCATCTCCTTCATCGGCGGGCCCCGGGCGGCCGATCGGCCGGGGGCGCCCCGGGGCCCGGAGGCCGGCGAGACCTCCGGCCGCGGCGGGGGCCCAA